>JAZRWA010000117.1:0-13383 GCA_045599485.1 Clostridia bacterium | reverse complement strand
CTTTGTTTTTCCCGCAAGCACTTCGATGGCATCCTTTACTTCCAACGCATTGCCGACATGCGTTCCCAACGGCTGTTCCATCCCCGTCACAACAGCGATCACGGGTTTATGGGCCAATGTTCCGATCTGTACCATCTCCTGGGCCAAAGCAATGGCATCATCCAGCGTACGCATGATCGCACCCGACCCCGTCTTTACATCCAGCACGATGGCATCCGCACCAGAAGCCAGCTTTTTGCTCATGATGGAAGAAGCAATAAGCGGCATGCTGTCTACCGTAGAGGTAACATCCCGCAATGCATACAGGGTCTTGTCCGCGGGGGCAAGATGCCCTGTCTGACCAACAACCGCAATGCCAATTTCCGTCACCTGTGTTACAAATCGTTCTTCATCAATATCAACGCTGAAGCCCGGAATCGATTCCAGTTTGTCCAATGTGCCGCCGGTATGTCCCAATCCCCGACCGCTCATCTTCGCCACGGGCACTCCGCAGGCTGCTACCAAAGGAGCTAACACCAACGTAGTTGTGTCGCCAACGCCGCCGGTGGAATGCTTATCCACCTTTATGCCGGGAATGCCCGACAAATCCGCCACATCGCCGGAATCACGCATGGCAATCGTCAATCTTGTCGTCTCCTCAGGCGTCATACCATTAAGCCGGATGGCCATAAGCAGTGCCGCCAGCTGATAATCCATCACCGGAGAATGCTCCCTGTCCGCCGCTGCTTTGACAAAATAATCAATTTCCTGATCCGTCAACACCATTTTATTCTTCTTGTGTTCAATAATCTGTATGATATTCATATCGATTCCTCTCAAACATGGTACTTTATTATAGCATTTTGAGTACGAACTGTCAAAATCAGTTTTTCCTTTACTTTTCCCTCTCTGCTGCTTTATAATTGAAAGGACTTTTTTTATTTACTTTTCCGGAGGTCTCCCATGAAACTGATGATTGCATCCGATATCCACGGTTCCGCATATTATTGCCGTCAACTCCTTCAGCGCTTTGAGGCTGAAAATGCCGATCGGCTGCTGCTTCTCGGTGATATCCTGTATCACGGTCCCCGCAACGACCTGCCTGAGGAATACGCTCCCAAATCCGTCATTGCCATGCTGAATCCACTGTCGAGCCGTATCATCTGTGTCCGCGGCAACTGCGATGCAGAAGTGGATCAGATGGTACTGCAATTCCCCATCATGAGCGATACCGCCATTTTTGAAGCCGGTTCCCGTCTGATTTACGCCACTCATGGTCATGTATTCAACACCATGACGCCGCCGCCGCTGCAAAATGGTGACATTCTGCTGCACGGTCACACGCATGTGCCTTCATGGCTGGATTTTGGCAATCACAATCTGTATCTCAACCCCGGTTCCGTATCCCTGCCGAAGGAGAACACTGCCCATAGCTACATGATCATGGACAACTGCCATTTCGAGTGGAAGAACCTTGACGGCGAAGTCTATCATACGTTAGAGGTTTAAAATGGGAGACGCACTCATCTCAAAAGCGCTCTCCTTTGCGCAAAGCGTTTTCGTGAATGACTTCAGCGGGCATGATTTCAGCCATACTCAGCGTGTTTACCGCTTGGCATTGACACTTGCAAAGCAGGAAGGTGCCGACCCGTTCATCACCGCGCTTGCAGCAATCCTTCATGATGTGGATGATTTCAAGCTTTCCCCCGACACGCACGAGGGGCTTTTGCGTGCGACGTCCTTCCTTCGATAGAATGACGTAATACAGGATACCGCCAACGCTATCCTTGAGATCATCGGCGAGATTTCCTTCCGCGGTACCGATTCCGTCACGCCGAAAACACTCGAGGGCAAATGCGTGCAGGACGCTGACCGTCTGGATGCCATCGGCGCAATCGGTGTCGCTAGAGCCTTCGCTTTCGGCGGCAGCCGCAACCGCCCGCTTCACGACCCGGCCGTACCGCCGACAGCCAACATGTCCGCCTTCGAATACCGTCGTTCTGTCTCTTCCACAGTCAATCACTTTTACGAAAAGCTGTTCCTCCTCAAGGACATGATGAACACCCCCTCCGCCGCCCGCATTGCCGCGGAACGCGATCGTTTCATGCATACTTTCCTTGATGAATTCCTGCTGTAGTGGGACGGAGAACATTAATTCCATAATGTACAGCCCCGAAAGCGTGCTGCCTTCGGGGCTGTTTTTTATTGCTTTTTAAAAGCGATCTTTCCGTTTTTTACATACATGCGGATGCTATCATCCAGCTTCAGCCTGCCTGCGATCAGCTCTTCACTGAGGCTGTCCTCTACGCTCCGTTGAATTTCCCGGCGCAGCGGACGCGCACCGAGCTTTTCATCAAATCCCCCGTCAGCAAGTAGTGCTATGGCTTCGTTGCTGAAGCTGAGCCGCACTCCCTTTTCGTTTAGGCGTTTTCTCATCTGTTCCAGCATCAGGGCAGCGATCTGCCTGATCTCTTCCTTCGTCAGCGCATGGAAGATCACCGTTTCATCGATTCGATTCAAAAACTCCGGCTTGAACATCCTCTTCAGCGCATCCTTCACGCTGTCGCGCATACGATCATAATCCGCCGCGCCGCTGCTGCCAAAGCCAAGCACGCGGTTTTCGTTGATCGCCTGCGCACCCGCGTTGGAGGTCATGACGATAATACAATTTCGGAAGCTGACTGTGCGCCCGTTATTATCGGTAAGGCGTCCGTCCTCCAATACCTGCAGCAGCATATTGAACACATCGGGATGCGCCTTTTCGATTTCGTCAAACAGCACCACTGAATAGGGTCTGCGCCGTACTGCTTCCGTCAGCTGACCGCCCTCTTCGTATCCTACATAGCCGGGCGGTGCGCCTACCATTCTGGATACGGTATGCTTTTCCATGTACTCGCTCATATCCAGGCGGATCAGCGCGTTTTCATCCCCGAACATCGCTTCGCCCAGGGCCCGGCTGAGCTCCGTTTTTCCGACGCCTGTCGGACCGAGGAACAAAAAGCTGCCGATGGGGCGTTTGGGGTCCTTCAGGCCTGCCCTTGCGCGGCGGATCGCCCGGCATACTGCCGAAACCGCCTCGGTCTGTCCCACCACGCGCTGATGCAGGATCTCTTCCAAGTGCAAAAGCCTTTCACTTTCCACTTCTGTCATCCGCTGTACCGGAATACCCGTCCACGCGGATACCACAGCGGCAATATCCTCTTCGCTGACCACACCAACCGAAGATAGCTTCTTGTTCTCCCATTCCGTTCTGCTTCGATCCATCTCAGCCCGGATGGCATGCTCATCATCCCGTAAAGCCGCGGCACGCTCATAATCCTGACGGTCGATGGCTTCCTGCTTTTCGCGGGATATTGCCTGCAGTGAACTTTCCTGCTCCTTAAGATCGGGCGGAGGCGTAAAGGAAGCAATACGTACCCTGGAGCCTGCCTCGTCCATCAGGTCCACCGCCTTATCGGGCATGCACCTGTCTGCCACATAGCGTGCGGACAGCTTCACTGCCGCTTCAAGGGCTTCATCGGTAAAGTGCACACGATGATGCGCTTCGTATTTATCACGCAGTCCCTTCAGGATCATGACCGCTTCTTCCTCGGTCGGTTCGTCCACCATGACAGGCTGAAAGCGACGGGACAGCGCTGCATCCTTTTCAATGTGCTTACGATACTCATCTGTGGTAGTAGCGCCGACGCACTGCAGCTCACCGCGGGAGAGCATGGGCTTTAGGATATTGGCTGCGTCCATCGTGCCTTCACCCTTGCCCATGCCGACGATGTTCTGAAGTTCATCGATAAACAGAATCACATCGCCGGCTTCTTTCACTTCCCGCATCAGCCCCGTAAGCCGATCTTCAAACTCTCCGCGGAACTTGGTACCCGCAATCAACGCACCGGTATCCAGGCTGATCAGCCGTTTTCCAACCAGCGTCTCGGGAATCTGTCCGCTGATGATTTTTTCAGCCAGTCCTTCTGCGACAGCCGTTTTTCCCACACCGGGTTCGCCGATGAGTACCGGATTGTTCTTGGTACGGCGGGATAAGATCTGAATGATACGCTCAGTCTCACGATCTCGTCCAATCACAGGATCCAGCTCGTTGCAACGCGCTTTTTCCGTCAGATCGATACCATACTGATCCAGCAGTGTCTTTTCTTCCTTTTCTTTGGAAGGCGCATTGTTTTCCCCCGCAGCCTTCCGTGCAGCATTTTCCCGCAGCTTTTTTCGGTCAATGCCGGGTGCGTTCAGAATGCGTGAGGCCATGCCCTCTTCTTCATCCAATAACGCCAGCCACAAATGCGCCGCGGTCACATAGTTCTGCTGAAACTGGCGGGCAATGCGATAGCTGTTATCCAGCACTTTTTTTGCGTTTGGCGTCAGCTCATCCGGCAGCTCACCTTGTCCGTTGCCCGCGCTCAGAATGCGAATGGCGGAGCGTACCATTTCGGGATTCAGGCTCTCCGGCAGCTCCGGCACATCCTCCGGGGCGCAAATCAGCAGTGACAGCAGCAAATGCTCTGTACCGATACAGTTTTGCATCAGATTTGCCGCTTCCGTACGCGCCGTTTCCAGAACACGCTTTGCTTTTTCATTCAATCTGTTATAGGTTGCCATCAGGCACCTCCGCTCAGTAATTCTCTGATTTTTCTGGCCCGCAGTACATCCTCGCTGACTGCCTGCTGAGCCGCCGCGGCCTTCCATTCCCGCTGGTTTTCAAACGCCATGCTCCACAGCTTATCCAGCTCCGGCGGACGCACCAGCATGACGCCCAATGAATACCCCAGCGTCATTCTGGACCACAGCACCCCACATTCCGCCCGTGTATATCGGCGGGCATAGCGTGCCTCTCCATACGCACGATAGACGGCATCAAGCGGCCCATCCGATTGCTTTACCCGGGCTTCTTCCCGTTGTTTTCGTTCAAGTGCTATCAGAACTTCCGCGCCTTTTTTTACAGCCGTCATCAGCTCCTCATCGGTTTTGCCCATGGTAACCCGGTTCTATATCAGGTACAGTGCCGGCGCCTGACCCGGCATCGCTACGGTTTCAGGCCGCAAAAGCAGTCCTTTGTCTCCGCAAAGCTTCATCGCCATCGGCAGCTGCCGGGAGAATTGAAGCATTGGCAAATGCAGCAGCAGGGAAGCTCTCAGTCCGCTTCCCGCATCGCAGGGGCGTGCTGTCAGATAACCTAATTCCCCCGTTCTTGCATAGGGATGACTGTCCTCCAGTTTTCGAATGATATCTTTGCATTTATTATAGGAAAACTCCAGATCATCAGCAGAACGAGTTACAGTCACCGCCACATGATCCGCTGCCGCGGCCTGTACCGCTGCGCTGTCCCCTTTCAGCACAAACAGCTGTGCATTCACAGCATCGTCAATATCGTTGCTGATCAACCGCAGAAATCGAAAAACCCTTTTTCCTTCTTCGTCCATGCGTGATTCGGGAAGTGCGATCCATGTCTCTTCTTCCTGCTGCAGCCGCGTCGTCACGCGCGTCAGGATTGGCAGGGCGGTATCGCTGTTTTTCAACGCGTCAAAAGGAAGATCGGCATAATTTCTTCTCAGCGTGACAGAACCGTTGATGATTTCATCCTTCATGCTTCACGCTTTCCGCTGCGCGGATCTGATCCCGCAGCCTTGCTGCTTCCTCAAAATCTTCTCTCTGCACCGCTTCAAACAAAGCTTCCCGCAGTGAAGCCGCTTTTTTCTCTTCATCAGACGGTTCGGTCATCTGCGCGACCTCCAGCTGAATTTCCTCCGGAGCATCCGAATGATCCTCTTCCCATCCGTCCGACACATGATGATCCACACCGTTCAGGCTCATCAGAACATCCTTCAGAATCGATCTGAAGGTTTTATAGCACTCTGCACAGCCGACCCGGCCCTCCTTCAGCAGCTTTTCTCCGGTCGTTCCGCATTGAGGGCAGCTGAGGTGCTGAACACTTTCCTCTGTACGCAAAGACCCCATGACCGCGCTCTGGGCGCCCGCCGCGTCCCCGCGCTGCATTTTGGCCGCGCACACAGGGCAAAGACTGCGGCTGATCTTTTTCCCAGCAAATAGCACTGTAACGTTCAAGATCGCAGGACGCTTTCCGCATTCTTCACACATCATCATCTCGCCCGCCGTCCTTTCTCTGCATTACTTCAAGCAGCATACTGCGCAGCACCTTGGCACGCACCGCGTCCTTTACATTCTCAGGAATGGGCACCGCAAATGCTGCCTGCGAAACCGCAGATTTCATCAGCAAAGCTTCATCCTCGGTAATCACATCATTTTCCAACAATTGCCCGCACAGTATCATTGCGTCCGCAGCGGTAATGGCATTGCCGATCCGCTCGTTGAGCAGATAGTTCAATTGTTCCTCCGGACGGCGTACGATCCGCACAATACGGATATAACCGCCGCCGCCGCGCTGACTGCTGGTCACATACCCATGATCGGGTGTAAAGCGGGTTGAGAGCACATAATTGATCTGCGAAGGCGCACAATGGAAATAATCTGCCAGCTCATTCCTTTTCAGATCAATGCCGGGCTGCTCTCCCGCCTGCATCATTTCTTTGATAAATTGTTCGATTGCATCACTTAAACGCATATAGGCTTCCTCCGGTCAATGCTGTTCACTGACTAACTTTGACCATTGCTATTATACCAGAATTCCAGTCGCTTTGCAACAAATTGTTAATAAAAATCATATTGACATCTCCCATGTTTTATGGTTTACTTATTTGCGTTCGCCTGTTTAGTAATTCTAAACTCCGGACTTTCACACAAAATTTACTTTTACTAAACTTCACGCATCAAAGAGGCAGAACATGAACATCGGTGAAAAGCTGCACCGTCTGCGTTTGCAGCGCAACCTGACTCAGGAAGAAATGGCCGACCGCTGTGAACTGAGCAAAGGCTTCATTTCGCAGGTGGAGCGCGACCTGGCGTCGCCCTCCATTGCTACGCTGACTGATATGCTCGAGTGCCTCGGCAGTGATCTCAAAACCTTTTTTTCAGAAAACGACGATGACGAAAAAATTGTATTTGACGCTGTCGACATGTTTGAAAAAACCGATGAAGAAGCACTCCGGGGCAGCGTTGTCTGGCTGGTACCCAGCGCTCAGAAAAACGACATGGAACCCATCCTGCTTTAGATCGGTCCCGGAGGAGAGTCCTTCGAACTTCCTCCGCACGAAGGAGAGGAATTCGGTTATGTTCTCTCCGGCAGCGTTGTGCTCAAGCTCGGCGAGCAGCGGCACCGTGTCAAATGCGGCAGCAGCTTCTGTATTCACCCGACCGCGCCGCACCGGCTGATCAATACCGGCAAACGCCCTGCCAAAGTCATCTGGGTCTCCAATCCCCCAAGCTTCTGATAAAATATAAAGGAGATTGCCTTCATGAGCGATTCACCCTATATGATTCATCTTCAGAACCTCTGCAAGGACTATGACGGCGTTACGGTTCTGGACAATATCAGCCTCTATATCCGCAAAAAGGAATTTGTCACCCTGCTGGGGCCCTCCGGTTGCGGCAAAACCACCACGCTGCGCATCATCGGCGGCTTCGAGTCTCCTACCTCCGGTCAGGTCATGTTCGAAGGCAAGGACATCGTCGGTCTTCCTCCCTACAAGCGCCGCGTCAACACCGTTTTTCAGAAGTATGCGCTTTTCCCACATCTGAACGTCCACGACAACATTGCTTTCGGCCTGAAGATCAAAAAAATGAGCCGTGGAGAAATCGATAAAAAAGTCAACAAAATGCTTGACCTGGTCAACCTTCAGGGATACGGCAAACGTGATGTCGATTCTCTGTCCGGCGGTCAGCAGCAGCGCATCGCCATTGCCCGCGCGCTGGTCAACGAGCCCGAAATGCTTCTGCTGGATGAACCTCTGGGGGCCCTGGATCTCAAGCTCCGCAAGGACATGCAGCTGGAGATCAAAAACATGCAGCAGCGCTTGGGCATCACCTTCCTGTACGTGACGCACGATCAGGAAGAAGCCCTGACCATGAGTGATACCATCGTGGTCATGCGCAGCGGCAAAATCCTTCAGATCGGCAAGCCGAAGGATATTTACGATGAACCCAAAAATGCCTTCGTCGCCAACTTCATTGGCGAATCCAACATTTTCCGGGGCACCATGATCCGTGACGAGCTGGTTGAATTCTGTTCCACCCGCTTCCAGTGTGTTGACTCCGGTTTTGGAGAAAATGTACCCGTGGATGTTGTTGTACGACCCGAAGATATCATGGTCGTGGGCGAAGATATCGGTCAGATCACCGGCACTGTCAAGAGCGTACTGTTCAAGGGCGTACATTATGAAATGATCATTGACGCCGGCCACTCCACCTGGAAGGTGCATTCCACCACGATGCAGCCTGAAGGAAGCCGCGTTGGTCTGAGCATCGTCCCCTTCAACATTCACATCATGCATGCCACCGAGGACTGGAATCCCTATGCAGCGGGAGGTGCGGTCGCAGTTGACAACGTTTGAGCTGCCCATCTGGGCCTATCTGCTGATGGGATTGGGCCTGATTGGCTTCATTGTACTCGTTGCCGGGTATGTTAAGCACAATCACGGCGTCAATCGCCCCCTGTTCGCTTCCCCCTATGTACTGTGGATCATCATCTTCACGGTCGTTCCGTGTCTGTTGGTGGCCTATTACGCCTTTACCGATGTCAACGGCGCCCTGACACTGGATAATTTCGCCGCTTTCTGGGACAGCAACTATCTGGCCCGCAAAAATATGGCGGATGACCTTGCCGTATATGCCGAAATGGGTATCACCGCCGAAGACCTCGGCCTCGGTTACGGTGCCGTCAATATTTCCACGCTTGTGTTCTCCGTGTGGATGGCGTTCCTGTGCACAGTCGCCTGCCTGCTGCTCGGTTACCCTGCAGCGCATTTCATGACGGAGCGCGGCTTCAAAGCCGGTCCTGTACTGATCGTGCTCTTCATCGTTCCCATGTGGATGAACTTCCTGCTGCGTACCGTCGCACTGATGGAACTGATGGAAAGCAACGGTATCATCAACAGCTTCCTCGAATGGATCGGCATTGGTCGTCTGAAGCTGCTCAACACCTCCGGTGCCGTACTGTTCGGCATGATCTACAACTTCCTGCCGTTCATGGTTTTCCCTATCTACAATGTCCTTAACAAAATGGACTACAAGCTCTCCGAAGCGGCGATGGACCTGGGCTGCAACAAATGGCAGACGTTCTACAAAGTCACCATGCCTCTTTCGATTCCCGGCGTGGTCAGCGGTATTACCATGGTTTTCATGCCCGCTGTGACGACCTTCTACATCAGCCGACTGCTTGGCGGCAGCAAGGTGCAGCTTTTCGGCGATCTGATTGAAAGCAAGTTCCTTTCCGCCACGATCTCCGACTGGAACCCCGGCAGCGCCATGTCGCTGATCATGATGATTTTGATGCTCATTTCCATCGGAATTTTGCGCAAAGTCGATCCCGAGGGAGAAGGAGGCGGTGCCGTATGACAAAAGCACTTAAACGCATCTATCTGGCGCTGCTGCTGCTTTTGCTTTACATCCCCATCATCGTCATGATCGTTTTCTCCTTCAACAGCGGCACAAGCCGTGCCAAATTTGAAGGCGTCTCCTTCCGTTGGTATGGTGAACTGTTCGGTAATGCCGATATCATGCAGGCACTTTTCATCACCGTCACGATCGCTCTTCTGGCTACGGTATTCGCCACCCTTCTTGGCACCCTTGCCGCCATCGGCATCCATGCGATGAAAAAGCGTCCGCAGGGTCTCATGCTGGCCCTCAACAACATTCCCATGACCATGCCCGACATTGTTACAGGTATCTCGCTGATGCTGCTCTTCATCTTCACGAGAGTGGAACGCGGATACGTCACGATGCTTCTGGCTCACATCACCTTTGACATCCCCTATGTCATCGTATCAGTCATGCCAAAGCTGTCGCAAATGAATCAGAACACGTATTAGGCCGCGCTTGACCTTGGTGCAACACCGTCCTACGCACTTCGCCACGTGATCATTCCGCAGATCATGCCCGGCGTGGTCACCGGTGCCATTTTCGCGTTCACCCTGTCTCTGGACGACTTCACCATCAGTTATTTCACCACTTCGCCGCTGGTGCAGAATCTTTCCACCCTCATTTATTCTCAGGCACGCAAGGGCATCAAGCCCACCATGTACGCCCTGAGCAGTATCATGTTTGTTGTCATGCTGGTACTTTTGATTGTTGTCAATCGCCGCACCATGACAGCAGACGAAAAAAAATAAGGCATCCGGCCATATGGCTTATGCATATTAAAAAACGGAGGACAGTCAAATGAAAAAATTCGTTTCCCTGCTCATGGCAGCGCTGCTGCTCATCTCCCTCCTCTCTGTCGCATCCGCTGAAGAAGTAGTCAATCTCTTCAACTGGTACGACTACATGGATCCCGCCGTTCTCGATATGTTCACCGACGAAACCGGCATCAAGGTCAACTGTATGTACTTTACCGAAAATGAAGACATGATGATTGCCCTGCGCACCAGCCGCGGCAGCTACGATTTGGTCGTACCTTCCGATTATTGCGTAGAGCGCATGATCAAGGAAGAGCTCATTCAGGAGATCAACTTTGACAACATCCCCAACTTCGCCTATATCCGTGAGGATCTTCGCAATGCCGACTACGATCCGGAAGGAAAGTTCACCGTCCCCTTCATGTGGGGCACGCTGGGCATCCTCTTCGATACCACCAAAGTGAGCGCTGAGGACGCCTCCTCCTGGAAGATTCTCTGGGACGAGCAGTATGCCGACCAGATCTTCATGATGCTCTCTCTGCGTGACGCGATGCTGATCGGCCTCAAAGTCAATGGCTACAGCGCCAACAGTGCCGACATCAAAGAGCTCAACGAAGCCAAAAACTCCCTCCTGGAACAGAAACCCCTTGTCAAAGCCTACTATGTGGATGAAACCAAGGACGCTATGATCAAGGGTGAGGCCGCTCTGGCTGTTGTGTACAGCGGCGACGCGCTGTACGCCATGGACGGCAACGAAGACCTTGACTATGTGGTGCCCATGGAAGGCAGCAACATCTGGATCGATCCCCTCGTCATCCCCGCCGATGCCAAGAACAAGGAAAACGCCGAGAAGCTGATCGACTTCCTCTGCCGTCCCGACATCGCCCAGATGAACTGTGAATACATCTTCTACTCCAGCCCCAACCAGGGTGCCATCGATCTGATGGGTGAAGAGTATACCGAAAACGAGACCATCAATCCCTCCGACGAAGTGATTGCCCGCTGCGAATTCTATCACGACCTGGATGATAAGACCCTGAGCCTCTACAACACCTTCTGGGATCAGGTCAAAAACGCCAAATAATTATTTCTATGCTTTTTCTGCCCGCTCCGGGCCCGGAAATGCTTTGTTTTCGGGCTCGGGGCGTGCTGTCGTAAATGCACGAATGCGATTTAGGAAAAAAATCAGATGAAAAAAACAATTCTGCTTATCGTAACCTTCCTGCTGTTGTTCCTTCTGAGCTTTGCCTCCGCGGAGGGCACTTACCGTACCCTCAAAAACGGCAGCAGCGGTGATGACGTCAAAGCGCTTAAAAAGCGTCTGTACGAACTGGGATATTTCACTTCCAATAAGTTCACAGAGGATTTCACTTCCGATACCGAAAAGCGTATCCGCCAGTTTGAATCCGATTGCGGCTTTGCCGAGACAGGTATCGCCACGCAGGAGCTGCAAACGCTGATCTATTCGGATAATGCCTACAGCCGGAAGCTCTCTGCTGCTTTGAACGGCGAATCTGTTACGCTGCCCGAATATACCGGCAACAGCTACCGTGATTTCTATGACGGATGCAGCGGTGATGATGTGCTGGCAGCCAAGAAGCAGCTGATCCTCTGGCGCTATTTCAACTCCACCGCTACCGCGGGCACCTACAACAAGACCCTGATCACCGCAACCAAGTCCTTTCAGTCGTATCTCGGTCACGAGCAGACCGGCTATCTGACCGCCGGGGAACAGGAGCTGCTTTTCACGCTGCCCACGCCTTCCCCTACGCCGTCTCCCACTCCCAAGCCTACCCCGACGCCCAAGGTGACTGCAACCCCCAAGGGGCCCCAGAAGCAGGTGGAACTTCCCGAACTGAATGAGGAGCACTTCCTGGCGGATGAATCCGCCAAACCCTTCTCCTACTCCAACCGGGATGACGGTCAGTGGTATTACATCAGCCATGATCTTTCCATCGCCATCCGCCGTTACTCCACCAAGAGCCCCCTGATGACATGGTTCGAAGCAGAAATCTACTGCACTCCCAACTCGCTGCCTTCTGCCATGCTCGGCAAAGGACGCAAGGCGGACGGCTACAATCTGATCGGTCCCTTTGATATTGTCAAGCAGTACAACGCGCTGTTTGCCTTCAGCGACGACTATTTCGGCATCCGTCATTATAACAAACTGCCCGAAGGCATCATCATCCGCGGCGGCGAGATCATCTCCACCGTCACCCGACCCAAGGGCAACAAAAACTTCCCGCCGCTTGATGTACTGGCGCTGTTCAACGACGGCACCATGCGAGTCTATGACAGTGATGAGCTCACCGCCGAGGAATACCTGCAGATGGGCGTCACCGATACGTTCGCTTTCGGTCCTATCCTCATTGAAGACGGCATCGTCAACGAAAGCCTTTCCATCAGCAATGTGCTTAACAACGACAAAAACCCGCGCATGGCCCTTGGTATGGTTGAACCCTGCCATTACTGGGCGGTTCTGGTACAGGGACGTATCTCCACCTCCAACGGCTGCACCTTCCGTTGGCTCGCCAACCACATGCTTGGCATGGGCTGCACGCAGGCGCTCAATCTGGACGGCGGCGGAAGCACCTTCATGTGGTTCATGGGCGATATGATCAACCGTGCGGCCAACGTCAATCCCGACAAATGTCGTGATCTTTCCAGCATGTTCGGCTACTCCTACCCCGTCGATTAATTCCCGCAACATCCTCAAAAAGGCAGGCTCATATGAAAACAAAACTGTTCCTGATTCTGTTGCTGTTCTGTTTGGCAGCTTCTCCCGCCTTCGCGTAGGATCTTTCAGTCTGTGACACCCTCTGGAATACCATGCGTATCATCGTTCCCGAGTAGTTCGAAAACAATGTGGAACTTCGTTTTGTCGATCACGACAGCAGCCCCACACTCTACCGTACCATTGGTATCACTTATCCTTCGCTGAACGGCGAAACCGCTGTCTCTGCTGTCAGCGATGCCTCTGCCGCCGCTGACTTTCTCGCTTCCGGCATCCTTCGTCCCACCGTCACGCTGGCCATTCTTTACCCCGAGTACTTCGAGGGACAGCCTGTTCCCTATGACGCGTCCGGATTGAACGAGCAGACATCCCCTTTCCCTTCCGTCATTCAGGAAGCATTCTACTCCTTCACCGATG
>JAZRWA010000116.1:0-45890 GCA_045599485.1 Clostridia bacterium | reverse complement strand
CCCGCCGGCTACACGCTGGTGAGCGAGGCGGAGCAGACGGTCAGCTACACCGATGAAACCGTCTACTTCATCTACGCCGCGCCTGCCGATACCATCGTGACGGTGTATTACCTCGATGAAAGCTACACCGCCATTGCCACGCCCACGACCGTGACAGTGCCTTACGGTCAGAGCGTGACCGTCACTCCCACTGCCACCGATATTCCCGCAGGCTATACGCTGGTAAGCGAAGCCGAGCAGACGGCGTCCTATACCGATGAGGTCGTTTACTTCATTTACGCCGCCCCCGCGGACGCGGTGGTGACCGTGCTGTATGTGGATGAAAACGGCGCGCAGCTGGCGCAGAGCTCCACTGCTTTGGTGCCCTACGGCGCGACGGTGCAGGTGATGCCCTCCGCCGTTATTCCCGATGGCTATACGCTTGTTTCCGCCCCCGCACAGGAGGTCAGCTACCTCGACGGCGTGCTGAGCGAGAGCGAAGTACGCTTTGTCTACAAATCGCCCGCCCCCGGCGTGACGATGATCTGCTTTGTGGATGAAAACAATGTCAACATTGCCACCGCGCAGGAGGTGCAGGTGCCTTACGGCGGCAGCGTGACCGTCACCGCCGCCCCGACCGACCTGCCTGAGGGCTATGTGCTCCTCTCCGAGGTGCAGAAGACGGTTTCCTACGGCGAGAGCAGTGTCAGCTTTGTCTACGCCGCCCCGGTGCATGTCACTGTGCGCTATACCGATGAAAACGGCGCCGACATCGCCCCCGCCGCCTTTGTGCTGCTGCCCCATGGCGAAAGCGTGACGGTGTCCGCCGAGGCCCAGGTGCCCGCCGGCTGGACGTTGCAGGGCGAGGCCCTTCGCACCGTGACGTACCCCGAAAACGAAGTGGTGTTTGTCTACCGCGCGCCGGCGGTCAAGCAGGTGCAGGTGTTCTATCTCAATGAAGAATTTGTCAGCCTGGCAGAGCCGGGCGTGGTGAACATCGCCTACGGTGAGACCGTGACCATCACCCCCCAGCCGGTCGGCATTCCCGGGGAATATGAGCTGCAGGAGCCGACCAGCTACACCGTCCGCTATGACGATGCGGACAACGCGATGGTGTACTTTGTCTACCGTACACCGGCGGACAGCGTGCTTACGGTGCATTATACCGACGGCAGCGGCAAAACGCTGGCGGAGGATACGACGGTGACCGTGCCCTACGGCGAAACCGTGACCGTCACGCCCGCGGCGGACATTCCCGAAGGCTACACGCTGATCGGCGAGGGCGAGCGCACTGCTCGCTGGGGCGATGGCGATATGACCTTTGTCTACGCCGCCCCCAACGATACCGAAGTGACCGTGCTGTATGTGGATGAGTCCGGCGCCCTGCTGGCGCCTGTCGGCGCGGCGGCGGTGTCCTACGGACAGAGCATCATCGTGACGCCCATGGCGGATATTCCCGCCGGCTATACGCTGATCGGCGATGCCGAGCGCACCGTCAGCTGGACGGATACCGAGGTGATCTTCCTCTACGCCGCCCCGCAGGATACCATCATTACCGTCTGTTACCGCGATGAAAGCGGCGCCGAGATCGCGCCCTCCGGCACGGTGACCGTGCCCTACGGCGAGAGCGCTACCGTGGTTCCCGCCGCCGACATCCCCGCCGGCTACACCCTGCTGGGCGAAGCCGAGCGCCCCGTCACCTGGAACGATTCCGAGGTGGTCTACACCTACGCCGCCCCGCAGGATACCGTCATCACCGTTTATTATGAGGATGAAAACGGCGTGAACCTGGCCGAGCCCGGCACGATCACCGTGCCCTACGGCGAGACCGTGACTGTCACGCCCGCGGCGGACATTCCCGAGGGCTTCAGGCTCATCGGCGAAGCGGAACGCGTTGTGGCCTGGACCGATACCGAAGTGACCTTTGTGTACCGTGAGCCTGCCGGTGTGGCGGTGCCCGTGGTGTACAAGGATGAAAACGGCACGGTGGTGGCCGAGGGCGGTACGGTGACCGTGCCCTACGCCCAGACCGTGACCGTGACGGCGGACATTGCCGCGCTGCCCTATGGCTACACGCTGACGGGCGATACGCAGGCGACCGTCCGCAACGACTTTGGCATCGTGACCCCCAAGGAGGTGGTCTTCCTCTGCACCGCTCCTGTGGTGACCGAGACCATTGCCCCCGTGGTGACCGCCGAGCCCACGCCCATGCCCGTGAGCGTGACCGTGCATTATACGGACGCCGAGGGGCATCCCGTGGCTTCCGATACCACGGTGACCTGCATCGCGGGCACCAACCCCGTGGTGCCGGCCCCCACAGACCTTGCGGAAGGCTTTGTGCTGGCGGACAGCGAAGGCGTCAAGTACGTCTTTGTGGATGAAAACGGCGCCAACTACACCGAGATCACCTTCCTGTATGCCCTGCCCGAGGCGGAAGTAACGGCCACGCCCGAACCCGAGGTGACGGCCACGCCCGCGCCCCAGCCCGTGCTGGTACGCGTTATCTACCGTCTGGAGGGCAATGCCGTGCCCTTTGCCGAGGATAACAGCGTCATCTGCTTTGAGGGCGAAAACGCCCTGCTGCCCAACGAGGCGCTGGTGCCCGATGACTATGTGCTTGTCAGCGGCGAGTATGTGCCCGTCACCGTGGAAAACGGCGCGGTCACCCCGGCTGTGCCCGAGTTTGTCTACCGCGCGCCCATCCGCAGCCGCGAGATCGTGATCTGCTACCGCGATACCGAGGGACGTGATGTGGCTGCTCCGCAGACGCAGGAATGCTACCCCGGCACCAACTATGTGTTCTGTCAGCCCTTCGGCCTGAGCGCCGGCTATGAGCTGATCAGCAGCGACACCGTGATGGTCGAACTGAACGAGGAGGGCGTACTGAGCCCCGCCGAGGTCGTGTTCCTCTACGCGGTGCCTGCCACGCCGACCCCCGGCCCCACCGCGCTGCCCTATACCATCTATGATATGGAGGCCTGGTGCGCGCCCCGCGGCAACAACATCAACCTGCGCAGCGAGCCCTCCTCCGCCGGCAGCAACACCGTGCTGCGCACCGTCAGCAGCGGCGATGTGGGCTACATCTCCGGCTCGCTCAACAACCCGCAGGGCGAGACCTGGTATGTGGTCACCGTCGATCAGGGCAAGGCCACCGAGTGCACCGGCTTTATGCAGTCCACCGTAGTACGCATCCTGACGCAGGAGGAGGTCAACGCCCACTTCGGCTACACCGCCGCCCCCACCGCCACGCCCACGCCTGCGCCCACCGAGATCCCCGACGGCGCGTACATCGACCGCTGGGCAAAGCTGAATACCAACAACGTCAACTTCCGCGCCACGCCGTCCACCGGCGGCAAGCAGATCAAGCAGTACGGCAAGAGCACCCCGGTGTTTGTGATGGACTCCGTCACCGTGGAGGGCGACAAGTGGTACCATTGCCTGATCAACGGCCGTGAGGGCTACATGATGGCCCGCTTCCTGGAGCTGGAGACCGCGGAGGCCTCCCAGCAGTATCAGAACTCCCTGACCACCCCGGCACCGGTGCGCGTGCCCGCGCCCACCGCCACGCCCGTGGTGACCCCCGTCCTTACGCCTGTGACCATCACCACCGTGGTGCCCACCGACATTCCCACCGCAGTGCCCACCGAAGCGCCTGTCTATACCGGCTATGCGCTGACGGCTACCGTGGCACAGCTGCGGGACGCGGCTTCCATGAGCGGCAACATCACCCAGCATGTCATCCCCGGCACCCTGGTCAGCATCAGCGGCCAGACGGTGGGCGGCGGCATCACCTGGGATCAGGCGACCATCGTCAGCAGCGGCCGCGGCGGCTTCATCAACGACGCGCAGCTGCGGCACATCAGCGAGGAGGAGGCACAGCAGTACCTGGCTCCCGTTACCCCCGTGGTGACCGGCACCCCCGTGATCACGCAGCCGCCCGCATCCTATGTCGGCTACGCGCTGACCCAGCGCACCGCGCCGCTCAAGACCGGCGTGGCGGCAGGCGAAATGGTCATCATGTTCATGCCCACCGAAACGCTTGTCTTTGTGCAGGCACAGACCACCGTGGACAGCGTGGTGTGGGATCGCGTGACCGTGCTGAACGGCAATCAGGAGGGCTATGCCGAGGATCACAACCTGCGGCACATTTCCTCCGAGGAGGCCGCGCCCTATCTGGCCGCGCTGCAGCCCAAGAGCACGCCCACGCCCGTGCCCACCGCGACGCCCGAGCCCTATCAGGGCTATGCCATGACGCAGGGCAGCAACGTGATGCTACGCGCGCAGGCCGATACCAATGCCGCCATTACCGCCGTGCTGCCCGCCGGCGATGTGGTGTGGGTGCTGGCGGAGGAGTATCCCGAAGCCGACATGCACTACTGGTATCTGGTGCGCTACAACTCCAGCCTGTACGGCTACATCCGTGAGGATCAGCTGCGCCGCATGAGCCGCGAGGAATCCATCATCTACGAAGAGGGCCTGCGTACGCCCACGCCTTCGCCGGCCCCGACCGCCACGCTGGAGCCCATTACCGAAGAGAGCCTGTCCAGCTGGGGCTATGTCAACACCAACAATGTGCGCCTGCGCAAGGAGGCCAGCGTTGCCAGCAACGTGGTGGCCATGATGCAGCAGTACGCCTTTGCCCTGGTGATGGAGACCAAGGTGGTCGACGGCATCGAATGGTATCACATCAGCCTGGACGGTACCGAAGGCTATGTGATGGGCAACTATTTCACCGTGCTGCGCCTGGGCGAGCTGGCGGATTATCTGGCCAGTGAGGAATACCGCCAGTACGTGGAAAACACCAGCAGCGAAAGCACCGGTACCTCCCAGAACAACAACACCGGCAGCATCACCTCGGTGGAGGACTTCAACAGCGGCGTGTGGACCAACCCCGCCCTGAACAGCGTTACCTACGCGCCCTTCAACCAGCTGCTGGCCACCGTATCGCCCAACGTGGAGGCGCTGCCCACCGTAACACCCTCCGTGACCCCCACCTCCACCATTGCGCCGGTGGCGACCACCAGCTTTGTGCCGGTGTACACCGAGGCGCCCACCTCCGGCGGCGGCAGCGGCGGGCTGTGGATCGGCCTGATCCTGCTGGGCGCGGTCGTTGGCGGCGGTGCCTATGGCTATTCCATCTATCGTTCCAACCGCCGCAGAAAGGCGCAGCGGGCCGCCCAGCGCAGCCAGCAGGCTGCCGCACAGCAGCGGAATATGCCGCCTGTAAATGTCAATCGTCCGCCTGTGCAGACGCCTGTATCGCAGAACGCGCAGCCGCAGGTGCCCCAGCGGACGCAGCAGTTTGCCGCGCAGAAGCCTGCGCAGCAGCCCCCTGTGCCGCAGGGAACGCAGACCTATACTCCGCAGAAGCCGAACACGGCGTATATGCCGCCGGCTGCCTGCAAGACCGAGACCGCGCCGAAGCCCGATGCCGCGCCCAAAGCCAACGGTGAAGCGGGCAAGGATAACATGATCAGCCGCCGCCGTTCGGGACGCTGACGGGAAAACAACGAAACATTTTTGCAGGGGGGAACCACCCTTTCCGAAGCCGGAAAGCGCGGTTCCCCCTGCACCCCTTCCGGGAAAGGGCAATCTTTATTACACAGCAAAACACCCTTGCTTTGATGCCGGTGAACCTTCATCATTGCAGGGGTGTTGTGATATTCGATTAAAACAGCCTTTTCTCCATGAGGGGGCTTTAAAGGGGGATTCCCAAAGTCATTCCCTCGTTCGTTACTTTCTCTTGCGGCCCAGGACGGCAAGCCCCATGAGGGACAGCATGCACACCGCGGCCAGGAGGGCGACGGGGGCATTGTCCCCGGTAGGCGGTACGGGCGGCGGGGGCACCGGATCATCCTTGACCACGCTGGCCTTGAGCGTCAGCTCCATGGGCACGGTGTGGAAGAAGCAGCCGGACATTTCCTGCGTGTCGCGTTCGGCGACGGGCTTGCTCTTTTCGGATTCACGCACGTACTGATACACCTCGGAGGGCCAGTGCGCGTCCAGCGCCACGGAGATGGTACCGGTGGTGTTCTCGCTGACGCTTTCCGCCACGATGGAGAAGGGCTCTCCGTCACCGTGCTGCACCAGCGCTTCGGTCATGACGCCGCCGTCGGTAAAGGTGATGTGATAGGGCATCTCGTAGGCGGTGGCGGTGTCAAAGTGCAGCGGCTCGGAAACATAGGAGCCGTCGGCCTGCTTGGTAAACTTGATGATGCCGTTTTTGCCCACGGAGGTGTTGTCGGCCCGCAGCAGCACGGCGCCGTTTTCAAAGATATTATCGCGGTAGGACTGCATCTGGGTGTAGGTGGTGGTGCGGGGCGGCACCTTGACGGAGGCGTAGGCGCCCTTGCCGTTGGCAAAGTCGACCAGCTGCTTGACCAAGGTGTCGCCGTTCATGTCCTGCCCCTGATCCTTGCTGTTGCCGGGCACGCCGTTTTCGTACAGGATGCGCCAGATGGCCACCTGCGTGGCGTAGTGACCGTGGTGGTTGAAGTAGCCGTCAAACCACAATTCAATGTTGAACAGCTCGGGCATGCCCTGACCGACGGTCCAGTAAATGGCGTCCGTAAAGGCAAAAAACTCCAGCTCCCGGGACAAAAACTCCTCGTATCTGGCCACCTCGGCATCGTCGTCGCTGAAGGACCAGCTGCTCAGCGTTTCGGCTACCTCGGCCAGGGCGGCATATTCCATGCTGTTGATGCTGCGCACGCCGTCCTCGGTCTCCTTCAGCGTCAGGTCCAGCCCGACCAGCCCGGGGAAAAGCTCCAGCACATACGCGCTCGGGGCGACGGCGTGCTCGTTGATCCACTCGTAATCGTGGTAGGTCTCGCCCGCTGCCTCGATGAGGCCCAGGTTATCCTCGGGATAGCCGGCGTACATGATGCGGTACAGCTTGTCCTTGACTTCCTCGGTGAGATGGATCATCTCGTCGGGCACAAACAATTCGTCCATGGCGCTGCTTTGGCTGTCGCTGGGCCAGTGCTTGTCGCTGTTGAAGCAGTAGACCACAAAGTCGCGGCTTTCGCCCTCCACGATCTCGCTCATATAATAGGTATCAAAGGGGCAGTTGTCATCGCAGAGCTAAAGCTGCAGGTATTGTGCGGTGCCGGGTGCGTCCGCCAGGGCAGACACGGTGCACGTCAGCAGCATCAGGGTCAGCAGGACGGCGGCGAACTTTTGCGCTCTTTTCATGGTGGAGATCCGCTTCCTTCTTTTAAAAGTAGAAAAAAGAAATACAATTAACAATATTGTAACACATGCGCGGAATGTTTGCAAACAAAAAGATGCCTTCTGTAGCATTTTTTATGCTTTTGCGGATAAAAAGGGACGGGGCGAAAAAAGAGGCAAAACTTTTTTTAAAACTATTGACATTATCGGGGAAGTGATATAGAATACAGTTGTTAGCACTCGAAGGCGATGAGTGCTAACAAGATGAAAGGAGGAAGCGATGGACGTAAACGAACGCAAGCTGCGGGTACTGCAGGCCATCGTGGAGGACTTCATCCGCACCAACACGCCGGTCGGCAGCCGCACCATCAGCAAAAACAGCGGGCTGGGCGTTTCCAGCGCCACCATCCGCAACGAGATGGCCGACCTGGAGGAGATGGGCTACCTGATCCAGCCGCATGTATCGGCCGGACGCGTGCCCAGCGACAAAGCCTACCGCCTGTATGTGGACGGGCTCAACGCCCGCCGCCGCGAAAGCGAAATGGACAGCGTACGCGCCTACTTCACCTCCCGTGTGCACAGCATGGAGGATGTGACCACCGTGTGCGCCGAAACGCTCAGTGACCTGACCCACTATACCGCGCTGGTCATGACGCCGCGGCAAAGCAACCTGCGGGTCAGCGGCCTGCAGCTGGTGCAGATCGGACGGGGCTCTGCCCTGCTGATCGTGGTGACCAGCTCCGGCGTGATCCGCGATTCCACCATCCGCATCAGCGAAAATCTGGACGCCGATGCCCTGTACGCCATCAGCCGCATGCTGACCGAGCGCTTCAGGGGCATGACCCTGCGGCAGATGCGCGAAACGCTTTACCGCGTGGCGGCGCAGGGCAGCACAGATGCCCGGGTGCTTTCCGGCATCGCGGACCTGGCGGCGCAGATGGAAAAGCAGACCGAGACCGACCGGGTCACGGTGGGCGGCGCGGCCAACATGCTCTACTATCCATAGTACGAGGATGTGACCAAAGCCCGGGCCTTTATGGACGCGGTGCAGAGCGAGGAGATCGCCGAGCTGATGCGCCCCAGGGGCGAGGGCATGACCATCCGCATCGGCGGAGAGATCGGCATGAACGCCCTGAAGGGCTGTACGATGATCACCGCGCCCTACCTTGTCGGGCAGGGGCACGCGGGCAGTATTGCCGTCATCGGTCCCACGCGCATGGCGTATGATTACACCATTGCCGTGCTGGAGACCGCCGCGGAGGAGCTGACCCGCCTGCTGAAAGTGGAGGAGGAAGCCCTGTGAGCAAAAATAAGAAAAAGGATAAGCATAAGACAGTGAATCAGCAGCCTGAAGAGATCGAGACCCCCGTCATGGACGATGGCGCGGCGGAAGCCGAGGTGACCGGCGAAGAAAACAAGGCGCCGGAAAGGGACCTGGAAAAAGAACTGGAAGAAGCCAAAAAACTCAGCGATGAGTATCTCAATATGGCGCAGCGCGTGCAGGCGGACTTTGACAACTTCCGCCGCCGCAACAAGGATGTGCGCGCTGACAGCTTTGAGGATGGCGCCCGTGAGTTCATCAAGACCATCCTGCCGGTGATGGACAACCTGGAAAGGGCGCTGGACGTCGAAAGCAGCGATGAAAAGCTGCACGAGGGCGTCGCAATGGTGTACCGGCAGCTGAATGACGCGCTGGAAAAGCGCGGCGTGGAGGCGGTTTCCCGGCTGGGCGAAAAGTTTGATCCCAATCTGGAAAACGCCGTCATGCAGGGCGATGAATCCGAAGGCGAGCCGGGCACGGTGTGCGCGGTGTTCCAGAAGGGCTATCGCATGGGCGATGCAGTGCTGCGCCACGCGATGGTAAAGGTCGTCGCCGGTTAAACAGCACATTTGAATAAGACTACTGACCAAATCAACATAGATTACGGAGGAACAAAACAATGAGCAAGATTATCGGTATTGACCTGGGTACTACCAACAGCTGCGTGGCCGTCATGGAAGGCGGCGAACCCGTCGTTATCGCCAACAGCGAAGGCGCCCGCACCACTCCCTCTGTCGTGGCCTTCACCAAGGACGGCGAGCGTCTGGTGGGCCAGATCGCCAAGCGTCAGGCCATCACCAACCCCGACCGCACCATCTCCTCCATCAAGCGTGAGATGGGCAACAACTACCACGTCACCGTGGACAGCAAGCAGTACAACCCGCAGGAGATCAGCGCCATGATCCTGCAGAAGCTCAAGGCCGACGCCGAGGGCTATCTGGGTGAGACCGTCACGCAGGCCGTCATTACCGTTCCCGCCTACTTCTCCGACAGCCAGCGCCAGGCCACCAAGGATGCCGGCCGCATCGCCGGTCTTGAAGTGCTGCGCATCATCAACGAGCCCACCGGCGCGTCCCTGGCCTATGGTCTGGACAAGGAAGAGGCCCACAAGATCCTGGTGTACGACCTGGGCGGCGGCACCTTCGACGTGTCCCTGCTGGAGATCGGCGACGGCGTGTTCGAAGTGCTGGCCACCAACGGTGATACCCATCTGGGCGGCGACGACTTTGACAACCGCATCATCGATTACATTGCCGCCTCCTTCCAGAAGGAAAACGGCATTGACCTGAAGAAGGACCGCATGGCCTTCCAGCGCCTGAAGGAAGCCGCCGAAAAGGCCAAGATCGAACTGTCCGGTGTGATGAGTGCCAACATCAACCTGCCCTTCATCACCGCCGACGCCACCGGCCCCAAGCATCTGGACATGACCCTGACCCGCGCCAAGTTCAACGAGCTGACCGCCGACCTGGTCGAAAAGACCATCACCCCCATGCAGAACGCGCTGCGTGATGCCGGCCTGACCGCCGCTCAGGTGGACAAGGTCATTCTGGTGGGCGGCTCCACCCGTATCCCCGCCGTGCAGGAGGCCGTCAAGAAGGTGACCGGCAAGGAGCCCTTCAAGGGCATCAACCCCGATGAGTGCGTGGCCGTGGGTGCCGCCATTCAGGCGGGCGTGCTGGCCGGCGAGGTCAAGGATGTGCTGCTGCTGGACGTCACTCCCCTGTCCCTGGGTCTGGAGACCGAAGGCCACATCTTCACCCGTCTGATCGACCGCAACACCACCATCCCCACCGAAAAGAGCCAGGTGTTCTCCCCCGCCGCTGACGGCCAGACCACCGTGGAGATCCACGTGCTGCAGGGCGAGCGCCCCATGGCCTATGACAACAAGACCCTGGGCCGCTTCCAGCTGACCGGCATCCCCGCCGCTCCCCGCGGCGTGCCCCAGATCGAGGTGACCTTCCGCATCGACAAGAACGGCATCGTGTCTGTTTCCGCCAAGGACAAGGGCACGGGCAACGAGCAGAACATCACCATCACCTCCTCCACCAACATGAGCGAGGACGAGATCAAGCAGCGCGTCAAGGAAGCCGAGCAGTACGCCGAGCAGGACAAGAAGCACAAGGAAGAGGTTGAGACCCTCAACCATGCCGACGCCATGACCTACGAGCTGGAAAAGCAGCTGCGTGAGAACGGCGACAAGCTGTCCGCCGAGGACAAGGCCACCGTGGAAAAGGAAATTGCCGACTTCAAGGCTGTGCGTGAGCGCAACAACGTCGACGAGATCAAGTCCGCCATGGAAGCCATGACCCAGAAGGTGTATGCCATCTTCGGCAAGCTGTATCAGCAGCAGGGCGGCGCCCCCGATATGGGTGCCCAGCCCGGTGCCGGCGCGCAGAACGATGACGGCTCCTTCAACGCCGACGGCGACGTGCAGTAATCAAACACGTTTTTCAATAAAAATTTGATGACAGCGGGCGCAATGCGGCAAAAAACGCCGCATTGCGCGTTGCTGATTAAAAAGGCAGAGGAAAAATGGCTGCAAAACGCGATTATTATGAGGTGCTTGGCGTTGCCAAGAACGCCTCTCCGGATGATATCAAAAAAGCATACCGCAAAATGGCCAAGGAGTGCCACCCCGACCTGCACCCCGATGACAAAGAGGCGGAGCAGCGTTTCCGTGAGCTGAACGAGGCGAACGAGGTGCTGAGCGACCCCGATAAGCGCGCCCGTTACGATCAGTTCGGCTTTAACGACCCCATGAACGGCGGCGGCGCGGGCTACGGCGCGGGCGGCTTTGACTTTGGCGGCATGGGCGGCTTCGGCGACATTTTCGATCAGCTGTTTGGCGGCGGTATGGGCGGCTCGGCCCGCCGGGCCAACGCGCCGCAGGCCGGCAACGACCTGCGCTATGACCTGCGCATCAGCTTTGAGGAGGCCGCCAAGGGGTGCGAAAAGAAGTTTGACTTCTACCGCTCCGAAAAGTGCGAGCACTGCGGCGGCAGCGGCGCCAAGCCCGGCACCTCCGCCGCCACCTGCCCCACCTGTAAGGGCCAGGGCCAGGTGCGCGTGCAGTCGGGCTTCATGGCCACCATCCGTACCTGCTCCGCCTGCGGCGGCACCGGCAAGGTGATCAAGGAAAAGTGCCCCCAGTGCAGCGGCAGCGGACGCGTCAAAAAGAAGCGCACCGCCAGCGTGCGTGTGCCGGCCGGTATTGACGATGGTCAGACCATCGTGATGAACGGTCAGGGCGAACCCGGCGTCAACGGCGGCCCCAACGGCTCGCTGTACATCGTGGTGAGCGTGCGCCCGCACAAGCTGTTCAAGCGCGACGGCAGCAACCTGTATCTGGAAGTGCCCATCAGCTTTACCACCGCGGCGCTGGGCGGCGAGATCGAAGTGCCCACGCTGGACGGCACTGTGCCCTTCAATATTCCCGAGGGCACGCAGACGGGGACCGAGTTCCGCCTGCGCGGCAAGGGCATGCCCCGCCCCAACAGCACCTATGTGGGCGACCTCATCTTTGAGGTGCGCGTGGAAGTGCCCACCCACATGAACGAGACGCAAAAGGAGCTGCTGCGTCAGCTGGATGCCGCCACCACGGGCAAGGAATACAAGGAACGCCGCACGTTTGCCGACAAGGTCAAGAGCCTGTTCAACAATTAAGGAGTTATCATGGACTGGATAGAAGTCACCGTCTCCACCGTCACCGAGGGCGCCGACATCGTCAGCGAGGCGTTGATGCGTCAGGGCGCCGTGGGCACCCAGATCATCGACCGCGCCGATGTGCCCGACCCCGATAAGCCCAACGGCTACTGGGAGCTGATCGACCGCAAAATGCTGGATGAAATGCCCGAGGATGTGCAGGTGAAGGCGTGGTTTGCCTCGGTGGAGGACCTGCGCGGCCTGGATAAGTGCCTGAAGGACCTGCCCGGGATCACGGGCATGGATCTGGGCTCCCTCAAGGTGTCCAGCGAGGGCGTCAAGGAACAGGACTGGGCCGAAAACTGGAAACAGTATTACAAGCCCTTCCGCGCCGGCAGGCACCTGGTCATCAAGCCCAGCTGGGAAAGCTGGGAGGAGCAGCCGGGTGACCTCATCATTGAGCTGGACCCCGGCATGGCCTTTGGCACCGGCACGCATGAGACCACCGCCATGTGCGTGGAAATGATCGAAAAGCACTATGCCGGCGGCTCGGTGCTGGATGTGGGCACGGGCAGCGGCATTCTGGCCATCGCCGCGGCGCGCCTGGGTGCCGACAACATTCTGGGCGTGGATATTGACGAAATGGCTGTGCGCGTGGCCATTGAAAATGTGGAAAAGAACGGCCTGTCCGACAAGATCGAGATCCGTGAGGGCGATCTGGTGGCGGGTCTGGACGATGTGAAGTGCGACTTTGCCGTGGCCAACATTCTGGCGGATGTCATCTTCCTGCTGGCGGGCCCCCTCAAGGCACACCTCAAGCCGAATGCACTGTTTGTGTGCAGCGGCATTCTGGCCGAGCGTGAGCAGGAAGTCCGTGAGGTGCTGGGCCAAAACGGCTATGCTATCTTTGACCGTCTGCAGAAGGGAGACTGGGTGGCGCTGGCTGCCCGGGCGGAATAAATGCATCGCTTTTTTGCCGATGAAAACGGCATTGTAAACGGCATGGCGCGTTTGGAGACCGAGGACGCCGCGCACGCGCTGCGTGTGCTTCGCATGCAGCCGGGCGACCGGCTGCAGCTGTTTGCGGGCGGGGGCGCCTATGACGCCGAAATCGCCGACCTGACAGGCGGCGTGACCGTGCGTGTTTTGGCGGAGGTCAAAAGCCCTGAGCCCACCCTGCGCGTGACGCTCTATCAGGGCGCCGCCAAGGGTGACCGCATGGACTATGTAATGCAGAAGTGCACCGAGGCGGGCGTCAGCGCGCTGGTGCCCGTCAACATGCCCCGCAGCGTGGCCAAAGTGGACGCGAACGACAGCAAAAAGATCGTCCGCTGGCAGAAGATCGCCCGTGAGGCGGCCAAGCAGGCCTTTCGCCCCGTGGTGCCGACAGTGGAAAACGCGATCGGTGAAAAGGAGCTGCTCAAACGCCTGGAAAAGCATCAGCTGGTGCTGGTGCCGTGGGAGGATGAGCATGCCGGCACGATGCGGCAGTACATCACCGCGGATGTGACCGACCTGGCCATCGTCATCGGTCCCGAGGGCGGCATGGCGGAAAACGAGGTGGCGGCCATGCGGGCCGTCGGCGCCAAAGCGGTCACGCTGGGTCCGCGCATCTTCCGCACCGAAACGGCGGGTCTGGCGGCCATTGTGGCGGCCATGGCCTTCAGCGGCAATCTTGAATGACAGGAGAAAGACCCTTGAAAACCGTTGCCTTTCATACTTTGGGCTGCAAGGTGAACCAGTACGACAGTCAGGCCATGCTGGAGCTGTTTGAGGCGGCCGGCTACCGTGCGGTATCGTTTGACGAGGCCGCGGATGTGTACGTCATCAACACCTGCACCGTCACGGGCACGGGCGATAAAAAAAGCCTGCAGGCGGCACGGCGCGCCAAGCGGCTGCACCCCGAAGCCGAGATCGTGCTGTGCGGCTGCCTTGCGCAGCGGGACGGCGAAAAGCTGCTTGGGGAGGCAGATATCCGCCTCATCATCGGCACCTCGCGGCGCGCGCAGGTGGTGGAACTGCTGGAGCAGGCGATTCGGGAGAACCGATCCCTCTGCGCGGTGGAGGATGTGCGGCGCGCGGACTATGAGCCCTTGTACATCAGCCGTCAGGAGGGGCGCACACGCGCCACCCTCAAGATCCAAGAGGGCTGCGACCGTTTTTGCGCCTATTGCATCATTCCCTATGTGCGCGGCGGTATCCGCTCCCGCGCGGTGTGCGAGATCACTCGCGAAACAGAGCGGCTGGCGCAGGCGGGCTATCGGGAGATCGTGCTGACGGGCATTCATCTGACCAGCTATGGCCGTGACCTGAAGGACGGCACCACGCTGCTGGACGTTCTCCGTGCCGTGCACGCGGTGGAGGGCGTGGAGCGCATCCGTCTGGGCTCGCTGGAGCCCGTCATTGCGGATGAAGCCTTTGCCGAAGCGCTCGGACAATTGCCCAAGGTGTGCCCGCAGTTCCATCTGGCACTGCAGAGCGGCTGCGACAGCGTTCTGAGCCGCATGCGCCGGCGGTATGACACCGAGGCCTTCCGCAAAAGCGCCGCGGCGCTGCGAAAGGTATTTCCCAACGCGGCACTGACCACCGATGTGCTGTGCGGTTTTCCCGGCGAGACAGCCGAGGAGCACGCCGCGACCCTGGCTTTTTGCGAGGAGATGACGTTTTCCCGCATGCACGTGTTTCCCTACAGCGAGCGTCAGGGCACGCCCGCGGCAACGATGGCGGGCAGCGTGCCCAAGGCTGTCCGTGAGCAGCGGGCGCGGGAGCTGATCGCGCTGGGCGCACGCATGGCGGACCGCTATCGCGATGCGCAGGTGGGACAAAAACGGCACGTATTGTTTGAGACCTTTGAAAACGGACGCAGCGCGGGCTACACCATGGAGTACATGCGCTGCACCGCCCCCGGCGACCTGCGCGGGCAGGCGATTTAGGTGCTCATCGACGGCACCGAGGGCGAGGACCTGACGGCGAAGCTGTGCGAATAAATCATTCCGAAAGGATGGAAAAACGATATGGAGAACTGCATTTTCTGCAAGATCGTGAAGGGCGAGATCCCCTGCACCAAGGTGTATGAGGATGATACCGTGCTGGCGTTCAAGGACATCAACCCGCTGGCGCCCGTGCACGTGGTGGTCATTCCCAAGAAGCATGTGGAAAACCTCAACGAGCTGGACGGACTCACCCCTGAGGAGCAGCTGAAGCTGTTGGCTGCCTGCCGCAAGGTGGCCGAGATCATGGGCATTGACAAGAGCGGCTACCGCATTGCCAGCAACTGCGGCCCCGACGCCGACCAGAGCGTGCTGCACCTGCACATCCATGTGCTGGGCGGCGGCAAACTGAGCGTCAACATGGCGTAACGAAGACGAGGACGACGAGGACGAGAGGCTTTTTGGAAACCACGCTTTTTGATGCCCAAAGGTATGGTTTCCAAGCCTTCCGGGAAAAAGCGGTATCTATTTGTGCCTCAATACACCACTGCCTTGATGTAAGGTTCTTTCATCGGGGTAAGGATGCGGTGATGGGAACGACGACTGCCCTTTCTCGGGTGGGGCTTGGGGCGTCCATGCTTTCCGGCTCTGAAAGCGCGGCCGCCTCAACAATCCCCCAAAAATATGGTTGACTCTTATAGCGTAAAGCGGTATAATATTGATACAGTCGCCAATCCGCCGTTATGTAAGTACGGCGAACGCCCAGGCGAGATCGGCGAAGGGAGGGAAAACAAGTGTCTGAAGTACGCGTGAAGGAAAACGAATCTCTTGAAAGCGCGCTCAAGCGTTTCAAGCGTCAGTGCGCCCGTGCCGGCGTGATGGCCGAGGTGCGTAAGCGTGAACATTATGAGAAGCCCAGCGTAAAGCGCAAGAAGAAGGCGGAAGCCGCTCGTAAGCGCCGCTATTAATCTCATGACACAGAAAAAGTGCCGCAGCAATGCGGCGCTTTTTTTATGGGGAAAATGTTGGGGAGGGCACGCTTTTCGTGCCGAAAAGCATCCCCTCCCCAAACCCCACCTGTGAAAAGGCAGTATTTTTCTAACAGCATCACACCCTTGCCCTGATGGAAGTCTTCATCCATCGAAGCAAGGGTGTGATTATATATAGTTAAACTGCTTTTTCGCGGAGGGTTTGGGAACCGCCCTTTTTGGCTTCAAAAAGGGTGGTTCCCAAAGTCGTCTCCGTACTCACTTCTTCGCCAGCACCATCGCGCAGCGGGGAGGAATGTAGACCTCCATCTGCCCGCCAATGACGGGGTGCTCCGCGGTAAAGGGGATGCGGTCCTGCCCGCTGAACTCCTTTTGATCGCTGGAGAACACGGTGTAATAGCTGCCGTCCGCCACGCCGCTGAAGCGGAAATGCTGTTCCGCCCGCATCACGTGGAAATTGAACACATAAATGTATCCGGCGCGTTCAAAGGCAAACAGCTTGCGGTCGTTATCGACGGCGAGGCAGCGCGTTGGCTTGCCAAGCACACGCCCGCGGCGGGTAAAGCTGATCATGGCCTTGTCAAAAGCCAGCAGGTCGCGGTACTTGAGGTCGGGGTTCTGCATCAGCGACCACTGACGGCGGGCGTACAGATAGCTCCAGCCGTTGCCCTCACGCGGGAAATCGATCCATTCGGGGTGACCGAACTCGTTGCCCATAAAGCACAGATAGCCGTCCGCCGCCAGCGACAGCGTGACAAAACGGATGAGCTTGTGCATATCCATGGCAATGTCCACCGTCATGGGGTGGTCGTCCTTCATCATGCCGGTGTACATTTCGGCGCGCGCCAGACGGAAGATGAGCGTCATATCGCCCACCAGCGCCTGATCGTGGCTTTCGCAGTAGCCGATGTTTTTTTCCTGCGGGCGGCGGCAGGTGAGCTCATACCAGAGCTTGCCCATATCCCACGCGTCGCAGCCATGCTCCTTGAGCAGGCGGATCCACACATCGGGCACGCCCATGGCCAGGCGGTAATCAAAGCCCATGCCCGCCTTTTTGGTGGGCAGGCACATGCCGGGCATGCCGCTCATCTCCTCCGCCACGGTGATGGCGGCGGGGTTGACCTCGTGCACCAGATCGTTGGCCAGCGCCAGATAGGTCAGCGCGTCCACATTGGTGTTGTACGAGAAATAATGGTCATAGCTGACAAAGTTTTCGCCCAGACCGTGGTTTTCGTACACCATGGAGGTGACGCCGTCAAAGCGGAAGCCGTCAAAGTGGAACTCCTCCTGCCAGTACTTGAGGTTGGACAACAGGAAGTGCAGCACCTCGTCCCGGCCGTAATCAAACACCTTGGTGCCCCACGCGGGGTGGCTGCCGCGGTCGCCCGGGCAGAAGTACTGATCGGGTGTGCCGTCCTGCAGCCACAGGCTTTCGCCCAGGTTCTGGCAGCTGTGGGCGTGCACCACATCGAGCAGCACGCGGATGCCCAGCGAGTGCGCCTTGTCGATCAGGTATTTCAGGTCTTCAGGCGTGCCGAAGCGGTGCGTGGGGGCAAAAAAACTCGACACCTGATAGCCGAAGGAGGCGTAATACGGGTGCTATGCAATGGCCATCAGCTGCACCGTGTTGTAGCCCAGGGAGGCAATGTAGGGCAGGTTGAAATCGGCAAACTGCCGATAGGTGCCAATGCCCTGTTCTTCCTGCGCCATGCCCACGTGCGCCTCGTAAATGAGGGGGCGGGTGCGCAGCGGCGCGCCGTAGTGCTTTTGATCGTGCCACTCAAAGGGCTGATCGGGCATCCAGATGATGCCGCACAGGCGCTTGAGGTTTTCATCAAACTCACAGCGGCGGATGTAGGCGGGAATGCGCTCAAACCGTTCGCCGTTTTTTTGCACCAGCAGCTTGACATGCTGACCGTGCTGCAGCTCATCGGGCGAAAAATGCCTTTCCCACACACCGCCGTACGCAAGGCGCGTGAGCGGATGGCTTTCACCGTTCCAGCCGTTGAAATCGCCGATGAGCCACACCGCGTCGGCACCGGGCAGCCACTCGCGGAAGACCCAGCCGTCGGCGTCCTTTTGAAAACCGAAGTAGTGGTGGCCGTTGGCAAACTCGCTGAGCGTGATGCCGTTCAGCAGGCGCTGTTCCACCGCACTGCGGCGGCGCAGGCGCAGCAAAAGATCGTTTTTGAAGCAGCTCAGATAAGGGTCGACCTTCAATATGGCCCGCAGGGCCGTTTTTTCATCCGTCATGGGGCGTTTTCTCCTTGCCTTTACAGGCGGTCGGTGCGCTCGTTGAGGGCGCGCAGCTGCTGCGCCAGCGCGGGGGTCAGATCGCTGAAGCGGCAGCGGTACTGCCAGTTGGGGGCGCCGAGCGTGCCCGGGGTGTTCATGCGGGAGGTGCTGTCCAGCGTCAAAGCATCCTGCAGCGGCAGCACGGCGGTTTCCGCCACGGTGTCAAAGGCGGCCTGTGCCACGGCGGGCACGATGGTGGCATCGTCCAGGTCCTCATTTTCCAGCTGCAGGCGGATGGCGGCTTTTTCCGCCTTGCTGCGCGTCTGCCACCAGCCGAGGGTGGTGTCGTTATCGTGCGTGCCGGTGTAGATGACGCGATTTTTGACCACCGAGGCCACGTTATGCGGGTTCGACAGGCCGCCGTCAAAGCCAAACTGCATGACGCACATGCCCGGGTAGCCACAGTAATCCAGCAGGCGCACCACGCGGTCATTGACGGCACCGAGGTTTTCCGCCACGATGCTGAGGGTGGGCAATTGCTTTTTGACCTCGGCAAAAAAGTCGCTGCCGGGGCCAATGACCCAGCGGCCGCCGCGGGCGTTGGGCGCGCCGTAGGGAATGGAATAATAGTTGGCAAAGCCGATGAAGTGATCGATGCGGACGGCATCGTACAGTTCACCCATGCTGGCAAGGCGGTTGATCCAGAAGCTGTAGTGGTCTTCCTTCAGTTTGCTCCAGCGGTAGAGCGGGTTGCCCCACAGCTGACCATCCTCGCTGAAATAATCCGGCGGCACGCCCGCCACACGCTCGGGGTAGCGGTCCTTGTCCAGCTGGAAGTATTCGGCATTGGCCCACACGTCGGCGGAATCGGCTGCCACGTAGATGGGCATGTCGCCCAGCAGCAGGATGCCGTGCGCGTTGGCGTATTCGTGCAGTGCCTGCCACTGGGTGCGGAACAGGTACTGCTGGAACATGATGTAGCGGATCTCGTCCTTCAGGCGCTCTTCCGCCGCCTGCATGGCCTCGGGCGTGCGCAGGCGCAGTTCGCTTTCGGGCCATTCCAGCCAGCTTTGCAGGTGATGCTCCTCCTTGATGGCATAAAAGACGGCAAAGTCCTTCAGCCACGGCCAGCGGGCGCACCACGCGGCATAGGCGTTTTCGCTTTCCAGCCGGGCTTTTTCGTGCGCGAAGGCAAGGCGCAGCCACTTGTCCTTATCGGCTCGGGCGGCGTCAAAATCACAGGCGGCGGTCTCCAATGGCTCGGAAGGCACGTATTCGGGCAGCATGCCTGCCTCATGCACTTTTTTCAGATCGATCATCAGGGGGCTGCCGGCGCAGCTGCCCGCGCTCTGGTAGGGGGATTCGCCGTAACCGACAGGGCCTGTGGGCAGTACCTGCCACAGCTTCATGCCGGCGGAAGCCAGAAAATCCACAAATCGATAGGCGCCCTTGCCCAGCGTACCGCACGGCTCGCCGCCGGGCAGGGAGGTGATGTGCAGCAGGACGCCGCCTTTGCGGCCGGAAATATTCATGGGTTTATACCTCAAAATTCATAAATTTGAAATGAATTACCACCGAATGTAAAATCGCGAAACATTGTTGAATGAAACTCTCCACAAATGCGCAAAATAATGATAAATATTCGTTATCATTCTCCACATTTGTGTTATTTTCCGCCGCAGTTCCTCCACGGCTCCCCCGCGGCCTTCTGGGAATAGTATAATCCATTTTCCCCCCGGGACGCAAGAGCGAGTTTAGGTGAGGGGACTTTTGCAGGGGAACCACGCTTTCCGAAGCCGGAAAGCATGGTTCCCCTGCACCCCTCCGAGAAAGGGCAACTTTTTTCAATTTCATAACACCTTTGCTCCGATGACGGTATGCTTCATCAAAGCAAGGGTGCAGTGATACATATTATAAATCTGCTTTTTCCCAAAGTCGTCTCCCCGTCCTCCCCGTCGTGCTTGACAGAATCCCACGCAGGGCGTACTATGGCAGGGAAGGAGAAGACCCGTATGATGAAGAAAACGCTTTTACTTCTGCTGTTTTTGCTCCTGGCGGCACTGCCCCTGACGGCGGGCGCCGACACGGAGTTTCAGATGACCGACACGATTTCCTCCCGCTGGATCATGATGGGCGGCGAGCATTTCTGGTACATGCCCAAGGTGGAAGAGGGCGAGCAGGTGCCGCTGATGCTGTTTCTGCACGGCGGCGACCATGTGCCCACGCTGGACTTTTTTCCGCACGAGATCCGCTTTGAGCACAAGGAATACCCCTTTGCCGTGCTGGCCCCCAAAAACGACAACGGTACGTGGCTGACCATCATTGAGGAGACCATCTGCACGCTGGAATACGTGCTGCAGAACTACCCCATTGACCGCAGCCGTGTGTACATTCTGGGGCCGTCGGCCGGCGGCATCGGCGCGTATGCCATCGCGGCGGCATACCCCGATTATTTTGCCGCCATCTGCCCCATCGCGGGGCGCGGCAGCACATCGCTGGCGCCCAACCTGGTCAACGTGGCGGTGTGGGCGTTCCACGGTACGGCGGATGAGCGAGTCAGCTATTATGATGATGAAAACCTGATCAACGCCATCAAGGCTTTGGGCGGCGATGCCAAGCTGCGCACCTTCAAGGGCGGCGACCATTACCGCCCCTGCACCTATGCCGAATACTACATCGATCAGCTGATCGACTGGATGATGCAGTACAGCAAGGATCCGGTCACCCATGTGCTGACCAAGACGCCGATCGAATAAGGAGGCGGAGACATGATGACCCGCGAGGACGTAAAAAACGCCTTTATCCGCGGCTTTTCCGGCTTTTTATCGCTGGGCATGGCGGTGATGCTGTATGTGCTGATCAGCAATGTGCCCGCCATGCTGGGCGAGCTGAGCCGCGTCATGGCGATCTTGAGCCCCTTTGTGTACGGCGCGGTGTTTGCCTATCTGCTGCGCATTCCGTGCAATTATATCGAGCGCACCGTTGGCAGCCGCATCCGTCACGCGGGGCGCCGCCGTGTGTTTAACGGCATGGTGGACGGCGGCATGACGCTGCTGCTTTTTGCGCTGATGGTGGGTATGTTCTTTATGGTCATCCCCCAGCTGATCCGCAGCATTAACCTGCTGGTGGAGCAGGCACAGTCGCCTGCCACCACCGCGACGGTGACCAAATGGATCCGCAACCTGTTTGAGGGCAAGCCCGAGCTGCAGCGCATTGCCGTCAGCGCCTTTGCCTCGGCGCAGCAGAGCATCCGCGACTGGCTGAAAAGCGATCTGCTGCCCACGCTCAGCGGGCTGGCCGGCAGCGTGGCAACGGTGTTTTCCTCGGTGACCGGCATCGTATTTAATGTGGTGCTGGGGCTGATGGTGTGCGTGTACATGCTCTTCAGCCGCAAAAAGCTGGCCCGCCACGGCAAGGCCATTGTGTATGCCCTGCTGAACAATGAGCATGCCGATCAGGCGATGGCGGAGATCAGATCGGTGGACAACGTGTTCAGCGGCTTCTTTGGCGGGCGCGTGCTGGAGGGCTTTGTGCTCGGGCTGCTGTGCTATATCTTTACGGTGGTCATGAACCTGATCAACGGGTTTGGCAACGGGCTGCTCATCAGCGCGTTTGTGGGCATTGCCAACATCATTCCCGTGATCGGGCCGTTCATCGGCGCCATCCCCTCGGCGTGTATCATTCTGATGGAAAGCCCGTTCAACTGCCTGATCTTTATCCTCTTTATCCTTTTGCTCAGCTGGCTGGACGGCAATGTCATCGGGCCGAGGATCGCCGCGGGCAGCACGGGGCTTTCCGCCCTGTGGGTGCTGTTTTCCATTACGCTGTTTGCGGGGCTGTTCGGGTTCACGGGGGCGCTCATCGGCGCGCCGGTGTTTGCCGTGTTCTACAGCGCGGTGCGCCGTCTGACGGTGCGCGGGCTCAAGAAGCACGGGCGGCTGGACGTGCTGCGCGGGGACGAGAAAAAGTGACGGTTTTTTAAGGGGAAACCACGCTTTCCGAAGCCGGAAAGCATGGTTTCCCCTTTGACCCCTTCCGAGAAAGGGCAGGAACATATCGCATAGATAAGGGGAGAGGCACGCTTTTCGAAGCCGAAAAGCATCCCTCTCCCCTTAAACCCCTCTTGGAGAAAAGGCGATTTTTATCATACATCAAAACACCCTTGCAATGATGTTGCTTGTTTGCCATCAGAGCAAGGGTGTTTTGTATAGGGCCATACAGAGCCATGCGGGGTCATGTTCAAAAAAAGCAGTCCGTGGTAAGATGCATATCCCTTCCATGAAGGCAAAGGTGCAATGCTCAGATACCAAGGCTGCTTTTTCGCGGAGGGCTTGGGAACCGCCCTTTTTGGCTTCAAAAAGGGTGGTTCCCAACGACTCCCCCGTCCCCGTCCCGTCCTCTTACTTGCGCAGGCGGACGTTGATGCCCAGCTCGTCGGCGGTCTCCATCAGCGTGTCCAGAGCGTAAATGATCTGCTCGGGCTTGTGATCGCTGACCACGCAGAAGCGCAGACGCGCGGAATTGCGGGGCACGGCGGGATACACGGCCGGGGGCACAAACACGCCCTTCTTGCCCAGCGCGACGGACAGCTCAAAGGCGTCCTCATCATTGCCGATCAGAACGGGAATGATGGCGGTGTGGGCGGCCAGGCAGGTATCCAGACCGCGCTTGTGCGCCTCGGACACAAACAGTTCAATGTTGCGGTGCAGATCTTCCATGATGGAGGGGTTGTTCTGCAGCAGCTTCACCGCCGCCAGGCACGCACCGGCCAGAGGCGGCGCCATGCCCACGGAGAAGACAAAGCCGGGCAGCTGATAACGGAAATAGTCGATCATGCAGTGGCGGCCGGCCAGATAACCGCCGCAGGTGCCCAGACCCTTCGAAAGGGTGCCCATCTTGATGTCGATGTCATCGGGCTGCAGGCCGAAGTACTCGTCCACGCCGCCGCCGGTGGGGCCCAGCACGCAGGCGGAATGCGCCTCATCCACCATCAGGAAGCAGCCGTAGCGCTTTTTGATGGCCACGATCTCGGGCACGGGGGCGATGTCGCCGTCCATGCTGTAAGCGCCCTCAATGACGATGAGCACCTTGGCAAAGTTGTTGCGCTGCTGCTTGAGGATGGCCTCCAGCGCGTTCACATCGTTATGCGGGAAGGCCTTGCACACGGCGTCGCTCATGCGGCAGCCCTCGTGGATGGAGTTGTGCGCCAGCGCGTCGTACACGATCAGGTCGCCCTTGCCGCAGAAGTTGCCCACGATGGTCACGTTGGTGGCATGGCCGGAGACCAGCACCACGGCGTCCTCGGTGTGCTTCCATTCGGCAATGGCCTTTTCCAATTCCTGGTGCAGCTTCTTTTCACCGCCCAGCAGACGGCTGCCGCTGGCGGAGGTGCCGTACTTGCGGGTCGCCTCGATGGCCGCTTCAATGGTCTCGGGACGGCCGGACATGCCGGCGTAGTTGTAGGAGCCGAAGTTGAGCACCTCCTGACCGTTCATCAGGGAGGTGTCCTTCAGCGGGGATTCATGGCAGACAAAATAGGGGTTTTCGCCGTGCAGGCCCTTTTTGCGCTCCTCGAGGTAGTGATGCTCGGGGGTGTCCTCAAAGCGCGTGATGGGCTTGACGGGCGCGGCAGCGGCAGCGGCGGGCGCGGCGGCATCGGCCACTTCGCTGCCCATACGGGCGGCCACCATGCGCGCCACATCGCGGGCGCAGGTCATGGCGGTGGTGTCATCCTCGCTGAGCAGCACGCCGTAGGCTTCCTCGATGCGCATCATGATGGTGAGCATCTGCAGGCTGTCGCCGCCCAGATCGTTGATGAAATGCGCGGTGGGAGAGATGGGCTCTGAGATGGAGAGGGCTTCGGCAAAGAAGCCGAGTACCTCTTTTTCAATGGATTCGATGGTCATGGGTCTCCTCCTTCAAAGAATGGGAAAATGGATGGTATATTCAGACGCGTGTTCCGCGGGGAATGCCGCCGGTGATGTGCAGGCGTCCGCGGGCGTCAAAGTGCGCTTTTTTGCCGGTGGAAAAGGGCTTGCCGCCGCCCATGGGCAGGGGGGTCAAAAGGCCGTCCGCCAGGGTGCCGGTGCACAGGACGGGGCCGGTAATGATGAGCTCGCCCTCCTCGCTGACGCGGCAGACAGCTTCGCCGAGGGGGCGGCCGCTGCAGGGGGCCAGGCGCGCGTCGGGCTCCATGGAGCCGTCATACAGCGTGACGCCGCTTTCGGTGCAGCCGCAGGCGTAGGCAATGCCATAGCCGAGCGACACGGCATAGCGCAGGGCGTCGGGCGCGGGGGAGCCGCCGCACAGCGTCACCTGTCGGCAGGCGGTGCCCAGCAGGCGGCGTGCCGGCCATTCGTTGAGCGTGTGCCGGGCAATGCTCATGCCGGCTTCGGGCAGCAGCCGCTGCAGAAAGAGCGAAAAGCGGGCGGCGCTTTCCAACGGCCGTCTGCGGGGAGCGGGCAGCAGCGCCTGCCGGGCGGCTGCGGGGCACAAAAAGGCATTCAGCTGCGCCGGGGAGGCACAGATCTGTTCGGCTTTCAGGCGCCGCCCCTGGGCAAACAGCGCTTCGGCGGTGCGCCCCTGGGCAAACAGCGGTACAAAGCCCATGAGAGGCGCTGTGATGACGCTGCCAAGCAGGGCAAAACTGTCCGAAAAGGGCAGAAGGCACAGCGAACGCTGGGACCCCAGCTCCTCCCGGGTCAGGGTGCGCCCGGCATGGCATTCGATCAGGTCAATGACCTGCCGGCAGACGGCACGGCCATCGTACACATACACATGGCAGCAATCGGCACTGCACAGGGCGATGCGGTTGGACCAGCGCGGTTCAAAGCCGCGGCTGAAGGGGCCGCGGGTCAGCTCCTGCGGCGTGCAGCGGCGAAGGGCGGGCAGCAGCCCGCGGCTGTCGTTGCAGATGACGGCGGCGGCACCCGCCAGCGTCAGCAGGCGGTTTTTGAGCCGCGGCGGTGCCGAGACCGGCAGGGGCAGGGGCTTTAAGCCGGCGGCCAGCAGCGCCCAGAAGAGCACAGGCCAGTCGGGGCTGTTTTCGGCGCACAGCGCCACCCAGCTGCCTGCTTCGGCGATACGCGCGTCCCGGATGCGGGCGGCGCACTGCAGCACACGGCTACGGAATTCCTCGTAGGTATAATGGTTTTCGCGTCCGTGCTCCAGCCACACGGCGGCCGTGGCCGCCCGGTCGGAGCAGAGGACGTCGAACATTTCCTCAAAGGTGGGGCGGGCGCGCAGCAGATCGCACTTTTGTGCCCGCGTGAAAGCAATGGGTTTACGCATGATAATACAGCGTCATGATGCGGTTGAACAGATTGCCGGGCAGGAAGCGGTGCAGCCACGCGGCGGCCCGCTGATCGATGGAGGCCACCTTCATGCGCATGGGCGGATGCTTTTTCATCGCTGCCCGCGCCACCGCAAAGCCGACCTTTTCGGGCTTGAGGCCGTGGCTTTCATCGTGATGGATCCTGGATGTGCCGTTTTCAAAGGCGGCCTTGTAGGGCGAGCCCGCGTTCAGGTGCGTCAGGCGGTACTTCTGGCTGCCGCCGCGGCAATCGCCGGGCTCCACCACGGTGACCTTGACGCCAAAGCGGCGCGTCTCCTGACTCAGCGCCTCACCGTACGCCTCCACGGCGTGCTTGGTGGCACTGTATGCCCCCTGAAAGGGGATGGAGAACAGGCCGTTGAGCGAGGAGAACAGGATCACATGCCCGCCGCCCTGCGCGCGGAAGAGCGGCATGACCTTCTGCACACAGCGCGCCATGCCCAGAAAGTTGACGTTCATCATGTCCCGCAGGGTATCGATGGGCAGTTCCTCCATGGGGGCCATGGTAAAGCTGGCGGCGCAGCAGACGAGCACATCCAGCCGTCCCTCGGCGGCCACGATGCCGTCCACGGCGGCGGATACGCTGCTTTCCTCCGACACGTCCAGCGCGGCGGCTTTGCAGCCCGCGGGCGCGGCGGCACCCTTGGCAAAAGAGCGTGCCCCGGCATAGGTGACAAAGCCCTTCTGCGCCAGGCATTCGGCCACGGCTTTTCCCAGACCGGAGGAGCCTCCGGCAACGAGGGCGACCTTCTTTTCTGTCATAGAGCACGCCTTTCTTTGCACAAAAAAATTCAGCATCATATTACCATCATGCTGAATTTGATGTCAATGAAGGGCGGGGTCTCGTCACTTTTCTGACAAAGTTGCGGCGTTATCGCGGATCCAGGCAAAAATCTGCCGGGCAATGGGCGCGGCGGTGGTGCCGCCGGTGCCGCCTTTTTCAACGGCCACGCAGACGGCAAAGGGCATGTCGTCGCGGTGGATGAAGCCCACAAACCAGCTGTTATCCATGTCGCTGTTGTCCAGCTCGGCGGTGCCTGTTTTGCCGCGGATATCCAGACCGGGGATGTTGGCATTGCGCCCGGTGCCGTCGGTGACGACCAGACGCATGGCGTCGCTGACCTCCTGTGCTGTTTCGGCGCTCAATACACGCTTGTACACCTTGGCCTCATAGCCTGTGCGCACGCTGCCCAGTGCCGTTTCGGCCTTGAGCAGCAGCCGCGGCTCCATCATGACGCCCTTGTTGGCCACGGCGGAGGCGATCATGCACATGTGCAGGGGGGTCAACTGCAGCTCGTTCTGCCCCACGCCGGTCCAACCGAGGTCGGCGCCGAGCAGGGAGGCGGAGCCGTTGGCAAAGCTGCTGTTTTCCACCACCAGATCGCGGAAGGTAAAGTCGTCGCCGATGCCGAAATCGGCCGCCGTCTGACGCAGCCGGCTGTCGCCCAGATCGTAGGCGAGCATGGAAAAGGTGGAGTTGCAGCTTTTCATAAAGGCGGCGCGCAGCGACAGGCTGCCGTGCGCCTCGCCGCCGTAATCGCTCACCATGCGCAGGGAGGAGCCGAAATCGACCAGTCCGCTGCACTCAAAGGTGCGGGTGGTCACATTCGGCAGGTTCTGCAGGGCGGAGGCGAGGGTGACGATCTTGAAGGTGCTGCCCGGGGCGGACAGCCAGCGTGTGGCGTGGTTGAGCGCCATCAGGCTCGTGACCCGGGCGGTGGTGGTGGGGTCATAATTGGGGAAGGATTCCAGCACGATCAGCTCGCCGGTCTTGTAGTTCATCACCACGATGGCGCCGCTTTTGCCCTTGGGGAACAGCGATGCCGCGTAGGCGGACAGCGCGCCCGAGCAGGTGAGGGTGATGGTGTCGCCCCGCAGCGAGCCGTTGCGGGCCAATTGCGTCAGCCGCTCGGTAAAGGACATTTTGAGGCCGTACAGATACTCGGTCATGAAGCTTTCGGCGGCGTTTTTGATGTTGCCGCGGCTGTCGCCCACCACGTGCACCATGGCGGCGCGCACGGCGGGGTCGTCGGCGTAGGTACGCACGTTGTCCTCCCCGGTCACAGCCAGCACCACGCCGTTTCGGTCGAGGATGCTGCCGGCCGTGACGGCGGATTTTTGCGATCTCAGATAGGTGTTGTATTCGCTGGTGCGCCACCGTGTGCCGTACACCACCAGCGAGTAGGCGGAATAGCCCATGGGCACCAGCAGCAGCAGTGTCAGCATCAGGGCGATGAGGCGGATGCATCGGCGCAGTTTTTTCACAGAAGCGCCCCCTCTCCCACGGTGTCCGCCAGGCGGCGGTCCTCCTTCAAAAGGTGTTCATTGCGCCCCGCCGTGCCCTGAATGAGCCCCATCAGCGACATGCAGCTGATGATGGAGGTGCCGCCGTAGCTGAGGAAAGGCACCGTTACGCCCGTCATGGGGATCAGCTTGGTGACGCCGCCGATGATGATGAACGTCTGCAGGGCAAAGGCGGCGGCACAGGCGGTCGACAACAGCGCGTGGAACGCGGAGGCGGAGCGCAGGGCGATGTCGGCGGAGCGCAGCACGATGAGCATGTACACGCACAAAATCAGCGCGGCAAACACCAGCCCGAACTCGTTCATCAGGGCGGAAAAGATAAAGTCGGTGCGGAATTCGGGGATCATTTCGGCGCTGCCCAGCCCCAGCCCCGTGCCCCACCAGCCGCCGTTGGCGATGGCGATCAGGCTCTGTACGATCTGATAGCCGCCGCCCAACTTGTCATAGGTGGCGAAGGGGTCCAGCCAGTTGCTGATGCGGTTCTGCACGGTGAGAAAATAGCTGTCCTTGAACAGCAGGTACATGACCGAAATGCCGCCCGCGGCGCCGGCAAGGATGCCGCCCGTGAGCAGCTTGCTGTGGGTGGCGGCGTACAAAAGCACCAGCCCCGTGCCGGCATAGATGGCGGCGGTGCCCAGGTCCCTTTGCAGGATCAGAAAGCCCAGCATCACGCCGATAAAGATCATGGAGGTCACCACGCGGCGGCGGGACAGCAGGAAGGACAATATCAGCACATAAAGGATCTTGACCAGCTCGCTGGGCTGCATGGTCATGCTGCCAAAGCCCACCCACGCGGTGGCGCCCTTGCCGGCGTTGGCGGCGCGGAACACAAAGGGCAGCGCCAGCAGACCGCAGGAGGCCAGCATCATGGGCACGGTCAGCAGCTTCCAGCTGCGGATGTGGCGCACCATCAGCGAGCAGCCGATCATGGCGACCAGCCCCAGGGCATAATTGAAGGCCTGCGTGAAGCCGCGCGAGGGCGAATAGCGGAACTGCAGCAGAATACCCAGCGCGCACAGAAAATTGATCAGCGACAGCAGCAGCTTATCCATGGGAAACAGCCGCGGCAGCACCGCCCCGGTCAGGTACAAAAGCGCGGGCACGGCAAACGCCATGACCAGCGCCTCCACTGACCAATCCTTGAGGAACAGCAGAAAAAAGGCCGCAAAGAAGAACACCTGCATGACGCCTGTCAGCAGGCCGATCGGGTTGCGGCGCTTCTTTTGCTTCAATCGTCAGTTCCACCTTTCACTTCTTCTGCGGCGGGGAGCGGCGTCCCCGGGCGCGCCTGCGGTCGGCGGGGGATCGCTTCGCGACGCTTCGGGGGCATACGGTGTGTATGGCGGCGTTTCGGGAACGTACGGCGTGTACGATGGCGCTTCGGGGGCGTAGGAGGCAGGGTCGTACACCGAGGTATCCATCCCCTGCTCGCTGTAGGAGCCGGCGTCGTAATAGCTGCCCTCGGCGCGGCGGCGCCGTCCGGCGGGCTCCGTGGGTTCGTCCTCGGGCAGCTCGGGCGGAGCTTCCCAGGCGCGGGGGTCGTACACCGGGGCGTTCATGACGGGCAGCGGCCCCGTTTCGTCATAGACGGGCGGGCAGAAGGCGATGCCCTCGGTCAGGCGGTTGTCGGGCGCGTACAGGTCCTCCTCGGGCGCGGCCTGCCAGCGCACGCTGCGGGGCACGCTCAGCCCGGCAAACAGGCGCACCAGAAAACGCCGGCTGCCGATCGATAATACGCTGTTGTGCAGGGCGTATACGCCGCGTCCGATGTCCTCACCGTCCAGCTGAATCAGGATGGAGCGGCGGCAGGGCGTGATGAGCAGCCCCTTGCCGTCCACAAACGCCACGTCCGCCGTGCGGCGGCGCAGCCCGCGGATGCGCACATCGGCGGCATGACCGCCGCCCAGCACGCCCTCACGGGGCAAGGGATAGCAGCTGCCCGATTCCAGGTCGCGCAGCTCCCCGACCTTGCCGGCATCGGGCAGCTTTTTGAGGATCTTTTTGCGCTCGTAATGCTCATGGAGCAGCGACCGGGCGGCGCGCAGCACCACCAGCAGCGCCAGTACAATAAACAGGTAGCGCGCCCCAAGCGCGAGAAGCTGATACAATGCCGCGCCCACGCGCGCCCCCCCTTTTTTTGATGATTATTCCGAGATCTCGCCGGGTTTGACCTTCAGGATCGCGTCAGCCCTGGCACTGCCGAGGTCGCTCAGGTCGGTACAGGTCAAAAGCGTCTGGATATGGCTCAGCCGCTCCAGCAGCCTGGTCCTGCGCCCGATGTCCAGTTCGCTCAGCACATCGTCCAACAGCAGTACGGGCGCCTCGCCCTGCCGCTCGGTCAAAAGGTCCAGCTCCGCCAGCCGCAGCGACAGCACCGCCGTGCGCATCTGCCCCTGCGAGGCAAAGGTCTTCATGTCATGCCCCTGCAATTCCAGCAGCAGGTCATCCCGGTGCGGTCCTGTGCAGGAGGTGCCGCGGCGGATGTCCTCGCCGCGTCCTTCCTTCAGCATGCGCAGCAGATCTTCCTACGGATGAAGGCTCTCCGCCAGGCAGGATTCGTACCGCAGGGAAAAGGTTTCTTCGCTGCGTCCCGAAATGTAGCCGTAATGCCCGCGGGCCAGCTTGTCCAGCTGCTGCGCGGCATACTGCCGGGCGCGCACCACGGGTGCGGCGGCGGCGGCCAGCTGCGCGTCCCACGCGTCCAGCGGCGCGGTGCTGCCGCCCTTCTGAATGTCGTGCAAAAGGGCGTTGCGCTGCTTCAAGGCGGTGTTGTAGCGCTGCAGCGCATAATAATACCCCGCCCCGCACTGCGACAGCAGCATATCGGTAAAGCGGCGGCGTCCCTGCGGCGCGCCGCGGCAGATGTCCAGATCCTACGGCGAAAACATCACGCACGTTACATGCCCCATCAGTTCGCCCGTGCGCCCGGCCGTTTTGCCGTTAATGTAGATCACCTTGCGTTTTTGCTGCTACGGCGCAAACAGGCGGATGCCCACCTCGTCGGTGCCGTCCGCCCGGGAAGCCTTGATCTGCACGGCGGCGGTGGGACAGCCGTTTTTGATCATGTCCTTATCCTGCGTCACACGGTGCGACCGACCGAGGCAGCACAGGTGCACCGCTTCCAGCAGGTTGGTCTTGCCGGTGCCGTTGGGCCCCACAAACACCGTGATGCCCTTGGGCGGCGTCAGCAGCAGACCGTGATAGCTGCGAAAATCCTGCAGCCGCAAAGACGAAATAACCATTATTTATGATACCTCTCGCCCGAAAGGATCTTGTGTGCCCGGTAGATCTGTTCCAGCAGCATGACACGCGCCAGCTGATGGGGAAAGGTCATGCGGCTCATGCTGAGCCGCTCGTTGGCGCGCTGCTTGACCTCGGGGCTGAGCCCCAGCGAGCCGCCGATGATAAACACGGTGCGGCCGCCCGTGAGCGCCTTCTTTTCAAACAGACGGGAAAGCTCCACACTGTCCATCTGCTTGCCTTCAATGCACATCGCCACCACAAAATCATCGGGTCGGATGTGGCTCAGCATGGCCTCGCCCTCTTTTTTCATGGCTTTGTCGCCCTCCGTTTCGGGCTGATCGGCCACCTCGATGATCTCCGTCTTATTATAGCGGGACATGCGCTTTACATATTCCGCTGCCGCGTCCTGCCAGTATTTTTCCCGGAGCCTGCCGGCACAGATGACCGCGACCGCCATCAGAGCTTCTCCAGGATCAGGTCGCGCGCTTCCAGCAGGGTGGGCACCACGTGGTCGGTCACCGGCACAAAGGGGCCGGCGTAGGGCTTGATGTCGGGCACCATGATGGTGGTGGCGCCGGCGCGGCGTCCGGCGGTAAGGCCGGCGAGGGAATCCTCCAGCACCACGCAATCCGCGATGGATACGCCCAGCTTTTCGGCGGCGCGCAGGTACACATCGGGCTCGGGCTTGCTTTTCAGCCCCATATCGCCCGTCACAAACACGTCAAAGCACTCGCCGAAGCCAGAGAGCCCCATGTAACAGTTCAGGTCCGAGGTCTGGCTGGAGGTGACCAGTGCCGTTTTGATGCCGTGCTGCCGCAGGGCATCCAGGATCTCCCGCGCGCCGGTCTTGATGGGCATGCCGTGAGCGCGTACATATTCCTCAATGCCGCGGTGAAAATCCGCCCAGAAGGCGGCAGTGTCAAGGAAAGGATACCGCTCCTTCAGGTAGATGCTGCAGGCGTCCTCATTGGTGCCCAGCATTTCCAGCAGCATTTCAAAGGTCACAGGCGCGCCGTACTCGTCCCCCAATCGGGCCAGGACAAGGTTGTGCAGGTTTTCGGTATCAAACAAAAGACCATCCATATCAAATAACGCGGCACGAATCATTTTTTATCCCTTTCTGTCCGAAACATTCGGCGGACATGCAAAAGACGGAACCAGGCGACAAACAACAGCTGCACCACCGCGGCGACTACATAGATCAGCCAGACAGGCGACACCGGAAAGGTGATGTGCACACAGGCGGCAATGCTCCATATCAGCCCGCTGATGGCGGCCAGCCGCAGCAGGTTTGGCCACCAGATGCAGGTGAACACGATGCACACGATCATGGCTGCCGGCACGCCGTACAAAAAGCACAGCCACGCGCGCTGAAAGGCGGGCAGCAGCAGCCGCAGGGCAAAATAGCAGACCAGCGATACCAGCACGCACAGCCCCACCGAGAGCAGCAGGATGAGCCGCCGCCTTGCGGCAAGGTGCGCCTTGATGACTTCGGGGTCCATGAGGGAGGCATCGGCGTCCTCTTCCCTTAGCAATGTATCCAGCGGCAGACCGAAGATCTCGGCCAGACGGGCGGCGGACACCAGATCGGGCAGCCCTTCGCCCCTTTCCCATTTGGAAATGGTCTTATCGCTGTAGCTGAGCTTTTCGGCCAGCTCCGCCTGCGTCATGCCCAGCTGCCTGCGCAGACGGGCAATGTTGCGCGCCACAACGGGGCGCATTTCATTTTCGGTCATGGGTTTCCTCCTTGGAAATAGCCCTTCCAGTTTACAACTTAATCGCCTTGTATGCAAGTGCCGCGGGCAAAATCCCCGTTTTGACAGCGGGTGTGCCCTATGCTATAATAAGCCGCAGCGATGCCCTTTTTCCACCCTTAAACAAAGGAAAAAACCCTGTCATGCAGTTTACATTCTGTCCCCTGTATTCCGGTTCGAGCGGCAATGCCATTTTTGTGGGCGCGGGCGATACGCGTCTGCTCATCGACGCCGGCATGAGCGGCAAAGCCGTGTCGGATGCCCTCACCTCCATCGGCGTGGTGCCATAGACGCTTTCCGCCGTGCTGGTCACGCATGAGCACAGCGATCACATCAAGGGCGTGGGCATTTTAAGCCGCAAATATCATGTGCCCGTGTACGCCAACGCCCCCACCTGGGCGGCGATGGAGCGCCCGGTGGGCACGGTGCCGCCCGGCTGCCGCAGGGAGTTTGACGGCAGCTTCTATCTGGGCGATTTTTATATTGAGCCCTATGCCATCTCTCACGATGCCGCGGCCCCGGTGGGCTACCGCGTGCATTTCGGCAGCCGTTCCGTGGCTACCGCCACCGATATCGGCATCTTCCGCAAGGATACACTGCAGGCGCTGCAGGGCACCGACCTGGTGCTGCTGGAAAGCAACCACGATGTGGGCATGCTGCAGGCCAATCCGCATTATAACCTGACGCTCAAGCGGCGCATTCTTTCCAATAAAGGGCACATGAGCAACGAAGCCTGCGGCGCCGCCCTGTGCAGCCTGTACGATACCGGCGTGCGCCACGCGGTGCTTGGCCATCTGAGCGGCGAAAACAACACGCCCGACCTGGCGTATACCGTGGTGTGCGGCATCCTGCGCCAGCGCGGCATCGAGCCGCAGCGCGATCTCCGGGTGGACATGGCCTTCCGCGACCATGTGGGTAAGGTCTATGCGCTGGAATAAACGGAAAACGGCCGCGGTGACGGCGGCTCCTTTGTGCTTTGCGCTGGGCGTGATGCTGCTGGCGCGGACGGAAGGGGATACTGCTTCTGTTTATTTGCAAAACGGTATCGGGGTGCTGATGACCGTTTTTGCGCCCCTTCTGCTGCTGATGGCGGCATTCGGGCCGCCGCGGTGCATGCAGCGCCCTTCCGCTCTTTCACTGGCTTCCGCCGCGCTGACGGGCACGGCACTTGTGCTGCCGCTGACGCTGGCGGGGCAGGTGGGGGCCGTGTGCTGGTCCCTTGTCGGTTTTTCTGTCCCCTATGAGGGGCAGCTGCCGCCGCTTCGGGATGCCGCCGGTGTGCTGTGCGCCCTTTTTTATGTGTCGGCGGCGGTGCCGCCGGCCGAGGAAATGCTGTTTCGCGGTCTTGTGCAGCAAACGCTGCTGCGGCGTTTTCCGGGGGCGGGGCTGCTGATCGCCTCGGTGCTGTTCGGGGCGGCGCACCTTTCGTTGTACGCTTTTTTACCCACCTTTCTATTGGGGCTGGTGCTGGGCACGGTGTGCCGCAGGCATTCGCTGTTTGCGGCGATGGCGCTGCACGGCGCCTACAACGCGGCGGCGGTTCTGGTACAGGGGGTGCCGCAGACATTTGTTCCTGCGTTTATTGTGTCGCTGATGGGGCTTTTTCTGCTCGGACGCGTCACCGTCACCAAGGATTGAAGCCATGAAAACAGGAAGCCCGCGCCGCAAAACGGTCTTTGCCGCCCTCGCCGTCCTCCTTGGCGTGGAATTGGGGGCGCTTCTGCCCTTTTCGCCGCTCATGGCTGCCGCAGCGCTGCTGTCGCTGCTTTTGCTCGTTGTATTGCACAAAAAAGGCAGGCCGACCCTTGGAGCGCTGCTCGCGCTGATGTTTTGTCTGTCGCTCACGCGCGCTTCCGTTGCACTGCACCCCGTCCTGCCGCCCGCGGGCACATATGCCGTCAGCGGCACGGTGAGCGGCACCGCCGTCCTGCGGGAGAGCGATCACCGTGTGGCGGCCTTTCTGACCGATGTCACGCTGCGGAATGACGATACCACGGTGCATCTTGACCGTGTTTACTGGACGTATCACCCCGCCGAGGATGAACAAGGCTGTGTATATGTGCCCGTGGACGGTCAGAAAGCGGCGTTTACCGGCAAATTGTACCTTCCAAGCGGTCAAAACAATCCGTACGGCTTTGATTTTCGCATGTACCTTTTGCAAAAGGGCGCACCGGCGGGCGTTTCGGGCGGCGGCAATCTGATCTTTACGCCTGAAACACAGGCAGCCCCTTCGGGGCTGATCGAACGCACACGCGCCTGGATCGCCGCGCAAACGGCAAAATACCTCGGCGAGGGTGCCGCTCTGGCGGACGCGCTGCTGCTGGGCGACAAGACGGGGCTGGATCCCGATACCATTGCCGATTTCCGCGCGGCGGGGGTGGCGCACCTGCTGGCCGTGTCGGGCCTGCACGTGATGGTACTGCTGGGCTTTTTGCTGTTTCTGTGCCGCCGGTGTCAATTGCCGCTCGGGGTCAGCTTTTTTGTCAGCGTACTGCCGGTGACCGCCTATGCGCTGGTAACAGGCGCGGGCGCGCCGGTCCTGCGTGCCGTGGTGCTGATGGGCTGCCTGTGGCTGGGGCGTCTGCGCCGCAAACGGCGGGACGGCCTGACCTCCCTCGCGGCGGCCGCCATCCTGATCCTGCTCCTTCGCCCGGCGGAGTTGTTTGCCGCCGGCTTCCAATTGAGCTTCTGCGCCCTGCTGGGGCTGATCCTGCCGGGCGATGCTGTGCGGGCGCGCCTTCGCCGCATCAAAAAGCCGCGGACGCGCAGGCTGCTCGACCCCTTCGCCGCGACCCTGTGCGCCAACCTCGGGCTTTCGCTGTGCGCGGTGTACACGTTCCACCGCCTGTCTCTCATCGGGCTGGTCATCAACCCGCTGCTGGGCGCGGCGGTATCGGTGCTGCTGCCGGCACTGCTGCTTTTGCTGCCGCTGAGCCTGTGGCCGCAGGCGGCGGCCTTGTATGGCAGGCTGCTGTCGCCGCTGGTGGAACTTTTGCAAAAGGCGGTGCATCTGGCGGCTTCGGCGCCGTACGCCTCGGTGATCGTGCCCGCCCCGCCGTGGTATGTCAGCGTGACCCTGGTGCTGATCGTGCTTCTGTGTACGCGCTATACGCTCATCCGCAAACGATTCCGCCTGATGCTTGGCGGCGCGGCGGCGGCGCTGTGCGCTTTGGTCCTGCTCCTGACACAAAACAACGCCGTGCGCCTTTTGCAGCTGTCGCTCGGGGATGCCGACAGCACCCTGCTGATGGACGGCGGCACCACCGTGGTCATCGACGCGGGCGAGGATGGCGGTGACCTGACAAACTATCTTTTGTCCACGGGGCGCAGGATCAACACGCTGATCCTCACCCACCTGCATTCCGACCATGTGATGGGGCTGGAAAAGCTGCTGGCAGGCGGCGTCACGATCGATGAGATCGTGCTTTCCGCTGAGGCGGAGCACACCGCCTTTGCGGAGGAGATCGCCGCCGTGCTGGATGCGGCGCGGGAAAAGGGCATTCCCTTCCGCACGGTGACCTACGGCGAGACGGTTTTGCAGAGCGATCGCATGAGCATCACGGCGGTGTGGCCGCGCGACGGCATGAGCGCGCTGACCGACGAGCCCAACGATACCGCCATGGCACTGTACTGCGTGCTGGACGGGCTGACCTACCTTAACATGAGCGACGTGCCCGGCACGCATGAACAGTACGCCGCGCAGCCCGCCATGGTGATGAAGCTGGCGCATCATGGCGCCGCCGACTCCTCGGGCGAGGGGCTGCTGCAGGCAGTGCATCCCGACATTGCCCTCGTCAGCGGCAACGGCTTGCCGCCCGAAACGGCTTTGCGGCTGCAAAACGCGGGCATTTAGACCTATGATAACGACCTGACCGGGGCGATCGAGCTTGTCGTGCAGGACGGCGCCCTGAGGCTGAATACATTCCGGCGGTGAATTGAATGGATCACAACGCGTTTTTTGACCTGATCAAAAAGGGCACCGTGCCCGCCTGCTGCCTGCTGGAGGGGCCGGAGGAGTATGTCAAGCGCTCGGCGGTGGAGGCACTCAAAAAGAAGCTGCTGCCCGAGGGCCTGTAGGAAATGAACCTGACCCTGCTGCGCGATCCCGATGCCGAAACGCTCATCGCCGCGGCGGAAACACAGCCCTTTCTGGCGGATCGCCGTCTGGTGCTGGTGACCCGCAGCGCTATGATCGAGTCGCTGCCCAAGGGCGGCGCTTATGACGAGAGCAGCGCTGCGCAGCGGCTGCAGGAATACCTGCCCCACGCGCCCGAAAGCTGCTGCATCGTGTTTGTGGCGGGCGAGAAGGCGGATGGCCGCAAAAAGCTGACGGCGTGGCTCAAAAAACAGCCGGGCTATGTGATGTTTGCTACGCTGGGCGACAGCGAGCTGAGCCGCTGGATCGCGCAGAGCTGCAAGCGGCTGGACAAAAAAATCACGGTCTCCGCGGCGCAGAAGCTGGTCTTTTCAGCCGGCAAGGACCTGACCCAGCTGCACAACGAGATCGAAAAACTGGCGGCGCACGCGGGCGACCGGGAATAGATCACCGATGACGATGTGGAGGCGGTGGCGGTGCGCACCACGGCGTACCGCGTGTACGACCTGACGGGCGCGCTGACCCGCGGCGACTCGGCCCGGGCATTTGCGCTGGCGGCGGCCTTGCAGAAGGACGGTGAGGAGCCGCTGTATCTGCTGGCGCTTTTGCAGGCGGAGTGCCGCCGTATGCTGTCCGCCAAACTGCTGCGCGGGGCGGGGCTTTCGCCCGACGCCATCGCGGGCAAGATCGGCATGCCGCCCTTTGCCGCAAGGCAATTGTGCCAGGCAGCGGCAAAATATACCGAGGAGCAGCTGAAGCACATGTGCGATCTGTGCATGGATACCGAATACGGTGTCAAAAGCGGCCGCCTGCCGCTGACGGGCGCGCTGGAAAAGGCCATGCTGCTTTTGCTCAATGTGAGAGGAGAAAAAACGGTTTGAAGGAACAGCTTGAATTGCTGATGGGGGAGCATGCCGCAAAAATTTCCCCCTGTGCCGACAGCCTTGAAAATTTTTTTGATCTGCTGCTCGAGTGGAACGAGAAAATGGACCTGACCAACGTGCCGCCCGGGCAGATGGCGGAAAGGCACTTTGCCGATTCGCTTTTGCCGCTGTTTGTGCTGCCGCAGTATTTCAAGGCGGGCGGCAGCCTCATCGATGTGGGCACCGGCGCGGGCTTTCCCGGCCTGCCCATCGCCATCGCCCGCCCTGATATCAAGGTCACGCTGCTCGATTCCCAGCGCAAACGCTGTGATTTTCTGACCGCCGTCAAGGAGGCTTTGTCCCTCGACAATGTGACGGTACTGCACAGCCGCGCCGAGGATGCCGCCCGCGGCGCCCTCAGGGAGCGCTTTGACATGGTGAGCGCAAGAGCGCTGGCGCCGCTCAATGTGCTCAGCGAGTACCTGCTGCCCTTTGCCCGTGTAGGCGGTTATGCCCTGTGCTGGAAGGGACCCGCCCTGATGAACGAGCTGGAGGACGGCAAACGTGCCGTTACCATTCTGGGCGGCGAGGTCGAGCCTGCCGTGCGCATGCCCATTGAGGGCAGCGAGCATTTGCTTCAGCCCCTCCGCAAAGCGGCAAAGACCCCCAAACCCTATCCCCGCAAGGCGGGCACGCCGTCCAAACAGCCCCTGTAATAAAACGATCCCTGTGCCGAAAAGGCACAGGGCATTTTTGACTTTGTCAGTAATCGTCATCGGAGGGTGGGTCATCGAAAAACCAGATATCCTGAATGGTGTCGGCATACTCGTCGTCGTCGCAGAGGGCCGTTGCGTACGCGTGGCAGCTGTCCGTGTCATCGTACTACAGGCTGGCCATGATGCGGCGATCACCGTCATACAGCTCGGCAAAGGCGTGGTTCGGGTCGGCCGGGTCGGGAGTGATCCACGCGTCGCCCACGCCATAGCCGTCCCTTGTCTGCATATGCACGTAATCGTGATGAAAATCATTTCTTCTGCGGCGGGGAGGCTCATCCTCGCAGCTTGCGGAACGATCCTCCCATGATGGCACGTCCGTGTCATCGTAATGAAAGTCATTGCTTCTGTAGTGGGGGTAATCGCTCCTGCTGCCGGTGGAGCAGCGGTCCCATGTGCGCGTATCCATGCCATGGGGATGAGAATCCTCTTTTCTGCGGCGGAAATGAAAGATTCCGCCGACGGAGCTGTTTGAAAAAGACATCACCACCGCATCGATGATCATCAGCGGGACCAGAATGGCTACGACATGGATGTTGAGCATGAAGAACAGTAACAAAGCGGAAAGCACACCCATCAGGATGGCGGCGATATCGCTGGCCCGGGGGCTCATGAGGGGACCTCCTTTCGCAAGGTTCAAGGGGTTACAGCGCTTTTGTATGGATGTTCTCCCAATCGCGCTCCATGCACCAGTATACCTTCATTTCGGTCGCGTCCAGCACCATCGATACCACGGTGGGGCACGCGGTCTGCGAGACGGCTTTCAATATCTCAAAGGCGTCCCGCACGTCAAAATCGTCGGAAGTGTTTTGCAGCAGGCTCACGGCGGTGTGATAGCGGTCCCACCCCATCCACGGATGCTCCTCCCGGTTCATTTTGAAGGGCGAAAAGTTGGTCAGCACTGCGTACACGGGCTTTTCGTAGTATTTGCAGCCCTGCCCGGGAATGATGTGCAGCACATTGCCGTTTTTGTCGGACAGCGCGCCCATGTAGGTCACGCCCGGCACACTGCATACGGGGGAGGCGGCGATGCGGCGGACCTCCTCAAAGGTCTTTTTTTGTGTCAGAAGGTCGATGTCCAGCAGGAGAATGCTGCTTTCATCGCCCTTTGGGTCGCTTCGGTCGTCAAACGGCCAGCACGTGGGCATGCCCACAAAGTCGCCGCGGCAGTTGGCGCCAAACAGCGGCATCCAGCTCTCGATGGGGTCATTGATCTCGATGAACACGCCCTCCACGGCTTCACGGACGCGGTATTCCATGCCCAGCAGGTCCAGATTCCAGCCGATCAGGGTCTTATTTCTGTTGGAAACAAAGCTTGTGCACATAAATCGTCTCCCCGTGAATACGGATCAAAAAACCGCGCCGTCCCTGCCGGACAAGCGCGGCTGTTTTTTGTCAGAATTCCACCACGTTGCCGTTCCAGAGGCGGGTGATGGGGCAATCGCACTCCGTCTGTGCCAGGGCGATGGAGGCGTCGATGTCGCCGCGGCTGTGCGTCAGCGCCAGACGGCGGGCGTGGCTCTCACGGGCCACGCGTCCCGCGATGGCGGCATTGCTGTGGCCGGCCTTGTTGACCTCGGGCATGGGCTTGGTGTGCCAGCTGTGCTCGTGTACCAGCAGGTCAACATCCATAAAGAAGTCGGCATATTCGCTCTGATAGGCGGTGTCGCCGGTCAGACCCACGGCATGGCCGTCCTTTTTGGACACGATGCGGTAGCAGCGGCCGGGCAGGGCGTGGAGTGAGGGCATGCAGATGATGCCGAACTCCTCGGTCTCCAGCGTGTCATGCGGCTGCAGCTCCACCAGGTTCAGCCCCTCGGTAAAGGGGGCGTGGGCATCGCCGTCAAACACATAGGCGCTGGCGGCCTCCACGGCGGCACGCACCATTTCGCAGGGGCCGGCAATGGTCAGGCCCTGCATGTTGCCGCGCATGATGCGCCAGTTCATCAAAAGCTGAGGCAGACCCATGATGTGGTCGGTGTGCATGTGGGTAAACAGCACGGTGGTCAGCTGCTGCAGGTCAAAGCCCTGCAGCAAAAGGCGGGTGGGGGCGGCCCAGCCGGTATCCACCAGCAGGTGTTCGCCGATAATATAGGAAGAGCAGTCATTGCCCTGCACGGGCAGCCAGTCGGAAGAACCGAGAACTCTCAAATTGCTCATGGGTACAAAAGCCTCCGCTTGTTGATATGAATCGCTGATGAGTGATTGCGCCTATTATAAATCGGCTTGACAAAAATGTCAAACCACAAAAAAACAGCGCCCGAATGCATCGGACGCTGAATGGTGCGGATTACTTCTTGAGCAGATCGCCGTAGCGCTTCTTGAACTTATCCACACGACCGCCGTTATCAACCAGCTTCTGCTTGCCGGTGTAGAACGGGTGGCACTTGGAGCAGATTTCAACCTTCAGTTCCTTCACGGTAGAGCCGGTGGTGAAGGTTTCGCCGCAGACGCAGCGAACCACGGCCTCGCCGTACTTGGGATGAATGCCTTCCTTCATTGTTTTCACCTCTTCTGCGCTTACTTCATTGGATTCATGACGCGCCATCATGAGCCGCTTTGTAAGTATAGCACAGTCCGTCCCCGTTTGGCAAGGGGAACACGATGCAATTTTTTTGATTTTTCTGAAAAAAACGCTTGACAACCTCCATGCCGTGTGGTATTATATCTCTCGCAATCAAGCATTGCATGCGGGAATGGCGGAATTGGCAGACGCGCATGATTCAGGTTCATGTGCTCGTTCGAGCTTGCAGGTTCAAGTCCTGTTTCCCGCACCAAACACCTTTGTCCAACGGACAAAGGTGTTTTTTCAATCATACGGATCGGATCAAGTGCTGTTCTGACGATGGAAGGAGAAAAACGCATGTTTTCGCTTCATTTTCTGGGCCGCGGGGCCGCGTTCAACGTGACGGAGGGAAACACCGCCGCCTGTGTGAAAAGCGGCAGTGAGCTGCTGCTGCTCGACTGCGGCGAGACCGTTTTTTATCAGCTGATAAAAGAGCACCTGCTGGACGGCGTGAAGCGGCTGACGGTGGCGGTATCGCACCTGCACAGCGATCATTGCGGGTCGCTTGGCAGCCTCGGGCATTACTGCCGCTACGCGCTGGGCATCCGCATGACGCTGCTGGTACCGCGGGATGAAATGTACAGGGCGCAGCTGGGGCAGCTGCTGGCGCTGTTTGGCAACGATGAAAACAGCTATGAAATGGTGTCCGACGAGGAGTGGACGGGCATGGAGGGCGTCACCTCCCTGCGCTATGTGCCCACCGAGCACGCGGACGGCATGCGCTGCTTTTCCTTTGAGCTGCAGACGCGGGAGGGCGCGGTGTTTTATTCCGCCGATACCCGCACCACGGCGACGCTGCAGGCGTTTCTCCGGGCGCATGAGGACATTGCCGCCATTTATATGGATGCTACGGATGCCGATTATCCCGGCAATGTGCACCTGCCGGTCACGCGTCTGATGGAGGCTGTGCCGCCGGAGCTGCGCGGCCGCACCGTGCTGATGCATCTCAATGGCGCTCATGCGGCGGAACTGGGCCGGGAAATGGGCTTCGGGATCGCACAGAGCGGCTTTGCGGACAGATAATACGCATCGTGTACTTGAAAATTGCCCGCGGCGGCGTTATAATCATCCGGTACCCCATCATCAACTTTATATGGAGGAAAAACACCATGAAGAAGATCCTTGCCCTCGTTCTCGCGATGATGATGCTCTTCTCCCTGACCGCCTTTGCCGACGGTCTGGACGTGCAGACCCTGAGCATTCAGTTCGTGCCCACCAACACCGAGACCGCCGACGCCACCACCGCCGCCTTTGCCGCTTACATGAGCAAGCTGCTGGGCATCCCCGTGAAGGTCACCGTGGCCACCGGCTACAACGCCATTGTGGAAGCCATGGAATCCGGCACCGTGGATGTGGGCATCATGCCTCCCGCCACCTATGCCCAGGCCCGTGAGATGGGCGTGGCCAAGGCCATCCTGTCCTCCACTCTGGGCGATTACGACCAGGAGACCGAGCTGCCCATCGAGGGCACCGTGGTTGGCAACTTCAAGGCCGAAGTGCTGGTGCGTGCCGACAGCGGCATCGTGGGCTATGAAGGCCTGGCCGGCAAGACCATTGCCCGTCTGGGACCTGCCAGCGCTTCCGGTTACATCTACCCCGCCGCCGAAATGAAGAAGGCCGGCATCGACATCGACAAGTGCACCTGGGTGGACATCACCTCTGTGCCCAGCGCCATCCTGGCGGTGGTCAACGGTCAGGTGGATGCCTGCTGCACCTTCGAAGGCAGCCGCTTTGTGTTCAAGTCCGCCGTGCTGGACGAATCCGGCAACCCCTACGACCTGTATGAGGTGCTGTCTGTGGCCGTGCTGTCTGAGGGCGATATCCCCAACGACGCCGTGGCGGTAAGCTCCAAGGTTTCCGCTGCCACCGCCGCCGCCGTGACCGAAGCCTTCCTGACCATGGCCGCTGACGAAGAAGGCCTGGCCATCATGAAGACCTGGGGCCACAACGGCTATGTGCCCGCCATCGAGGCCGACTACGACACCATCGCCGAGTACATCGAGCTGGCCGCTGACTAAGCTTTACCGTAAAGGAGCGAAGGCATCTTGCCTTCGCTTCTTTGTTTTCATCCAAAGTCCGGAAATTTGCGGAGGAGCGGTGATTTGGGGTTGCGCATTTTGGTTGTTCTGCGTACAATAAAAATGAATTTTTGAAGTGATCAAAAAACGGGAAGGAAGCTGAAAGAGACATGATCAAGTTTGACCACGTATCCAAAACCTATCCCAACGGCGTCAAGGGTCTGGTGGATGTGAACCTGACCATCAACGACGGTGATTTTGTATCCATCATCGGTCTGAGCGGCGCAGGCAAAAGCACGCTGCTGCGTGCCATCAACCGCCTCAACACCACCACGGAGGGCGAGATCACCATTGACGGGCAATCGGTGACCCATGCCAACAAGGCGCAATTGAAAAAGATCCGCTGCAAGATCGGCATGATCTCGCAGCAGTTTAACCTGGTCAAGCGCTCCACCGTGCAGAAAAACGTGCTTTCCGGCAAGCTGGGCTCCTATTCCACGCTGAGGAGCGTGCTGGGTATTTTTTCCCGCAAGGACTACGAGCTGTGCGCCAACGTGCTCGAAAAGGTGAACCTTTCCGACAAGCTGCACGACCGCTGCGACAACCTTTCAGGCGGCCAGCAGCAGCGTGTTTCCATCGCCCGTACGCTGTTTCAGGAAGCAGGCATCATCCTGGCCGATGAGCCCGTGGCCTCGCTGGACCCCGCCACCTCGCAGGAGATCATGGGCGAGCTGAAGACCATCAATGCCACCATGGGCAAAACGGTCATCGTCAACATCCATTCCATCGCGCTGGCCAAGCAGTTTTCCAACCGTATCATTGCCCTGCAGGATGGCAGGCTGGTGTTTGACGGCACGCCCGATGAGCTGAACAATGATGTGCTCCGCATGGTCTATAAGGGAGATTCCTTCCTCAAGGAGCTGAAGGAAGGAGAAGCCTGATGAAGATCAAGGATACCGTCCATTTTCAATGGTACAAGTCCTTTTTCACCGTGGCGCTCATCGCACTGTGCCTGGGCGTGAGCATCAACGCCACGGAGGCGAACTTCAGGCAGCTGATCGGCAACATCGGTCAGGTGCAGGCCTTTTTGAATAAGCTCGCCAATCCCGATTTCAACTATCTGCCCAAGCTGATCACCCCCATGGTCAAAACGCTCAAGATGTCCGCCGTGGGCACGGCGCTGGGCGTGCTGCTCGCCATTCCCTTTTCCTTTCTGGCCACCACGGTGGTGACGGGCAACAAGATCGTCACCAATGTATTCCGTTTTTTCCTCAACATCATCCGCACCGTGCCCAACCTGCTGCTGGCGGCGCTGCTGGTGGCCATCATCGGCATCGGTGAGGCGACGGGCGTGCTGACCATCGCGATCTTTACCTTTGGCATGGTCTCGCAGCTGCTGTATGAGGCGATCGAGACCATCGATCTGGCGCCGCTGGAGGCCGATGAGGCGGTAGGTGCCAACAAGCTGAAAATTGCCGTGTGGGCGATATGGCCGCAGATCATGTCGGCGGTGGCCAGCTACACATTCTATGCCTTTGAGATCAATGTGCGCGCCTCCACCGTGCTGGGCTATGTGGGCGCCGGCGGTATCGGCGTAAAGCTCAATGAGGCGCTGGGCATGTTCAGGTATCAGCGTGTGTCCGTCATCATTCTGTTCATCTTTGCGGTGGTCGTGGTGGTGGATACCATTTCCGAAGCAATCAGAAGGAGGCTGAAGTAAAATGCTGAAAAAAGTGCCTGCCTCCCTGAAACGCTGGGTGACGGCCCTGCTGGTGATGGGGCTTCTGGTGTGGTGCGCCGCCGATATTGACTGGAGCACCTTCCGCTTCTTCTCCTGGGGCACCTTCCGCGGTACGCTTGCCAACCTGATGAAGCCCGATTGGGCCGCCTTCTACAACGGCAGCACCGAGGACATTCTCTCCCTGATGCTCATGACCGTGGCCATCGGCTTTTTCGGCACGGCCATCGGCACGGTGCTGGCGGTTCCCTTTGTGCTTTTGTCCTCCCGCAACCTGTGGAAGAACCCCGTCATTCCCCGCGTGGGCAAGTTTGTGACCGATGTGCTGCGCGCCTTCCCCGAGCTGGTGTATGCCATCATCTTTATCAAGGTGGTGGGACCGGGCCCCTTCGCGGGCGTGCTGGCCATCGGCGTGCATCAGATCGGCATGCTGGGCAAGCTGTTTACCGAGGAGATGGAGCGCATGGACGAAACGGCGGTGGAGGCCTGCCACGCGGTGGGCGCCAACGGCATTCAGACCATGTTTTTTGCCCGCATTCCGCAGCTGATGCCCATCTATGCCTCACTGGTACTCAACCATTTTGAAATTGCCGTGCGCAGCGCCTCTACCTTGGGTCTGGTGGGCGCGGGCGGCATCGGCGCCACGCTGATCTTTGCCATTCAGGCGTGCCGCTGGCCGCGCGTGAGCATCATTCTGCTGACGGTCATTGCGACGGTGTTCCTGCTTGATGCCCTGACCGGCTGGATCCGCAAAAAGCTGAGATGATCCCATAAACAAAAAACGGACGCTTCCGCTGATGTGTACCCATAATTCTGGACACCGTTCATTAAGCAAACTCAATAGCTAATCTTCATGGATGCTTCTCTGTACTTAGCAGGAGGCATCCATTTTGTTTTCTGTTGGATCCTCTCGTTGTTGTAGTAATCAATGTATTC
>JAZRWA010000115.1:0-29608 GCA_045599485.1 Clostridia bacterium | reverse complement strand
CCTGCACCATGGAGCAGGCCATCGGCCGCCTGCGCGCCGTGGAGGGCGTGGACGCCGTGACATTGATGACGGTGGAGTGAGCGTACGGGAAAACGACAGAAACGACAGGGGGAATCCCGCTTTCCGATGCCGGAAAGCAGGATTCCCCCCTATGACCCCCTCTGAGAAAGGGCAAGATGGATCAATAACCAAAAGCACTCTTGCGATGTTTGCTGTGCAAGAGTGCTTTTGGTTTACACAAATTCGGTCTCGATGGTCAGCTGCAGGTCATAATCGGGGTAGAGACCGTGCATATACGCTGTCAGCTCCTCACGCAGGGGCTGCCAGTCGTGCAGGGAATAATCCACAATGATATCAAAGTACAGCTTCTTGTTGGCCTCGTCCAGATACACGGCATGGAAGCTCTTGATGGGGGCGTGTTCCTTGACAAAGGTGCCGATCTGCCGCCCGAGCAGCTTGCTTTCGGGCGAGGTGCGGTCCACCGCGTACACGCCGAACACCATGGTGACGTGGTATTCGTGCATGATGCGCAGCTGCAGCGCGTGCAGGAAGCTGTAGATATCGCCCACTGTTTTGGTGCTGTCGATCTCCACATTGACAGAGCCGGACCAGGCATCGGGGCCGTAGTTGTGCAGCATCATATCCGCGGCGGACAGGATGCCCTCGGTGCTGCGGATCTCGTGGTACAATTTGACGGCCAGCTCGTGCTCGCCGGGGCGGCCCAGCAGGTCGGATACGGTATCCCTGAGCAGACCGATGCCGGATTTGAGGATCATGGCGGAGATGATGATGCCGGCGTAGGCATCCAGCGAGATGTGGAAGATCAGATAGACCAGAGAGGCAACAATGGTGATCAGAGAGGCAAAGGCGTCGTTGCGGCTGTCCAGACCCATGCCGACAAGGGCGCCGGAGGAGACCGACTTGCCGACCTTCATGGTGTATACGCCCAGACAGAACTTGACCACCGCCGTCAGCGCGACCAGCATGATGATGAGGGCGGAGATGTTCATTTCTTCGGGATGGAAGATCAGCTTGACGGAGCTGATGAACATTTCAAGACCGGTGACAAGGATCATGACGGAAATGATCAGGCTGGCAAGGTACTCGATGCGGCCGTAGCCGAAGGGATGCTTGGCATCGGGGTGACGGGCCGCCAGCTTGGTGCCGATGAGCGTGAGCAGGGAGGAGAGCGAATCGGAGGCGACATTGGCGCCTTCGGAAATGATGGCGATGGAGGACGTCATCATGCCGATGATGACCTTGACCAGGGCGAGCACGACATTGACCGCGATGCCAAGACCCGAAGTGGCGGAGATGACGCCCTCACGGGAATCGGGATCCTGACGGAAAAGCTTGCAGAGAAAACGCATGGGAAAAATACTCCTTTGGGAACGCCGACGAAAGGGATCGGTTTATTATCGATTCATTATAACAGATAGGAAAAAAAAGAAAAAGGGGTCTCGCCCTCCTGTTTGGACGGCGAAACCCCTGTGAACCGGTAAAGATCAGGCGAAGAAGGCCTTGAGGGACTCTTCCAGCTGCTTTTCGATGACTTCGGCGGCGGCACGGTCCTTGGCCTGCACGGTGATGTAGGCCTTCATCTTGGGCTCGGTGCCGGAGGGGCGGATGACGATGCTGCAGCTGCCTTCCAGCAGGAACTTGAGCACCTCGGCCTTGGGCAGACCGTTGAGGCCGGGGCCGTAGTCCAGGCACTTTTCGACCTTGCGGCCGGCAAAGCTTTCCACACCGGCGCGGAAGGCGGCCATGATGGCTTTCATCTTTTCAAAACCGGCGGAGCCGTCAAAGGCGTAGGACTTGGTCACGTTGAGGCAATAGCCGAACTTGGCATAGATCTCGTTCAGCTTATCGATCAGGCTGATGCCCTGGGTCTTGTACCAGGCGAACATTTCGCAGATGAGGAAGGCGGCGTCGACGGCATCTTTGTCGCGGCAGTAGGTGCCGGACAGGTAGCCGTAGCTCTCTTCGAAGCCGAAGATGTAGCGCTCGGGGTGGCCTTCCTTTTCGAGCAGACCGATCTGCTCGCCAATGTACTTGAAGCCGGTCAGGATGTCACGGGTCTCCACACCGTAGCTGGCGGCCACGGCGGCGGCCAGGTCGGTGGTCACGATGGTCTTGACCAGCACAGGGTCCTTGGGCATGATGCCCAGCGCCTGACGGCGGGAGCAGATGTAATCCAGCAGCAGCACGCCGGTCTCGTTGCCGGTGAAGAGCACATATTCGCCGGCGGCGTTCTTGACGGCAATGCCGACACGGTCGCAGTCGGGGTCGGTGGCCAGCAGCAGGTCGGCGTTGTTCCTGGCGGCGTATTCCATGCCCAGCTGCATGGCTTCGCGGATCTCGGGGTTCGGATAGGGGCAGGTGGGGAAGTTGCCGTCGGGCAGCTCCTGCTCCTTGACGACGGTGATGTTGGTGTAGCCGGTCTCCTGCAGGGTACGGGTCACGGGCTTGAGGCCGGTGCCGTTCAGGGGAGAGTAGACGATGGCCACATTCTTATCCACCGCGGCGCCGCCCAGCAGGGACTGCTTTTTGACTTCCTCGACAAAGTCGGTGTACACCTGATCGTCGATGTAGCTGACGGAGCCGTTCCGGAGGCCGTCTTCAAACGCGATGCGCTTGACATCGTCAAAAATGTCGATCTTTTCGATCTCACCCAGGATTTCCTCGGCGGCTTCGGTGGTGATCTGGCAGCCGTCGGCGCCGTACACCTTGTAGCCGTTGTACTTGCTGGGGTTGTGGCTGGCGGTGACCATGATGCCGGCGGCGCAGCCCAGCGCGCGGACGGCGTAGCTCAGGCAGGGGGTGGGCATCAGCACGGGATAAATGTACACGCGGATGCCGTTGGCGGCAAACACGCCCGCGCTGATCTGGCTGAACAGATCGGACTTGATGCGGCTGTCGTAGCTGATGGCGATGCTGCGGGCTTCGGGGGCATAGTGGGCGACCACATAGTTGGCCAGACCCTGGCTCGCCTTGGCCACGGTGTACAGATTCATGCGGTTGGTGCCCGCGCCGATGACGCCGCGAAGGCCGGCGGTGCCGAATTCCAGTTCACGGTAGAAGGCATCCTCAATGGCGGCTTCGTTGCCGTCCATGGCCTTCAGCTGCGCCTGCATCTCGGCGTCGGCAGCCTGCTTGCACCAGCGGGTATAAAGTTCAGCGATATTCTGCTGCATGTTCTCAGATCCTTTCAAAAAGAATTTGCGTGATTTTATTATACACATCCCGGGAGCTTTTCACAAGCGCAACAAGCTGCCAAAATGCAAAAAAGGCGCCGAAACAGGAAAAAAACCGTGGTTTCCAAGGCTTCCTGTTTTATGATATAATAGGACGACCAAAGGAGGGGGCTATGAAGCGGCTGCTTGGAGATATCCGCAGGGCGGATACGGATTTTGACATGATCCATCGGGGGGACCGTGTGGCGGTGGGCGTATCGGGCGGCAAGGACAGCCTGGTGCTGCTGCGCGCGCTGGCGGTCTATTCGCGTTTTGCCGCAAAGCCCTTTGAGGTGGTGGGCATTACCCTGAAGCCCGGCGAGCCATTTGATACAACACCTGTCAAACAGTTGTGTAAGGAGTTGGGCGTGGAATATCACGTGCAGGAAAGCGACCTGTTTTATCAGCTGTTTGAGGTGCGCAGAGAAACGCACCCCTGCGCCCTGTGCGCGCGCATTCGCCGTGGGGCGCTGCTGCGCATGGCGGCGGAGCTTCACTGCACCAAGCTGGCGCTGGGGCATCACCGGGAAGACGCGGAGGAAACGCTGCTCATGAGCCTGCTGCACGAGGCCAGGCTGTACACCTTTGCGCCGGTGACGCACATGGATGACCCCAGGATCGACGTCATCCGCCCCATGATCTATACGCCCGAAAAGGACGTGATCCACATTGCCCGCAAGTTCGGCCTGCCGGTCATCAAGAATCCCTGCCCGGCGGACGGGCATACCACCCGGCAATAGATGAAGGAGCTGCTGGACGAGCTGTCCGGGCGGTATCCGCAATTGAGAGAGTATTTGCTGACGGCGCTCAAGGACAGCAGCCGCTACGGACTGTGGGAGAAGGGAGGCGGGCGCTGATGGAAGAACTGAAGGGAACGGTGCGCGCTGTCACCTTCCGGAATCCCGATAACGGCTACACCGTGCTGACGGTGCGTGCCGACCGCAGCGAGGTGACGGTCATCGGTGTGCTGCCTGAGCTGGCGGACGGCGAAAAGGCAGTCTTTCAGGGAGAGTGGATGGTGCATCCGCAGTACGGCAGGCAGTTCAAGGCCGCGTCGTGCGAGGTGGAAGCGCCCTCCACGCTGACGGGCATTGAAAAATACCTGGGCTCGGGGCTCATCAGCGGCGTGGGACCTTCCACCGCGCGCCTGATCGTGCAGGAGTTTGGGCTGAAAACGCTGGATGTGATGAGCGAGCACCCCGAGCGGCTCATTGAGGTGACGGGCATCGGCGCCAAGCGCGCCGCCCGCATCGCCGCCTCCTTTCAGGAGCAGTATGCCACACGGCAGGTGATGGTCTTTTTGCAGGGCTACGGCGTATCGGCTTCCATGGCCATGCGCATTGCCCGTACCTATGGCGCGCAGGCGGCGGACATTGTGCGTGCCAATCCCTACCGGCTGGTGGAGGATGTGGCGGGCATCGGCTTTCTGACGGCGGACCGCATCGCCCTGGCCATGGGCATGGAGCCCGACAGCCCGGAGCGGCTCAGCGCGGGGCTGATCTACGCGCTGCAGGATGCCTCGGTCTCGGCGGGGCATACCTATCTGCCGCAGGCGGAGCTGCTGAAAACGGCCGGCGAGCTGCTGCGGGTGGAGGGCACCCGGCTGGAGCAGCACCTGACGCAGCTGCTGCTGAGCCGCAAGCTGCGCAGCTATCTGATCGACGGCACGGCGGCGGTCTTTTTGCCGCAGCTGTGGCATGCCGAAACGGACATTGCCCGCCGTCTGCTGGAGCTGCGGGCGGGGGGCGTGCGCACCCGGGTAAAGGATGCCGACCGCCGTATTGCCGATTATGAGCGGCAGCACCGCATGCAGTTTTCCGATACGCAGAAAAAGGCCATCGTCACCGCGGTGGAAAGCGGTCTGCTGGTCATCACGGGCGGCCCGGGCACGGGCAAAACGACCATTATCAATTGCATTTTGTCCCTGCTGGACAGTGACGGCGTGCTGCTGGCGGCGCCCACGGGGCGTGCCGCCAAGCGTATGAGCGAGGCCACCGGCAAGGAGGCGCAGACGCTGCACCGCCTGCTGGGCTACGGCGGCGAGGACGGTCAGTTCGGGCACGATGAAGAGGAGCCGCTGGAGTGCAGCTGCCTCATTGTGGACGAGATGTCCATGGTGGATGTGTATCTGATGCGCGCTTTTTTGCGCGCGCTGCCGCAGGGCGCCAAGCTGATCATGGTGGGAGACGCCGACCAGCTGCCCTCGGTGGGCGCGGGCAATGTGCTGGGAGATATGCTCAAAAGCGGTGTGATCCCCTCGGTGCGCCTGACAGAGATCTTCCGTCAGGCCGAAAGCAGCCTGATCGTGCGCAACGCCCATGCTATCAACCGCGGTGAGATGCCGCAGGTCAACCGTCGGGACGGCAACTTTTTTATGGAGCGCGTGGCATATCCCGAGGAAACGGCACGGCGTGTGGTCGAGTTGTGCCTGAAGCGCCTGCCTGCCTACCTCAAGACCGGGGAGCCCGCGAGGGTCATTCAGGTCTTGTCACCCCAGCGAAAGGGACCGTGCGGCGTCAATCAGCTCAATGTCCTTCTGCAGCAGGCGCTGAACCCGCCCTCCCGCCAAAAAAGGGAGCTGCAGCTGGGGGAAAGGCTCTTTCGCGAAGGCGACAAGGTGATGCATATCCACAACAACTATCAGCTGGAATGGTACGGCGCCGGCGAGGGCAAGGGCGTGTTCAACGGCGATATGGGTGTGATCGAGAGCGTCGATCCGGAGGAAAAGGAGCTGACCGTGCTGTTTGACGACGGACGGCGGGCGGATTATGACGCCACGCTGACCGAGGAGCTGGAATTGGCTTATTGCCTGTCGGTGCACAAGAGCCAGGGCAGCGAGTTTACCTGCGTGGTAATGCCCTGCACCGGCGGTCCGCCGATGCTTTTGACCCGCAACCTGTTCTATACCGCCCTGACCCGCGCGCGGGAGCTGGTGGTGCTGGCCGGGCGGGAGGACTGTGTGGCCGCGATGGTGAATAACAACCACATTGCCCGCCGCTACACCGCGCTGGCGCTGCGGCTGACCGAGCTGCCGGTCTGATAGGGCTTTTAAGGGGGAGAGGTACGCTTTTCGATGCCGAAAAGCATGCCTCTCCCCCTTTTACCCCTTTACTGAGAAAAGGCGGAAGGGTGTTGTTTTATTTCATCCTGCACTGTCGGACAAAATGACTGAGCGGCAGTGCAGGGGTGTAGTACGAGGAGTCGAAAACGGCTCTTTCCGGGAAAGGGAGCAGGGGAAACCTGCTTTCCGGCTGTGGAAAGGAGGTTTCCCCTGCAGAAATTCCTGGTTGTTATTCGGCGACGATGGTCAGCGCGCAGGTGACCATGAAGTCATGCACAGCGGCGGCGATTTCGGCGCTGTAGGCGGTGGCAGTGGCTTTGGCGGTATCGATGTCGCCGCTGTCCACGAGGACCTTGAGACCGGCGAGCACGCCGTCCTCGGCGTAGAAGTCGTTGTAGATCTGGGTCTGAACGTCATCCAGACCGCCTAGGATGGAGGCCTTCAGCACTTCGTCCACATCGGCGTACGTGCACAGGTTGGAAACGGCATCCACGGACCAGTAGAAGGAATCGGCCCAGTTTTCAGGCAAAACCATGAAGCCCTGAACGGGAACGCGCTGACCATCGATGCGCATGTTCTTGGTGGTGGGGAAGTACAGACCCTCGGTGGGCTCTTCGGTCACGAAGTTGGCGGCCAGGGTGGAAAGCTGCAGGGAGGCGTCATAGCCGGTGGTCAGCATGGGCAGGTAGGGCACGAACACGTTGATGGCGGCGTCATCGATGGCGACCCATTCGACCACATCATAGAGCTTGTCACCGCCGGGGGTCAGCTGGAAGATGTGCGTTTCGAGGTTGCCGGGCTTGCCGATGGTATCCAGATGGTAGTAACCGATCACATCGGCCACGGTCAGCTTGTGCGTGGGGGTGATGGCGTTGTACAGGGCCACGATGCTGCCATCGGCGGCCACGTTGGACATCACATAGGCGGAAGCGTCATAGCTGCCTTCGTCATTGGTGAAGGTATCGACACCGTTGAGGTAGTTGAGGGCCTGCGTCATACGGGAGGCCTGGCCCTGACCCTGGAAGTAGGAGGCGCAGAAATCGATGGTGTTGGCTTCTTCGTCACCCACGTAGGTGCCGGCGGCCTTGGCGATCTCGATCAGCTTGGGGGAGGCGATCACGTTGTCGTCATCCAGATCGATCAGGCCGATGACGGACATGTTGGGCTCGGGGAAGACGAGGGTGGAGGGCAGCTTGACGGCAACATACTGGTGGCCGGTGGTGTTTTCGATGTACCACACCTCGTCCTTGTCGGCGATGAAGATGCCGGAGCCGTTGTTGCAGCCCGCTTCATCGTAGATCTTGAGCAGCAGATCGACGCCTTCCTTGGCGGTGGCGGCTTCGCTCAGGATGACGGTGGGGATTTCGGCTTCTTCGATGCCTGCATCCTCAAAGGGATCGGCGTCGATGACGGCGCTGCAGCCGTACAGGGTCTCGGTGGCGCTCATGCTGACACCCATTTCATTGGTGCCAGCCGCCTGATAGGGGGTGTGGAGATGGGTGCTGCCGCAATCGGGACACTCATAATCCTTGGCTTCCATGTTGTCATCCTGGAAGGCGGTGTAGCCGTAGGAATCATGGGTGAAGGTGTAGGTGAAGCCGTAGCAGCCGGCGTATTCCTCACCGGCCTTGTGGACACCGGGCTCGGCTACAAACTGCATCTTGTTGTAGCTGTTGGAAAGGTCCTCGCTGCGGGCGAAAAGGGTTTTGCCATCGGCGGTCATATCGGAACCGGCATAGAAAGCGGTGCAGGCACTGGCGGAGGAGAGCGTCATGATGACGGCGATGAGGGAGGCGATAAAGGCGATCAGGTTCTTTTTCATTTTCATGTACTCCTTTCGGGTGATCACTTGTTGGTGACGGTGCATAGTATAATGCATAAATATACACTTGTCAAGCATAAAAATGCAAATAATTGCGATAATTATGCAAAACATTTGGGAAATATACATACATTGCGAATAATGGCGGAATTTGTACCAGAAGCGGCGAACAACCCTGGGCAGGATGTAAAAGTTGGGGCGGCTGATTGATAATTGAAGCGCTCTCTGCTATAATAACTGCGCGCAAAGCAAATGAAAGGATGGAACAGAACGATGGAAAATGAAGAATTTGACCTGGTGGAAGGCGTGGATGAGGAAGGCAACAGCCAGCTTCTGCGCGTGAACCGTTATTTCTATTACAACGGCGAGGAGTATGTGCTGCTCAGCGACGATACCGACCGCGTCAACCCCAACCTGGACGAGGTGACCTTTTATGTGATGAAGGTGACCGAGGGCGTGGATGAGGAAGGCGAAGAGATCGAGACCTTTGAGGCGGTGGAGCCCGAGCTGATGGACGCCCTGCTGGAGGTTGTGCGCACCAACTTTTCCTCTTCCGCAAAAGCCGGGGAGGAAGAAGTATGAAACGGCTGACGGCGCTGCTGCTGAGCCTTGTGCTGCTGCTGTGCTGCGGTGCTGAGGCGATGGCGGAATTCGGTGATTTTTCCGAAAAGTTCGAAAGCTATTTTCTGCTGCCCGGCGAAGAGCCCTATGTGACGGACCGCTCCTATCAGAGCGATGAAGTGTGCATTCAGATCTCCACCATGCGCGCGTACAACAGCGATGTGTATATTGCGGATATCTATGTGCGCTCCACCGAAAACCTGCAGCGCGGCCTGTCGAGCAACAAATGGAGAGGTTCGCAGCAGCGCGTGGCCACCATTGCCGCCAACAACAACGCCATCCTGGCGCTGACGGGCGATAACGGCGCGCATCTGGATGCCGGCTGGGCGTTTGCCAACGGCAAGATGCTGCGCAAGAGCTCCAACAAAACGCGTGACCTGATGGTGATGTACCGAAACGGTGAAATGAAGGTCTATCCCGCCGGCAAGGTCACCACCAAACAGCTGGAAGCCGAGGCGGATGTGATCTGGCAGAGCTTCCTGTTTGGTCCCTCTCTGCTGGATGCAAACGGTCACGCCCTTTCTTCCTATAATACCAATGTGGGCCCCGCCAATCCGCGTGCGGTCATCGGCTACTATGAGCCCGGCCATTACTGCCTGGTGCAGGTGGACGGCCGCAGCACGGCCAGCCAGCTGGAAAGCGGCAAAAAGAACACGGGCATGAAAATGAAGGAGCTGGGCGCCTTCATTGAAACGCTGGGCTGCACCGCGGCCTATAACCTCGACGGCGGCCAGTCGGCCCTGATGTGGTTCAACGGCAAGGTGGTCTCCAACCCCTATGAGGGCGGACGCAGCCTGTACGATGTGATCATCATCAAGGAACTGAATTAAAAAACAAACGGGAAGATACGGCAGGCGCCGCCTTCCCGTTTTTGGACGGAGGAAATGTGGTATGAAGCCGCTGGCGGTGTGCTTTGGTTTTTCGCTGACGGAGCAGGGGATCTGCGCCGCGGCACTTAAGGAAATGGGCGTTGAAATGAAGACCGCCGCAGAAAAGGAACAGCAGACGGCACTTGGCGTTTTGTGCGGCATGAAGGGCTTGCCCGCGCCCAAGGCGCGGCCGGCGTTTAGCGAGCCGCTGCTGGTGATGGCGTATTTTGATCAGCCCATGACGGCAAGGCTGTTTGCGCTGCTGCGGGAAAAGGGCATGGAGCCGCCGCGGCTCCGGGCCGTGCTGACGCCCTATAACTGCCGATGGTCGGCGGCGCAGCTGCGGGACGAGCTGCTGAAGGAAGTGCGCGCGCTGGGACGGTGAGAATAATAAAGGGGAGAATAATAAAGGGGAAACCACGCTTTCCGAAGCCGGAAAGCATGGTTTCCCCCTTTGACCCCTTCCGAGAAAGGGCGAATTTTAATTAAAAGGAGCAGCACCCTTGTGATGCTGAAGGTAGAATCTCATCAGCGCAAGGGTGCTTTTTGTATGGGGTCATACAGGACCATGAAAGGCCATGGGAGAAAAACCGAAATCGTGGTATGCTCATTTCCCTTCACCGAAGCGAGGGTGCAAAGTTACAAACATAAAACTGCTTTTTTGCGGAGGGCTTGGGAACCGCCCTTTTTGGCTTCAAAAAGGGTGGTTCCCAACGGCTTACTTCCCCTCGTCGGCTTTTTCCATCGCGGCGCGGATGAGCCCCAGCTCGCGGCAGGCGAGGGCGAGACCGTCCTCATCGCTGTCCTTGGCGGTGAGGGGCAGGATCAGCCCCGGAATGCGCGAGGGTGAAAAGCGCAGGCGGCACTTGGGCCCCATGGCGAGGTTCATCTGTGCCACATCGGGAATGTAGCGCATATCAAAGCGGAAGAACAGCTGATTGTTTTGCCGCTGCACCAGCTGCACGCCGAAATACACGCACAGCGCGCGCAAAAGGGCGGTGTCCAGCAGCCGCATGACGGAATCGGGCACATCGCCGTAACGGTCGATCAGCTCGTCCACGATGTCGCTCTGCTCCTCCTCGGTGCGCAGGGCGGCAATGCGCTTGTAGACCTCAACACGCTGGCTGCCGCTTTTGATGTATTTTTCGGGCAGGAAGGCGTTGATGCGCAGGTCGATGCGGGGCTCCAGCTGCTCACGCTCGGTGGAAATGCCCTGCTCCTCACGCACGGCTTCCTCGATCAGACGGCAGTACATGTCATAGCCGACGACCGCGATGTGACCGCTCTGCTCGGCTCCGAAGATGTCGCCCGCGCCGCGGATCTCAAGATCGCGCATGGCGATGCGGAAGCCGGCACCGAACTGCGTGAACTCCCGGATGGCGGACAGGCGTTTTTCGGCGGTCTCGCTGATGGAGGCACCGGGGCGCACGGTGAAATAGGCATACGCCACACGGTTGGAGCGTCCCACACGCCCGCGCAGCTGATACAGCTGGCTCAGACCGAAACGGTCGGCATCATAGACGATCATGGTGTTGGCGTTGGGCACATCCAGACCGTTTTCAATGATGGTGGAGCACAGCAGCACATCGTATTTGCCGCTGTAGAAATCCAGCATCACATCCTCAAGATCGCGTTCCGCCATCTGACCGTGCCCGATGACGATGCGTGCCTGCGGCACCAGCTGGCGCAGGCGCCCCGCAAAACGATCGATATCGCTGACCCTGTTGTATAGGAAGTAGACCTGACCGCCGCGGCCCATCTCACGCAGGATGGCATCGCGGATGATGCTTTCGTTGTAGTCGATGACGTAGGTCTGTACGGGGACGCGGTCCTCGGGCGGCGTTTCCAGCACGCTCATGTCGCGCACGCCCACCATGCTCATGTGCAGGGTGCGGGGGATGGGTGTGGCGGACATGGTGAGCACATCCACCGTTTTTTTGTAGTTTTTGATCTGCTCCTTGTGCTGCACACCAAAGCGCTGCTCCTCATCAACGATGAGCAGGCCGAGATCCTTGAAGGTCACGTCCTTGCTGAGCAGGCGGTGCGTGCCGATGACGATATCGGCTTTGCCGGAGGCCGCCTTCATGAGCGCTTCCTTTTGCGCCTTGGGGCTGCGGAAGCGGCTCAGCACCTCAATGGTGACGGGAAAATCCTTGAAGCGTTTGACACAGGTGTAATAATGCTGCTGTGCCAGAATGGTGGTGGGCGCCAGCAGCGCCACCTGCTTGCTGTCGCAGACCGCCTTGAAGGCGGCACGCATGGCCACCTCGGTCTTGCCGTAGCCCACATCACCGCACAGCAGGCGGTCCATGTTGCGAGGGGCCTCCATGTCACGGCGGATATCCTCAACGGCACGCGCCTGATCATCGGTCAATTCGTAAGGGAAGGCATCGGAAAACTGTCCCGTCCAGGTGTTGTCGGGCGAGAAGGCATGACCGGGCGTTTTTTCACGCTCGGCATAGAGCTTGACCAGATTGAAGGCCAGCTTTTTGAGCCCTGCCTTGACACGGCTCTTTTGCTTTTCCCACTCGCCGCCGGACAGGGAGTTGAGGGGCGGCGGCGTTTCCTGCGAGCCGATGTATTTCTGCACACGGTCAAACTGATCGGTGGGCACATACAGCCGGTCGGTGCCGCGGTACTGGATGACCAGATAATCACGCCATGCGCCCTCGCTCTGCACACGCTGTACACCCTGATAGATGCCCACGCCATGCGCCTCGTGAACGACAAAATCGCCCTCTTTGAGGTCGGTAAAGGCCCCGATGCGCTGGGAAAGGCTGCTTTTGACGGCACTCTTTTTGTGCACTGTGCCGTAGATGTCGGCATCGCTGATGACATACAGTCCGCAGAAGCCGAGGAGGAAGCCGCGGTGCAGCGTGACGGGGTCAAAGCGCACGGTGGGATCCTCATGCCATTCCACCCCCTGCAGCGCTTCCTTCAGTCGCCCGGTGCGCGCCTCGCCGCCTGTGTAGAGGAAGACATCGGCCTTTTCACGGCTCCAGGTCTTGAGGTCCTCGGCCAGGTCGCGTACATTGGTGCGGTAGGAAGGGGCGTCCAGCGTGGGCAATTGCACAAAGTGCCCCTGACGGAAGCCCTCGGCGGGGCGCATCAGATCCTGCACGGTGATGACGGTGTGACAGTTGACCATTTGCAGGGCTTCCGCCTCCGTCAAAAGGGCATCCTGCTGCTCGGGTACGGCCTCCATGCGTTCGATGGCCTGCGCCAGCTCGTTTTCAAAGCCATTGCGGGCATCCCGCAGGCGCTCCAGACAGTGCTACGGCGAAAAGATCAGCACGATGGGCTGCTGCGGCCAGGCGGTCAAGGGCGCGGTCTGATGCATCAGCACGCCGGCCCACAGGTCCATCTGGGCCAGGGCACCGCCGTTTTGAAGCGTTTCGGCATCGGCCAGAAGGGCGGAAAGGCCATCTGCCGTGCCGCGGAAGCGCTCCTGCGCGCTTTCCAGCAGCGAGTGCATGCGTGCGCCCGCTTCGGCCTTTTCGGGCGGGGTCAATACGTATTCGGCGGCGGGGCTGATGCACACGGAATGCAGATGCTCCACCGAACGCTGGGTGATGCAGTCAAAGGAACGGATGGAATCGATGGTATTGTCAAAAAACTCAATGCGCAGGGCGTTGAGGCTGTCGGGCGGAAAGACGTCCAGAATGGCGCCGCGCAGGGCGCACTGGCCGCGGCCTTCCACCATTTCCACACGCTCGTAGCCGGCGGAGATCAGATGCCGGAGGAGGGCCTTGGGGTCCATCTCGGCGTCGGTCTCGAGGGGGGCACTCATCATTTCCCACTTCTGCGGGGGCGTGGTCTTCCACAAAAGCATGTCGGCGGAGATAAACAAAAGGCGTGTTTCGCCGCGACGCAGGGCGCCCAGCATGCTGACACGCTGCCAGCTGGCATCCCGGCTGGCGACCGAACGGGCAAACTGCCTTTCACGGGCGGGCAGCGCGGCGGCATTGACCCCCAGCTGACGGGCGTCCTCGGCCAGCGCGGCGCCTTCCCTTTCGGAAGGGCAGACGGCGATCACCTGCCGGCCGGACGCCAGCGTTACGGCCGCGGCCAGCGCTGCGCGCGCGCCCTCGCTGACCTCATAGGCCGAGGCAGCGCCGTTTTTGGCCGCCTCCAGCAGCTCGCTGAGCTTGTCGCTGCGGATCAGTCTGTCCAGTACGCTCATGCTTTCCCCTCCAATTCGGCGCGGCGGCGCCGTTACACTCAAAGAGCCCGCTCAGGGGAGACACCTCCCCCCCGCGCGGGTACGTTCAGTATAGCAAGGCAAAGAAAAAAAGTCAATTGACGCCCCCTCTTCGTCCCGGGAGAGGTGCGGCAGCCCAAAATGCTTAATTTGTGTAAAACGCGTTTTTTGGTGTTGTACAGAGGGGCAATTTCTGTTATAATGAAATACCGAACCGGGAAACAAGGGCTTTTTATACCCATGCGCGGGTGAAGCCGGTTTCTTTCGGATCGAAAACCCAAAGAAATAACCATTTTGAAAAGGAAATAAAGCCAATGAAGCGGAAGATATTGTGCCTGATGACGGCGCTGATTCTGCTGATGGGAGCTGTCCCCGCCGGAGCCGGCGGAGCACCCGTGCGCTTTCAGACCACGCTGCTCGATCTGTTTGACACCGTGACCTATGTGATGGGCTATGCCGAATCACGTGCCGCCTTTGATGAAGAGGTGGAGCGGTTTACGCAATCGATGCGGACCTATAACGCCCTGTTTGACATCTACAACGATTATGAGGGGGTCAACAACCTCAAGACCGTCAACGATGCCGCGGGCGGTGAGCCGGTCAGCGTCAGCAAAGAGATGATCGATTTTCTGCTCTTTGCCCGCGAGGTGGCGGTGCTGACCGCGGGACGCGTCGACGTCACGCTGGGCGCGGTGCTGAATGTGTGGCATGAGGCACGTGAATACGGCATCGCGCATCCGGACAAGGCGTATCTGCCGGACGCGGAGGTGCTGGCTGAGGCTGCACGGCATACGGGCATGGATCTGCTTCAGATCGATCCCGAGGCGTGCACCGTGCGGCTGACCGATCCCGAAGCAAGGCTGGATGTGGGTGCCCTGGCCAAGGGCTATGCCGCAGAGCTATCCTGCAGGGATTTTCCGGAGGGGTATCTGATCAGTGTGGGCGGCAACGTGCTGGTGCATGGGGCCAAGCCGGACGGCGCCAAATGGACCGTGGGGGTGACCGATCCCTTTGATCCCTACAGCAACAGCTACCTGGCGACCCTGAGCATGACGGAGGGTTCCGTCGTGACCAGCGGTGACTATCAGCGCTTTTACACCGTGGATGGTGTCAACTACCACCACATTATCGATCCCGATACCCTGATGCCGGCCCGCCGGTACAAGGCCGTGACCATCATCTGCGCGGACAGCGGCATCGGCGATGCCCTTTCCACCGCGCTGTACCTGATGAGCGCGGAGGACGCGCTGCCCCTGCTTGAAAAATACGACGCCGAAGCCATGTGGGTGGAGGAGGACGGCAACGTCTTCTGGACGACCGGCTTCAAAACGTATCTGCCCTTTACCCAATGATTCCAATGGGGAAACCTTTCAATAAACAAAACAATGGAGATGGACGCACATGAAGAAGCGTATTCCCGCCTGGCTGCTGCTGACCCTGATCTGTGTGATCGCCGCCGGTCTGCTGGCTGCTACCTACAACATGACCAAGCCCCAGATCGATGCCAACACCGCCGCCAAGGCGGAAGAGGCCCGCAAGGCGCTGCTGCCTGAGGCCACGAGCTTTGAGTACGATGAGGAAAACAATGTTTATGTCGCCAAGAATGCTGCCGGCGAGGTGATCGGCTATACCGCTACCGTGCCCACCAACGGCTTCGGCGGCGAGATCGAGATCACCGTGGGTGTGGAGCCCGATGGTACCATCACCGGTATCAGCGTGGGCGGTGCCAACTTCTCCGAAACTGCCGGCCTGGGCGCTCGTGCCAAGGAAGCTTCCTTCCAGGATCAGTTTGCCGGCAAGACCGCGCCTGTCTCCCTGTCCAAGGACGGCGGTGAGATCGACGCCCTGACGGCCGCCACCATCACTTCCAAGGCCGTTATCCGCGGTGTCAATGACGCCATGGGCACGCTGAGTGAGGTTGCCGGCTTCATCATCGAGACCGCGCAGGTCGATGTGGAAGAGCTGGGCGACGGCTGGTACGCCATCAGCCTGGCGGGCTTCGGCGGCGATGTGCGCGTGGAGCTGCTGGTGAATGATGAATTCTTCATCGGCCAGATCGTTGCGGACGTTTCCTCCGAAACGCCCAACTACGGCGGCCGCATCGGTGCGGACTACCTGGCGCAGTACATCGGCCTGACCGGTCAGCCGGCTCTGGGCGAGGAAGTGGATGCCCTGTCCGGCGCCACCATCACCAGTACCGCCATCAACAAGGCCGTCAACCAGATCCTGCTGTATGTGACCGACCCCGAAGCGTATGCCGCGCAGGCCAGTGCCGCCGCCGCTGCGCTGCCCGATATCGAGAATGCCAAGGGCGAGCGTACCTCTGCCTCCGCTCAGGGCTTCGCCGGCCCCGTCAAGGTGGAGATCGCCGTGACCGAGGACAACACCATCGAAGCCATCAAGATCGGTGACGCCAACTTCAATGAGACCGCCGGCTTCGGCCTGAAGGCCCTTGAGGATGATTACCAGCGTCAGTTCATCGGCAAGGCTCTGCCCCTGAACGATGGCGATGTGGAAGCCATTACCGGCGCCACCTTCACCAGCAAGGCGGTTGTGGAAGCCATCAATGCCGCCTTCGCCGTGATGAACGAAGAACTGCCCGATATCGAAAGCGCCGCGGGTACCCGTGTGGCCGCTTCCGCCCAGGGCTTCGCCGGCCCCGTGGCCGTTGAAATCGCCGTGACCGCCGACAACACCATCGAGGCCATCAAGATCGGTGATGAAAACTTCAGGGAGACCGAAGGCTTCGGCCAGAAGGCTCTGGCGGATGGTTATCAGCGTCAGTTCATCGGCAAGGCTCTGCCTCTGAATGAGGGCGATGTCGATATGATCTCCGGCGCCACCTTCACCAGCAAGGCCGTTGTGGAAGCCATCAACGAGGCGTTTGCCTCCATGAGCGCTGCCGCTCCCGAAGCTCCCGAAGCCACTACCGCTCCTGCCGCTGCCTCCGGCACGGTCAAGGGCGCTGCCCGCGGCTTCATGGGCGAGGTCGCCGTCGAAGTGACCATCGAAGATAATGCCATCACCGCCCTGAAGATCGGCAACGACGAATTCAAGGAGATCGAAGGCTGCGGTGCCAAGGTGCTGGATGAAGCTTATGCCCAGCGCTATATCGGCAAGACCCTGCCCCTGACCGATGCGGATGTGGAGATCATTGCCGGTGCCACCTGCACCAGCAAGGCTGTCGCCGCCGCCATCAACAACGCTTATGCTCCCGCCGAGGAAGCCGCCGCTCCCGAGGCTGAAAAGAACCCCGTCATCATTCCCGCCGTGGGCGAGAAGGAAGCCGCTCCCGCCGCCGCCGTGCTGAACGGCTCCGCCCGCGGCTTCATGGGTGAAGTCGCCGTTGAAGTGACCGTCGCCAACGATGCCATTGCCGCCCTCAAGATCGGCAACGATGCCTTCTGCGAGACCGAAGGCTATGGCGCCAAGGCGCTGGATGAAGCCTATGCCCAGAGCTATGTGGGCAAGAGCCTGCCCCTGACGGATGCCGATGTGGAGATCATTGCCGGTGCCACCTGCACCAGCAAGGCCGTCGCCGCTGCCATCAACAATGCTTATGCTCCTGCCGAGGAAGCCGCCGCTCCCGAGGCTGAAAAGAATCCCGTGATCATCCCCGCTGTGGAAGCCAAGGAAGAAGCCCCTGTGACCGCTCCCGAAGCTCCCGTGGCTGATGCCCCTGCTGCCGCCGAAGCCGCTGTGCTGAACGGCTGCGCCCGCGGCTTCATGGGTGAGGTCGCCGTTGAAGTGACTGTTGCCAACGATGCCATTACCGCTCTGAAGATCGGCAACGCCGAATTCAAGGAGACCGAAGGCTACGGCGCCAAGGCGCTGGATGAAGCCTATGCCCAGAGCTATGTGGGTAAGAGCCTGCCTCTGACGGATGCCGATGTGGAGATCATCGCCGGTGCCACCTGCACCAGCAAGGCTGTCGCCGCCGCCATCAACAATGCTTATGCTCCCGCCGAGGAAGCCGCTGCTCCCGAGGCCGAAAAGAATCCCGTCATCATCCCCGCTGTGGAAGCCAAGGAAGAAACCGCTGTGACTGCTCCCGAAGCGACCGAGGAAGCGGCCCCTGCTGTGACCGAAGAAGTCGTTCCCGCCACCACCGAGGAAGCTGTCGTGCTGAACGGCTGCGCCCGTGGCTTCATGGGTGAGGTCGCCGTTGAAGTGACCGTTGCCAACGATGCCATTACCGCTCTGAAGATCGGCAGCGATGCCTTCTGCGAGACCGAAGGCTACGGCGCCAAAGCGCTGGATGAGGCCTATGCCCAGAGCTATGTGGGCAAGGCGCTGCCCCTGACGGACGCCGATGTGGAGATCATTGCCGGTGCCACCTGCACCAGCAAGGCCGTTGCCGCCGCCATCAACAACGCTTATGCTCCTGCCGAGGAAGCCGCCGCTCCCGAGGCTGAAAAGAATCCCGTGATCATTCCCGCTGTGGAAGCCAAGGAAGAAGCCGCTGTGACTGCTCCCGAAGCGACCGAGGAAGCGGCTCCTGCTGTGACCGAAGAAGTCGTTCCTGCCACCACCGAGGAACCCGTTGTGCTGACCGGCTGCGCCCGCGGCTTCATGGGTCCCGTGGTCGTGGAAGTGACCGTTTCCGGTGACGCCATTGCCGCCCTCAAGATCGGCGATGCCGATTTCTGCGAGACCGAAGGCTATGGCGCCAAGGCGCTGGACGAAGCCTTTGCCCAGAGCTATGTGGGCAAGAGCCTGCCTGTGACCGAAGTGGAAATGATCGCCGGTGCGACCTGCACCAGCAATGCCGTGGCGGAAGCCATCAACAACGCTTACGCTCCTGCCGAGGAAGCTCCCGCTCCCGAAGCGGAAAAGAATCCCGTGATCCTGTAAGAATAAAATCAATCCTTGGGGCGGGTACGCTTTTCAGATCCGAAAAGTGTGCCCGCCCCGAAGCTTACCTGAAAAACGGCTGCCTTCTGTGAAAAATGGACGCCTTTGCGCTGCCGGAGATTTTTTCCGACAGATACGCAAGGGCGTTTTGTGATGGGCTTTTTCCTCCGCCTGCCCATGAATTGTATGTTTTTTGCTTTTATGCCCGGGCGGGGCGGCAGCGGGCTTGACGCGATTTTATATAGAGGTTATAATGGGCGATAATCTGAATGTACAGGTTCTATGCAACGGATCGGGCGGCGTTCCGGTCCGTTTTTCAGCAGGATGGAGGCGAATGCTTTGGAAGAGCGAGTCTATAATTTTTCCGCCGGCCCCAGTCAGATGCCCGTGGAGGTGCTGAAAAAAGCACAGGAGCAGCTGCTCTGTTATCCCGGTGCGGGCTGCTCGGTGATGGAAATGAGCCACCGCACCCCTGCTTTTGAACAGATCCTGCACAGCACCAAGGATACGCTCCGGCGCATCATGAGTATTCCGGAAGACTATGAGATCCTGTTTTTGCAGGGCGGCGCCACCACGCAGTTTTCCATGACGGCCATGAATCTGGCGCAGCAGGGCGAGACCCTGGCGTATGCCGTGACGGGTCAGTTTGCCGGCAAAGCGATGGAGGAGGGCGCCCGCTGGGGCCATGCCGTGGCGGTCTCCAGCTCCAAGGAGGCGGCCTTCAGCTACATTCCCGCGGTGGAAAAGCTGCCTGAAAACGCGAAGTTTTTGCACATCACGGGCAACAACACCATCTTCGGTACCTGCTATAACGATCTGAGAAGCAAGCTGCCCTCCGAGGTGCTGCCCGGGGCAAACGGCGAAAAAAGCCTTGTGCCGCTGGTGGCGGACTGGTCCAGCGCCATTCTGGGCCGTTGGATCGATGTGCCGGATTACGCGCTCATCTATGCGGGCGCGCAGAAAAACATGGGCCCTGCGGGTCTGGCGGTGGTCATCCTCCGCAAGGACCTGCTGGAAAGGGAGATCGACCCTGTGGTGCCCATCATGCTGCGCTACAAGGTGGCGGCCGATCACGATTCCATGTACAACACCCCTCCGACCTTTTCCATTTATATGGCGGGGCTGATGTACGAGTGGGTCGAAAAAATGGGCGGCGTCAAAGCACTGGAAGCCCTCAACCGCGAAAAATCTGGCGCGCTGTATGACTTTATCGACAATTCCGCTCTGTTCCGCAACCCGGTGGCCAAAGAGGACCGGTCGATCATGAACGTGACCTTTACACTGCCTACGCCGCAGGACACCGCCGATTTTCTGGCACTGGCAAAGTCAAAGGGCATGATCAACCTGAAGGGTCACCGCGTTGTGGGCGGCTGCCGCGCCAGCCTGTACAACGGCATGCCGATGGAAGGCGTGAACCGGCTCATTGATACCATGAAACAGTTTGAAAAAGAAAAGAGGGGGATCTGACCCATGTATCAAATCAAGACCTATGACACCGTGGCACAGGCGGGCCGCAATGAATTTGACGATAAAAAATACGTACTGACCAACGAATGCGATAATCCCGATGGTATTCTGGTGCATTCCACGCCGCTGCACGGCATCGAGTTTGGCAGCAAGCTGCAGTCCATCGTGCGCATCGGCGCGGGCGTGAACACCATTCCGGTGGATCGCTGCACCGAAAACGGCATCTGTGTGTTCAACTGCCCCGGCGGCAACGCCAACGCCGTCAAGGAGCTGACCATTGCCGGCATGATCATGGCCATGCGCAACGGCTTCCAGGCCATGGAGTGGGTCAAAAACCTGCCCGTGGAGGAAAGCGACGCCGGCAAAACGGTGGAGAAGGGCAAGGAAGTGTACCGCGGCCCCGAGATCATGGGCAAGACCATTGGCATCATCGGTCTGGGCGCCATCGGCGGGCGCATGGCGCGTGCCTCGGTGGATCTGGGCATGAAGGTCATCGGCTACGATCCCTACCTGCCGCATGCCCGTGTGCAGGAGCTGAAGGAATATGTGCGTCTGGTGCCCGACCTGGATACGCTGCTGGAGGAGAGCGACATCATTACGGTGCACATTCCCCTCAATGCCGATACCAAGAACTTCATCTCCGTCCGTGAGATCGAAAAGATGAAGGACGGCGTGTACCTGATCAACTATGCCCGCGGCCCCATCCTGGATAATGACGCCGTGTGCGACGCACTGGACAGCGGCAAGATCCGCGCCCTGGCGACGGACTTTCCCACCCCCCGCGAGATGCGGCATAAGGCCGTGGTCTTTACGCCCCATCTGGGTGCCGGCACCCCCGAGGCGGATGAAAACTGCTCCGTCATGGCGGCGCGCCAGACCATTGATTATCTGGAAAACGGCAACATCACCAACTCGGTCAACCTGCCCAACGTGGCTTTTGCCCGCGCGGAGGGCGACCGCATTGCCGTCATCCATGCCAACAAGGTGGGCATGCTGGGCCTGATGACGGAAAAGATCTCCGCCTCCGGCCTCAACATTGAGAACCTGGTGAACAAGAGCCGCGACAACGTGGCCTATACCATTTTTGACTTCAACACCCCCGTGCCCCAGAGCCTGGCGGATGAGCTGGGCGCGATCGACGGCGTCATCCGTCTGCGCCTGATCAAAGCCTGAGCGGAATAAAACATATTGAGAAACGGCTTTTTGTCAAAGGCCGTTTCTTTTTGTACCGCTTGCGTTTCAAAAAGGGCTGTTTTCGGCGTTTTTTTGTAAAAATCGGCTTGAAATAGGCGAAAATATGATATATAATGAAAATGCTGCGGGTTTGTTTCCGCGGCATCCGTCAAGGCGGAAATTCCGTGAAAGGATGTATATTCAAATGAGCAAGAAGACCATTGAAGATGTAAACGTTCAGGGCAAAAAGGTCATCGTCCGCGTGGACTTCAACGTTCCCATGGACAAGGAGACCGGCACCAAGATTACCGATGAAAACCGTATTATCGGCGCTCTGCCCACCATTCAGTACCTGCTGAAGAATGGCGCCGCGCTTATTCTTTGCTCCCACATGGGCAAGCCCCACAATGTGCTCAACGACAAGCTGAAGCTCAACAAGAAGGAAAAGGCCAAGATCGAAGCCCTGCCCGCCGAGGAGCAGGCTGAAGCCACCGCCAAGGCCCTCGAAAAGGCCGCCAAGGACATCAAGAAGCTGTCTCTGGCGCCCGTGGCTGCCCGCCTGAGCGAGCTGCTGGGTCAGGAAGTCATCATGGCCAAGGATGTCATCGGTGAGGATGCCCAGGCCAAGGCCGCCGCTCTCAAGCCCGGTCAGGTCCTGCTGCTGGAAAACCTGCGCTTCCATGCCGAAGAGGAAAAGAACGATCCCGCTTTCGCCAAGGCGCTGGCCGATATGGCGGAGCTGTACGTCAATGACGCTTTCGGTACCGCGCACCGTGCCCATGCCTCTACCGCCGGTGTGGCCGATTATCTGCCCGCTGTGTCCGGCTATCTGATCGAAAAAGAGCTCAAGTTCATGGGCGGCGCTCTGGAGAACCCCGGCCGTCCCTTCGTCGCCATCCTGGGCGGCGCCAAGGTTTCCACCAAGATCGGCGTGATCACCAACCTGATCGACAAGGTGGATGCCCTGATCATCGGCGGCGGCATGGCCTACACCTTCTCCAAGGCGCAGGGCGGCGAGATCGGTGCCAGCCTGCTGGAGGAAGACAAGGTCGAACTGGCCAAGGAGATCATGGACAAGGCTGCGGCCAAGGGTGTCAAGTTCCTGCTGCCCATCGATACCGTGATCGCCGACAACTTCGACAACAACGCCAACACCCAGGTGGTGGAATCCGGCAAGATCCCCGAGGGCTGGCAGGGCATGGACATTGGCCCCAAGACCTGCGAGCTGTTTGCCGAGACCGTCAAGACCGCCAAGACCGTGGTGTGGAACGGCCCCATGGGCGTGTTTGAGTTTGAAAACTTCGCCAAGGGCACCATCGCCGTGGCTCAGGCCATGGCGGACAGCGACGCCGTGACCATCGTGGGCGGCGGCGACAGCGCCGCGGCTGTGACTCAGCTGGGCTTCGCCGACAAGATCAACCACATCTCCACCGGCGGCGGTGCTTCTCTGGAATTCCTGGAGGGCAAGACCCTGCCCGGCGTTGCCGCTCTGAACGACAAGGAATAATTTTTCAAACAGGCTGCCGGACGCCTTCGGGCGTTCGGCGGTCGGACTGAATACAGGAGTGAAAACAGATATGCGTACTCCCATCATTGCCGGTAACTGGAAAATGAACAAGACCCCCGAGGAGACCAAGGCCCTGATCGAAGAGCTGAAGCCCCTTGTGAAGGACAGCAAGAACACCGTGGTCGTCTGCGTGCCCGCTCTGGATGCCGCTGAGGCGGTCAAGGCTGTGCGCGGCAGCAAGATCAAGGTGGGCGTGCAGAACATGCACTGGGCCGAGAGCGGCGCCTACACCGGCGAGCTTTCCGCCGCCATGCTCAAGGCCTGCAAGATCGACTATGTCGTGCTGGGCCACAGCGAGCGCCGTCAGTACTTTGGCGAGACCGATGAGTGCGTCAACAAGCGCGCGGTCGCGGCCATCCGCAACGGCATCATCCCCATCATCTGCGTGGGCGAAAACCTGGCGCAGCGTGAAGGCGGCTACACCAATACGCTGGTGGAATACCAGACCCTGACCGCCCTGGTCGGCATGGACGCCGAAGAGGTCAAGAAGGTCGTTATCGCCTACGAGCCCGTGTGGGCCATCGGCACCGGCAAGACCGCGACCGATGAGCAGGCCAACGAGACCATCGGTGTCATCCGTGCCGCCATTGCCCGTCAGTATGGCAAGCGCGTGGCCGACAAGGTGCGCATCCAGTACGGCGGCAGCATGAAGCCCTCCAACGTCAAGGGCCTGATGGCGCAGCCCGAAATCGACGGCGGCCTCATCGGCGGCGCTTCCCTGAAGGCGGCGGATTTTGCTGCCATCGTGAACTTTGACGCCGAATAAGGAGAAAGAATGGAACTGACCTCCAAACAGCGCGCTGCCCTGCGTGCCATGGTCAACACCCTGCAGCCGGTTTTGTACATCGGCAAGGAGGGCGTGACCGACGCCACCATCAAGGAGGCGTATGACGCGCTGCAGGCGCGTGAACTGATCAAGTGCTCTCTGGGCGAAAACGCCCCGCTGGATGCCCGTGAAGCCTGCGGCATTCTGTGCGAGAAGCTGGGCGCCAGCCCGGTGCAGTGCATCGGCCGCCGCTTCAGCATCTATCGCCGCAACGAAAAAGAGCCGAAGATCGAGATCTGACATCAACAAAGCAATCCCCACGGCAATAAACGGCCGCGGGGATTTTTTTCGATTGGCAAAACAGGAAAAACTGTACAGTTGTTGCGAAGAATGATATCATGATAAAGGCGGCAGCCGAAAACAAACGAAGGGAGGACGCAAAGCATGTCGGTCGCGGTGATCGTGCCGGTATACAACACGGAAAAGTATCTGAAGCGGTGCGTGGACAGCATTTTGCGCCAATCCTTCCGGGATTTTGTGCTGCTGCTGGTGGATGATGGAAGTACGGACAGCAGCCCCTTCCTGTGCGATGCCGCTGCCGCGGCTGACCCGAGGGTGCAGGCGATGCATCAGCCCAACAGGGGACTGTCGGCGGCCAGAAACACCGGCATTGAGGAAGCGCTGCGGCGGGGCTGTGAATTCATCACCTTTGTAGACAGTGATGACTGGGTGCATTCCCGCTATCTGGAGCTGCTGGTGCAGGCCATGGCACAGGAAGGCTGTGGTGCCGCTGTGGGGCGTTTTGTGACGACGGATGAGGAAATATACATGGAAGCTTTTGCCCCGTCTGAGGCCCGTTCTGTGACGCCGGAGGAGCTGTATTGCAGGCATTTGACCGTGTTTACGGTCGCGTGGGGCAAGCTCTTCCGCACATGCGATTTTGCGACGGTGCGCTTTCCCGAGGGGCGGTTGTATGAGGATGAGTTTGTCCTCTGGAAGCTGCTGTTTGGCTATGAAAGGGTGGCACTGATCGACCGGCCGATCTATGCGTATTATGTACGGCCGGACAGCATCACCAACTCCGCCTGGAGCGCGCGGCGGCTGGACGCGCTGGATGCGCTGGAGGAGCAGGGCGAATGGCTCAGGCTGCATGCCGGTGCGCGGGTGCAGCGGAAATTTCGGCAAAAATATACGGTGGTGTGCATCGGCTGTATCTGTGCCATGGAAGCGATCGGGGCGGAGAAAACGCTGATCGACGCCTGCAGGGAGCGCCTGAAACGGCAGAACCGCCGGGCGGGACTGATCCTTCCCTTCCGTGGTTATGATCGCATTTACCGGGTGGCACGCCCCAAGGTACTGCGGCTGCTCAGCCGCCTGCGCAGGCTGCGTGTTTTACACAAATAAAGAAGTCCCCGGCCGCGGATGCGGTCGGGGACTTCTTGTCAGATCATCTGCTGTTCGTTCATCATCAATTTGAAGTCCAGTCCCAGTGTCTGGGCGGCTTTGCGGCAGAGCATCATGCGCTCCATAAAAATGCTGAAATAATCCATGACTGAGCCGTACTGTGTATCGACCTTCAGCTTCAGCTTGATGAGCGTGTGCGCCTCGTTGATCTTGAGCTCGGATTTGAGAACGGAATAATTGACACGGTCGTGAATGTCAAAGGTGGTCTTATCGGTGTTGCGGACGCGGCTGCGGCGCATATCGGATTTGTCCGCCAGAATGAGGGCGGCGGCAAGGGCGCTGACCGGCTGACCGGTGCCTTCATCGTGGTTGCCGATGGCCATGATGATGGGGGTGATCTCCTCGGGCGGCATGTTCATGCCGGACAGAAGCGAAAAGGCCATGATGGCGCCGCTCTGGCTGTGGTTGACGCGGTTGACGATGTTGCCGATATCGTGCAGGTAGCTGGCGATCTTGACCAGCTCCACCGTGCGCTCGGGATAGCCGAGGGTTTCGAGAATGTAGCCGGCGCGTTCCGCCACCTGTGTGACGTGGGCAAAGCTGTGCTCGGTATAGCCGAGGGCGGACAGCCCCTCATCCTCCATGGCGATGTAGGTGTGAACGGCCGTGTTGGCCTGCAGTTGTTCATAGGTAATGGGATTCATTCGTTTTCCTCCGGAATGGGTTTTCCGCTTCTATCGTAAGGGAGGACGGCGGATTTGTCAAGACACGCGAGAAAAGGCCGGCAAGGCCAAACGGTTGTTTGAGGTTTTTGCGGCCTCATGGAACAAAGAATTAAAAACGCGGCCGGGGGTATCGGACGCGGAAAGGATGCTCAGGCTGCGGGGCGGGTCTTGCGGTTTTTGATGGCGCGTACCGCGCAGGACAGGCTGAAGTTGATGATAAAGTAGATGAGGAAGGCAGCACCGAAAAGCACAAACACATCGGTGACATGAATGGTGCCGCGGTCAAAACGGTCGACCCACGTGCCGTTATAGCTGTTGGCCTTGGAGATGAGCAGCTTGGTGCAGCCCATCAGCTCGATGGTGACCAGACCGGACATGTAGCTGGAATCCTTGATGGTGGTGATCATCTGGCTGAGCAGCGTGGGGACGATGTGACGGAAGGCCTGCGGCAGCACGATGAAGGACATGGTGCGCGGCATGCCGAAGCCCTGCGAGCGCGCGGCTTCAAACTGCCCGACGGGAACGGCGTTGAGGCCGCCGCGGATGATCTCCGCCATGACAGCAGAGGTGAACAGCGTGAGCGACACGATGGCCTTGAACAATGTTTTGACAGAGGCGACCGAGGTGAAGCCCAGCGCCGTGGCAAAGGCCTTGCTGAAGGTGGGGGCGGGGCACAGCACAAAGCCGGCAAAGACCCACAGCATCAGGGGCGTGTTGCGGAACAATTCGATGTAAATGATGGAGACACGGCGTACCAGCCGCGAGGGGCCGGAGGTGCAGTAGTTGCGGGCAAGGGCCAGCAGCGCGCCGATAAAGACGCTGATGAGGATGGTGATCAGTGAAATGCCCAGCGTGAAGGCGGTGCCCTTGAGCAGGTACACCTGCACGTTGCTGTTGCCGAGCATCATCAGGCTGCCCTGCAATTGCGTCATCAGATCGGACATCAGGCAGTCACCTCCTTGGCGGGTTCGGCGGTCTGCATGCTCTTTTGCTTCAGATGAGCTTCCCATTTGCCGGCGATCAGGGAGAGCGGGTAGCACATGCAGAAGAAGAGCAGGCCGCCCACCAGATAGGCCGGGCCGTAGGCGCCGCCGGTGGATTCGCCGGTGACAAAATTGTAGGTGGTGGCGATCAGGTCGGCACCGCCGATGATGAACAGGCACGAGGTGTTTTTGATCAGGTTGGCCATCTGGTTGACCATGGGGGGCAGGATGATCTTGACGGTCTGCGGCAGGATGATGAGGCGCATGGTCTGCAGGCGGTCAAAGCCCTGTGAGAGCGCGGCGTCAAACTGCCCCGGGGGGATGGCGGTGATGCCGGCGCGGATGACCTCGGCCATGTAAGCACCCGTATAGATGCCCAGCGAGATGATGCCGACCGTGACCACCGAAACGCGGATGCCGGAATACGCCAGAGCATAGTACAAAAAACACACCTGCAAAATGACCGGCGTGTTCTGGAAAAATTCCACATAGATCCGGGCCAGTACGCGCAGAAACTTTTTTTCGCCGGTGGAGCAAAGGCCGATGACCACGCCCAGCACCAGCGCCAGCACCAGGCCGGCAGCGGCGGTCAGCAGCGTGTTGAAAAAGCCGTTGACAAAGGTGGCGCGGTATTTCCACACCGTGGCCCAGCAGGACGCGTCAAATATCGTTCCCATGAATAAAATACCATCCGAAAAAGTGATTTACAGGGGAAAGGGGCGCGTGGTGTTGAGCCGCGCGCCCCGATGATGTGCAAGGGGAATTACAGGCCCCATTCCTCGATCAGACCGGCGATGGTGCCGTCCTCCAGCCAGGTGCAGATGAGCTCTTCCACCTTGGCGGACAGGTCGGAGCCCTTCTTGGTGGCTACGCCGTAATCCTGGGGAGAGAAGCTGTCGGCAATGAAGCTGCGGTCCGCGGTCTTGTAGTTGGCGAGGATGGACTTGTCCACGCAGAAGGCATCGATATCGTGGGCGGATAGGGCGATGGAGATGGCGGGATAATCGTCAAACTGCTTGAAGGAGACGCCGGCACTGAAGGTGCTGATGTCGAAGGCGGAGGCGTCAAAGGTGGGGATCAGGCCCGCTTCGGCCATGGCGGTCGCCAGCGCCTTGGCGGAGGTGGAGCCGGAGGACACGCCGACGACTTTGCCGACCAGACCGCTCAGATCCACGATGCCGCTGTCGGTCTCCACCAGCACGGTGACGGCGTCGGTGTAGTAGGGGGTGGAGAAGTCCCAGCTCAGCTTGCGCTCCTCCTTGATGGTGAAGGTGGCAATGACGCAATCCAGCTCGTCATTGTCCAGCATCTGACCGCGGGTGGCGGCGGTGACGGTGGTGTATTCGATGTCGTCATAGCCCAGGGCATCGGCCAGCAGGGCACCCAGCTCGATCTCCATGCCGGTGTAGGTGCCGGTCATTTCATCCAGATAGCCGAAGCCGTAAACATCCTGTTTGACGCCGACGCGGAAGGTGTCGGCCAGAGCGGAAGCGGCGGAAAGCGCCAGCACGAGGGACAGAACCAGACAAAACAGCTTTTTCATAAATCATTTCCTCCTTGTATTTGTTGGGTGGATATCGTCTGCCGTTGTTGCGGCGTGCGACCGGTCATCAGCGCAGGATCTTGCTCAAAAAGGCCTGCGTGCGCTCTTCCTTGGGGCTGGTAAAGAAATGTTCGGGGGTGCCTTCCTCGATGATCTTGCCGCCATCGCAGAAGACGACGCGGTCGGCGACCTCGCGGGCAAAGCCCATCTCGTGCGTGACGGTGACCATGGTGATGTCTTCCTTGCCGAGCTCCACCATGATGTCCAGTACTTCCTTGACCATTTCGGGGTCGAGCGCGCTGGTGGGTTCATCAAAGTAGATGATGGGGTTTTTCATGGTCAGGGCACGGGCGATGGCGATGCGCTGCTGCTGTCCGCCCGACAGGGTGGTGGGCAGCACGTGCGCCTTGTGCGCCAGACCGACACGCTCCAGGTTTTCCATGGCCAGCTCTTCAGCTTCTTTTTTGGGCATCTTTTTGAGCTTGGTGGGGGCCAGCGTCAGGTTGCCCAGCACCGACAGATGCGGGTACAGGTTGAACTGCTGGAACACCATGGAGGAGTACTCACGGTTCAACCTGGCACGGTCCTTTTTGGTCATCTCATGGCCATCCACGCTGACGGTGCCGTCGGTGGCTTCCTCCAGACCGTTCATGCAGCGGATGAGCGTGCTTTTGCCCGAGCCGCTGGGCCCGATGATGACGAGCTTCTCTCCTTTTTTGACCTCCAGGTCAATGCCCTTGAGCACTTCCAGATTACCGAAGCTTTTGTGCAAACCGTTTACGCTGATCAAAGGGACCCCTCCTTGTATGATAGAAAGAACCGGTGTATACAACACACCGGCGCCGTTGCCGACATGATGAAGATAATGAGCGCTTCCGTTGGAAAAGGCGGTGCCTTTGTCGTCCGGAATTGTGTGTATCATAGCACACATGTTTCAAAAATGCAAGAAATAATTTTGGAAATTTCATTTTACACCGATATTCTGAATTGAATGCGCGTATGATGCAAGTATACATAAATTTTTTACCATATCAGGCAAAATTGAGAAAAATGTAAGGGCAAAAAGGGCAAAACGAGGAAAAATGACAGCGCATGGGGAGATTGTTTTGTCCTTTGGGAGGGGAAAACAGCTCTGAAATACAATAAAAAAACAACCCTGCTTCGGACCGAAAAAATGTCGGTCCTGCAGGATTGCAAGTTTGATTGAAAAAAGCTGCTTTTTTGAAGGCTTTTTAAAGACCGCCGCCGTCAGAGCCTTTCCAGCACCGTCTGCAGCGTCTCACGGGGGGACAGGGTGTTTTCAATGGTGAGGTCGGCAC
>JAZRWA010000114.1:0-2030 GCA_045599485.1 Clostridia bacterium | reverse complement strand
AACGCATATGAAAAACCGCATTTTGTCCGCCCTGCTGGCGCTGATGCTCCTGCTGCCCTGCTTCGCCCCGGCGGAGGAGATCCCCACCATCGTGACCATCATCCCCGCCCCCGAGCAGACCGCACCGCAGCGCCCCACCTGCTTCCCCGACCCCACCGAAAACTACATTCCCCTGCCCGAGACCGAAAACGTGGCGCAGGGCAAGCCCGCCAAGTCTGCCGGCACGCACACCGATGTGTATGTGCTGTCCAACATCAATGATGGCAAGACCGATACCTACTGGGAAAGCAAGGGCTTCCCGGCGGAAGTGATCTTTGACCTGCAGGGCACGTACAGCATCACCACCGTGGCGGTGTGCCTCAACCCCTCTGCCATCTGGGAGCCCCGTCAGCAGGAGATCGCCGTGCTGGTAAGCACCGACGGCGAGACCTTTACCGAGTCCGCCGCGGCTCAGCTGTATCCCTTTGACGCCGAGACCGGCAACCGCATCCGCATCGATTTTGATGCTGTGGAGGCGGCGTTCGTCAAGGTCATCTTCACCAAGAACACCGCCCAGCGCACCGGCGGCGCGCAGGCGGCCGAGGTCTGCATCTATTGACGCATCATCGCCGCGGGGGAGAAAGTCTTTTCCCCCGCGGTTTTTGTTTACACATTCCACCGTTTTTTGTTATAATAACAGCTGAAAATAAGAATCAGGAGCGCATGCCGTCATGGAATTTGAATTTGCCAAGCGGGAAGACACCGCCGAAATTTTGTATTTTATCCGCGAGCTGGCACGATATGAAAAGATGGAAAACGAAGTTGTCGCCGATGCTGCCACGCTGGAGCACTGGCTCTTTGATTTCAATAAAGCCGAAGTGCTTTTTGCAAAGGCAGAGGGCGTGCGCGTGGGCTTTGCGCTGTTCTTTCACAATTTTTCCACCTTTCTGGGGCGCGCCGGCATCTATCTGGAGGACTTGTATGTCAAGCCCGAATACCGCGGCCGGGGCTACGGCAAGGGACTTCTGACCGAGCTGGCCCGTATCGCGGTCGACCGCGGCTGCGGACGGCTGGAGTGGTGGTGCCTTGACTGGAACACGCCCTCCATTGATTTTTACAAATCGATGGGCGCGGTACCGATGTCCGACTGGACGACCTACCGCATCGCGGGCGAGACGCTCGCGGCGCTGGGAAGACGAGAATAAGGGGATGTTGGGGAGGGCACGCTTTTCGTGCCGAAAAGCATCCCCTCCCCAAACCCCACCTGAGAAAAGGCAGTTTTTAAGCAAAATAGTAACACCCTTGCTATGATGGAAGTAAAATTCATCAAAGCAAGGGTGTTGATGTTTTGGTCATATCGGGCCATGCAAGGCCATGTTCAAAATACGCGGTCCGTGATATGCTACATACCCCTTCGCTAAAGCAAAGGTGCAACGCTCCCATACCAAGACTGCTTTTTCGCGGAGGGCTTGGGAACCGCCCTTTTGGGCTTCAAAAAGGGTGGTTCCCAACGGTTTCCCACACGTCCCCGTCCCCCGTATTACACGTAATGCACGTGCTTCTCGTCGTACTGGTCGCGCGGTGCGGGGCTCTCGGCAGGATGCCCGACCCAGACAAGTCCGAGCGGCACGATGGATTCGGGCAGATCGAGCGCCTCCCGCGTGCGGGTCACAGCGCCCTTCTGCGGGTGCAGACCGCACCACACAGTGCCAAGACCCAGCTCCACCGCCTGCAGCAGTATGTTTTCAATGGCCGCAGAGCAATCCTGGATCCAGTAATCCGCCATGCCCATGGGCAGCGCCTTTTTGAGGTTGCCGCACACCACAATGGCCAGGGGCGCCTTCATGTTGCTGAAGCGCGATGCCTTGCGCAGCAGGGCCAGCTTTTCTTCACTTGTCACGCACCAGAAATCCCACGGGCGGGCATTGCAGGCGCTGGGGCCGCTCATGGCGGCATGCATCAGGGTATTGATATTCTCACCTGAAACAGCGTTCGCCGTAAAACGGGGGACGCTGCGGGGAGACTGTAAAGCCTCTCCTACATTCATTCGG
>JAZRWA010000113.1:0-16476 GCA_045599485.1 Clostridia bacterium | reverse complement strand
CACATCAGTGAATATTCTTTTAATAACTTCGAGTTCTGCCATTCCTATCTTCTTGAATTCGTACTTTGTTTCCATTTCAGTTTTCCTCTCGAAATCGTGAATCCATTCTCTTTCGTAGTTATTTTCATCACGACAAATTCTAATTTGTTTGCTCAACTAAATAACACCTTCGCTCACCTGACTCTTATCCATTACAGCGTTAATACAGGTGCCTGAGCAAAAAAGCTGTATCGGCCTATCACCGATGCAGCTTGATTTTTGAGAAAGCCGATGCAAGAACACGCTTGTACGTTAATCAATCCGCCAGCACATATTTTGCCAAACGATCACAGGCCTCTTTCACACGGGAGAAAGGAAAAGCAACATTGATGCGGATATGGCAGGGGCCGCCAAAGGCAGCGCCATCCTGCCAGCCTACGCCCACATCCCAACCGGCTTTCAGCAGCTCCTTCTGCGTTTTGCCTGTCCGCTTGCAATAGCCGGTGAAATCGGGAAAGAGCATGTACGTTCCCTGCGGCATGGTCACCTCCACACCGTCAATAGCATTCAGGAAGTCGCACACATAACGGCAGTTATTTTCCAGCACGGTCAGCAGCTCATCCACCCATTCGCGACCCTCGGGACTGTAGGCACCATAGAAGGCGTGCATGGTCAGAATGTTCATTTCGTTGTAGCTGGTCAGCATGGCGTACTTGCTGATACGGTCACGCAGATACTTGTCATAAATAACGTAGTAGCTGCCGCACATGGCCGCCAGGTTGAAGGTCTTGCTCAGTGCGTAGATGCTGATCACATGCCCGCGGGCCCAATCGTTGACCATGACGCCGGGGATGTGCGTATGACCGGGATAGGTAAGATCCGACCATATCTCATCGCTGATCACATAGCATTGGTTCTTTTCAAAAACGGCCATCGCCTTTTCAAGCTCCCACTTTTCCCATACGCGGCCGGCGGGGTTGTGGGGCGAGCAGAACACGCACACATGGATGTTGTTTGCCTTCAGCTTGGCGTCCATGTCATCATAATCCATGCGATATACACCGTTCTCGTCCTTCACCAGATCGGAATAGATGGGCGTGCGGCCCTGATTCTCGATGTCCATGGAAAAGCCGATGTAAGTCGGTCGGTGGATCAGCACGCAATCTCCCGGTTGGGTGAGCACACGGATGGCGGTGGTCACACAGCCATGGACGCCGTTCTGATAGGCAATGTATTCCGGCTTCAGGCCGCGGAAACCATGGTTGGCTGTCTGCCAGTCCATGATGGACTGATAGAACTTGGAAGTTGGGGAATAATAACCGAAAAGCGGGTGATCGAGGCGGTCCCGAATGGCATCGGTGACCGCAGGGGCGGTGGCAAAGTTCATGTCCGCCACCCACATGGGGATAAAGTCAAAACCTTTCTTCGGTACATCGGGTTCGTTGCCCCAGTGCTTGATGCCAATGCCCTCTACGGCGATGGAATCCTTGCCGATGCGATCGATGATGGAGGTAAAATCGTATTTCATGCAGATACTCCTTTCAGGGGGAATCATTGGACGTTTGGAACGCTGTGTTGCCTGCATACCGCAGGATCGAGGCACTGCTGTTCCATCGATTATAAAAACGTCGTCATGGATCCGTATGCGTCGCCTTCCGTAACTCTGTCAAAGGAACGGCAGTACATCCACATCCATTATAACACAAAAAGTCGATCGGGTTACGATGACCTTCGAAAGTTACTAAGATTGTTTCCCCCATGAACGGGTCGAAATGGGTTTGGGCAAGACTTCATAAAGAACGCCGCTCTTGATACCGGGTAACGCTTTTTCTTTCTCCAAAACCACCGTCTCATAAGGCTTTCTTCATCCGATTGGAGGCAAATACTCCTTGCCATGTTTTCATAAAAGGTACAAGGTGCGCTTTTTTACTATTTTCGGGATATTGAGTCATTCTGGTTGCTGATTGAGTGCAGAATGGAACGGCAAAGATTGATTGCCGTATCATGCTGTACGTCCAAGCCGGTTGACGTTTTTGTGTTGAATTCACCGGAGCAAAAAAAGAAGCCCCGGGCTGGATGCAACAAGTTGATGTGTATCCAGTATAGGACTTCTTGATGTTGAGGAAACTGAATTGGGAAAACAGGTTTATCAATCTTCAAATCCCGTTTTTCTCATGTCCTTGAGGTATCCGATCGCCTTCAGATAGCTGTTCTCATCGAAATTTCCCAGCTCGTATTCTACGATCGCCCATCCCTTCTCGCCCAGCGCCTTATGCAGCGCGGGCATCAGACGGGAATAGTTCATATCGCCGGTACCGAGATCGACATAGCCGCGATGGACTTCTTTGAAGATGAGGCTGGCAGGATCAGCGCTCTTCTTGTAGTCACGAAGATGCACATAGCTGAACCGGCCCGGATAGCGTGCAAGCAGATCGACCGGGTCGAAACCGCATACCGCCGCCCAACCCGTATCCAGCGCGAACATGACATCCGGCGCATAATCTGCCAGCGCAAACCAAAGCAAGCCGTTATCGGCAAATTCCCAGCTGTGATTGTGATAGTGAATCTGTACGCCGTACTCGGCTTTGATATCTTTCGCGATCGCATTAAGGTTCTCCGCGATCGTTTTGGCATTTGCCAGGTCGTGCAGCTCCGAAATGGGTGATCCTTCGCCCAATGTAAGTCCGTCACGAGCGTTCAGATCGCCTGCCATTCCGGTGGCGATGATATTCTTATCCGGCAGTGGAGCCACAAATTTTGCGACTGCAGTCAGTGCTTCGCGGCTCTTATTCGGATTTTGCAATAGATCCATCAGCGAAAGGCCGTTGCAATGCATGCCCGCCAGAGAAATATGATATTTGTCCAGCACAGCCATAAGCCTGTCGCGGTCTTCCAAGCCAAAAAAGCGCTGACCCAACTCGCAGCCCTCTGCCCCGGCAAAAGCCAATCGGGAGATAACCGAGTCCGTGTTTTCGGCAATTTCTTTGCCAAAGAGCACGCAGTGTCCGCCAATTTTCATAGATGCTTTCCTCCCTTACAACAGACACACAGTTTCGCCGCTGTCCGCAGATTCCTGCGCAGCCTGAATGAGCGTCTGGATATACGCACCGCGTTCCAGTGTCAGCAGGGATTCCTTGCCTGTCTGGATAGCATCCAGGAACTGGCGAATCTCGTAATAGAAATTGATGGCAAACGGCGTGCGGGGAGCGTTCTCATCCGTGCCAAAGCATTCCTACGGCACCGGAACCACCTCCGGTTGAGAGATGTATCCTCCATTTTTTTCCTTGAGCTGAAGTGTCAACTCGAAGGGACGGCTGCCGTCGAATGTCATCTTGCCGCCTTCGCCAACAATTTCCAGCATGAAGGTTGCGCCGATGCGGCTGGCGGTGAAATTGTACAGCGTGCCGCCGGTGGTGCGGCAGATCCAGCAGGAAACGTCGTCATTGGTCACATCGCCCATCCTGCCAGGTTTGCCAATCATCTCGCGCTGCGGAATACAGGTGGACTGCATGCAGCTGATCTCCGCGATCTCGCCGCAGGAATCGCGCAGCAGGTAATCGCAGATATCCATCATATGGCTGCCGAAATCAGCCACAGCGCCCGGGCCGGAAAGATCCTGCTGCATTCGCCATTCCAACTTGACGTCGGGATTGGCGATGCGGTCGCCTCCCTGCTCCTCTCGTACGAAGAAAATCTTTCCCATTCGACCTTCATCGATCAGTTTCTTCATATAAACAAAACCGGGAATATCGCGATAGCACAGGCCAATCATGGCCACCTTCTGCGTCAGTTTCTCGTATTTAATGGCCTCCTGGCACTCATCCGGCGTCGGCGCGAAGGGTTTTTCACAGAGCACATGCTTGCCCGCTTTGAGCGCTGCAATGGTCAGCGGCACATGCTCGCAGTTGGGCGTGCAGACGGAAACAGCGTCGCACAGGGAAAACAGTTCCTCCAAGCTTTTGCAGGCTATGGCATCCGTAAGTCCCATCTGATCAATGTATCCCTGAGCACGACCATCCAGCAAATCGTAAATCGCTGTAATTTTCGCGTCCGGGCAGCATTTGTATGCGTTGATATGGTTGCGGGCGATACCGATGGTGCTGCCGCAGCCGATAATACCGATTTTGACCATGATACTTCCTCCTGTTACGATGTTTATTGCATTACATGCACGCTTCCAGCCACTTTTTCCCTTCCAACAAGCCTCGCTTAACAGCCTCCGCGCTGCCCTCATAGAGCGGGTCCTCGTGCTCAAGGCTGATGGTACCGTCATAGCCAATCTCTTTCAGCATCTCGATGATGCGCTTCCAGTCCAGCTCGCCCCTTCCGGGGATGCAATAGTTCCACCAGCTGAAATCCGTGAGAATGCCCGTTTCGCCAAGACGCTGTCTGTTGATGATTGTGTCCTTAGCGTGCACATGGAAAATCTTCGTTCCGAATTCCCGGATGGGGGCGTAGGCGTCGATCATCTCCCAGACCAAATGGCTTGGATCATATGCCAAGCCCAGGTTATCACTGGGCAGCTTTTCAAAAATCTGCCGCCACATCACAGGAGATATGGCGATATTGCCCATCAGCGGGCAGTTTTCATAGCAAATGCGGACATGGTTCTTTTCCGCCAGCGTGACCAGCGGCTCGAAGGTACGTACCACAGCGTCCAAACTGCGCACGGGAATGCGTCGGATCATATTTGCGCGATCCTTGACATTCGGGTCGCGATCGTAGATGCCCTCCTCGATCGCCTTGTTGATACCCGTGGACGTGATCACCTTGTCGATTCCCAGCGCACCCGCAAACTCAATGCGCTTTTTGAGTTCTGAAAGATGCGTTTGCGCTTCCTGTTCATCCGTGCTCAGGAAATTACGGCAATAAATCAACGCACTGACCGAAATCTTCCCCTCGGTAAGTACCTTTTCATAGTCACTCCGATCCAGCGGCAGCATGGGGCCGCATTCCAGATCGGTAAATCCATTTTCGGCAGCCCAATCTGCAACGGCGGGCAGCCTGTCGAATGTGTGATCACCTGCGCGCCGGGTTTGTTCGACCAGTGCGTTTGTAAGAAATCCAATTTTCATACGTGAATCCTTCTAAAAAACCGCGCGAAAAGACAGGACGCAGGGGTCCGGTATTCGCACGGCAGTTTGTTCAGACCAATCGTCTGAAAGGCGCGGGCAGACGCCGACGCATCGGCGTCTGCCCGTCTCATAGATAAATTTGAGTTTCTGAATCAGTTAGACAGCGCGGCGTAGTCAGCATCGGTGTAGGGCTGACCAGCGACCCAGTTCGGGAACTCCATCTCGGCGAAGTCGATGCCCAGGTTATTGCAAGCAGTCTTCCAGGCAGCGGTCTCAGCGTTGGACAGCATAGTCAGATACTCCATCGGTTCATCGATGGACTGGCTCAGGATGCCCTGCGCGATGCTGGCCAGAGACGGGGTAGCGCCAACAACGGTAGCATAGAAGTCATAGAATCTCGCATCACGGCTGGTAGCGATCGGAATATCAATGCACAGCGCGGCAGCATCATAGTATTCCTTCATGACCGGATCGATCATATTCTCTTCGTTCACGCCCTTGATGACGGAAACATAGGAGCCGGACTTGACAACGTCAGCCTGATAATGATACTCGGTGGTGGAATAGAGCGCTTCCAGATAGCGGGCAGCCGCTTCCGGATGCTTGGTGTTGGCATAGATGCCCATCCACGGGCCAATTTCGACGTTGGCAACGTAGCCGTTCTCAGCACCCTTCGGCACAGTCATAACGCCATAGTTGAGTTCCGGATGATCCGCAGCCCAGGTACCGATGCACCAGAGGCCCTGGCACAGGAACGCAGCCTTGCCCTGAGCGAAAAGTTCACGGGCTTCCGGAGCAGAGATCGCAGCGGTATCCGGATAGAGGCTGCCATCTTCAACGATGCCAGCGAGAAGCTCGACGGCCATCGCCATTTCGGGGGTGTCATACGGAGCCTTGCCATCCACGGTCAGCGCGCGGGCATTGATGGAAATCTTGCCGCCGGCAGCCTGCACGAGCGCACGCAGCAGAGCCTCGCAACGGTTGCCCTGTTTGCCGCCCTCGATAAGGCCGTAGTACTTACCAGCGCCCTTTTCGGTAACGATCTTGCAAGCCAGACGGAAATCTTCAAAGGTGGTCGGAACGGTCAGACCGCACTCCTCCAGGATGTCCTTGTTGTAGAAGAACATGGAGTTGCTGGGAGAAGCAGCTTCCGGAACGGTGTAGAGCACGCCATTCTTGCGCTGCACACCCTCAGCCAGGATACCATCGGAGAAGGACGCGACGAACTCCGGAGAGACGTACTGTTCCATGTCCAGATACCAACCCTCGTTGACAGCGGTGGTCAGATTCAGGGTGGTGGGAACCGGGAAGAGGTCGGGACCATCGCCATTCTGGATAGCGCCCACGACGGTGCTGTTAAACTGGTCAATCGTCAGCTGGGTGTACTCGATGATGATGTCCGGGTTCTTCTCCATGAATTCCTTGTGGAATTGTTCACGGAGTGCAGCAGTAGAGTCAGACCAGTCAGTTACGCGCAGTGTGATGGTCTCCGCAGAAGCGGTGATGCAGGACAGGCAAAGGGTCACTGCCAGCATCAGGGAAAGCAGGATACTCGTCTTCTTCATGTAGAAAAGACCTCCTTTTTATTTATGCGATGCACAAGTCGTGCATAACACCTTGGGATGCGATCAGCCCTTCACTGCGCCTGCCATGCCGTTAATGAAGAACTTCTGGAAGCAAATGAACACGACGATAATCGGCAGCATGGCAATCGCGCCGCCCGCGCAGATGCCCGTCCAGTCCACAACGTTTTCGCCCTTGAAGGCATACAGACCAACAGCCAGCGTGCGGGACGTGGGATTATTGAGGGTCAGGATCAGCGGCAGTTGGAAGGCGTTCCAGGTCCACAGGGATTCCATGATGATCACTGTGGTGGAGATCGGAGAGGACAGCGGCATCATAACATTCACATACGTCCTGAAGAAGCCGCAGCCATCCAGCTTCGCAGCCTCCTCCAGTTCATTGGGCACGGTAGAATAATAGCTGGAGAAAAGCAGCAGGAAGACCACATGCGCGCCGCCTGCACCGGAAAGGATAACACCCACCCGGGTACCCAGCAGACCCATGCCCTTGACGATCTGATACACCGGAATCAGTGTGGAAACCAGCGGAATGCAGATGGACGAAAGAAACAGCGCCATCAACGCATTCCTGCCGATGAACTTATAGCGGCCCAGCACATAGCCTGCCATATTTGTCATCATCAGCACCAGCAGTACAGAGAAGATCGTAATGACAACGGAATTGAAAAAGTACACACCGAAGTTCGCCTTGCTCCATACACGGATGTAGTTTTCCAGCGTTACAGAGGAGGGAATCAGGCTCAACTGCTCATCGAAGAACGTAGCCTGCGGCTTGAAGGAAGAAATAATGGTCCAAACAATAGGATACAGCCAGATCAGCGAGCAGATCAGAAGAAAGATATGCGTGATAATCCTTCCGGGATGAATGACGGTTTTGTTTTTCGAAATGGCCTTGGTCATATTCCTTTCCTCCTTCCCTTACTGTTGCTGCTGGAACTTGCTCTTGATGGCATTGAGAACCGCGCCGATGATGATGACGACAGTACCGAACATGGTTGCTGCCGCGGAAGCATAGCCGAATCTCGGCAGGCCCATTTCGGAGGTGAACGCCGTTCTGTACACAAATGTCGCGATGACGTCCGTCGCATAGAAGGGGCCGCCGCCGGTCAGCGTCTGAATGAGGTCGAAAGCCTTGAGTGAGTTGATGGTGCACAGAATCAGGATGATGCCCGCCGTCGGCAGGATTATCGGAATAACGACATTAAAGAAGGTCTTCACGCGGCTCGCGCCGTCCACGCTGGCCGCTTCGATGACGTCTGTCGGCACGCCCTGCAGTGCTGCCAGCCAGTAAATCATGTAAGTACCCATGTCCTTCCAAACAGAAACGATGACCACGGTTTGCATGGCGTATTTTGCGTTGCCAAGCCAGTTGATCTTCTTTGGAATGAGTCCAAGATTCAGGAATGTCTGGTTGATGACGCCTGTGGAGGACCAGATAAAGATCATGACGATACCGACGATGGAGGCTGTCACAACCACGGGGATGAACAACGCGATGCGGTAACCTGTCCGGCACTTCAGCCTCTCATCATTGAGCAGATAGGCAAACAGCAGCGAGATGACGACTTCCAGCGGCACCACCATCACCATGTAGCGGAAAGAATTCCGGAAAGCACCCCAGAACAGCGAGTCCGAAAGCAGAGCCTTGTAATTGTCCAGGCCCACATAGGTCATGTTGCTGGTCATGCCGGACCAGTTATGCAGCGAATAATAGACTGAGCAAAGGATGGGATATCCCTGGAACAGCAGATAGAAAATCAGCGTCAGCGAGACAAAGCCCCAGCACCACAGGTTCAGCTTAATCCAGTTTCTTTGCTGAATGGGATTCCGCCTGATGTTTACAGCATTCTTGTTCATGAATCCATTTCCCTTTCCTCTGTTTGAAACTCAAGACGAGCTTATCCTTCTCTGAGTCCCGTAAATTTTTGCGAAACCTCGATCATCCGATATACATCCAGTTCCGGCTGATAACGTATTTCATCTGTTCTGATTTTCAGGCAAAACGCGGCGAAAGCTTGCTGCGAAGCTTTCACATCCCCCGCCGTCAGCGCAGCCAGTGCGCGTGCATGCAGTACGTTCTGCTCCGCGACCGTATTCAGACGCTCCAACAGGGCATTTCTGTCCATGGCACCCAGTCGTTCCACGAGGGCTTCGGACAGTTCTGCGATCCGCACATATCTTCGCGTAAGATCGGGCCTCAGACGCGGACCGCCGGCGTTGGTATAGTCGGTATCGCACAGGGCAGATACTTCATCGAAATAGGTCTGCACCCACGTGGCGTTCTCTCCGTACAGGCCGCGGAAATAATCTCCTGCAATTTCATCAAAGCTTTCGCTGCTGTTCCATAGCATCCGCCCCATCGCGTATATGGGCAAAGCATTTGGCATCAGCACACGAAGCTCCTGGCAAGCGACCATACCGGACAAACCGTAGTTCCCGATGCGGGACACATCCTCGCGCAGCGTTCTTGCGATTGTCATATAGCCCAGATCGCCGTAATGCGCCCGGCCCAGATGATAATCATAGATAAATGCATCGCCATGGAAAATTTCGCGCCACGCCCGGTAATAGCCTAAGTTTTCTTCGATATCCACAGGCAGCGTCATGCGGTTGCGCTGCCACTTCGGCAGCGACTTCTTGTCGATCTGCGCGGGATAAGGCTTTTCAAATGTTCTCGAGATCGGCGCAAACATCAGCGTAAAACGCTCGGGATTTTGTATCCTTTCCTTTTTCGGCGGATAGAGCAGTTCTTGATAGAGCAGAAATACGATGCGCGTATTCAGCTCTTTCGCCGTCAGCATTTCATCGATACGATTGAGCAAAGCAACATACTGGTCGGACAGCGTGGTTCTTTTGCACGCTTCGCATTCACAGACATTGTTGTGCGTATCCGCCAGCCAAAAATGAAGGTAATCCGTTTCGGGGTGTGCTTCCGCGTAAGCGACAACCTCCGTGACCAGCGCTTCCTGCGCATCACTGTCAGCATAGCAGAGATTTGTGTTGGCAGGAATACCACCGAACAGCTTTCTCTCCCCGCCCAGTTGTGCAAGCCTTTTGATGATCCGCGGATCGTTTGGTTCTTTTTCTGTCTGCCATCCGTTTCCGGAAAAGCCCAAAGCGCGGGAGGTCCAGCCGTGACCCGCACGATGGATCATGAGGCTGCGCTTTCGGCAGGCCTGCACCAGAATCTCATCAAAGCTCCGAAGTCTTTCCTCTGTCAGTTGTTCAGGCGGAAGTGTCGGATTGTTCTCATGCTTGTACCATCTTTGAAAGAAGACGTCTGGCCTGAAAAACTGAAGAAAGCAAGCGTTCATGCCCACTTTCGGCATCCAGTCGATATAATCCAGCACGTTTTCAATGGATTCCGAGCCCTCGATGCAAACGCCGCGATGGAAATTTTCCGCCTGCCCCTTCTTGTGCAAAGTGATCAATTGGTCGCGCCCGCAAAGCTTCGGTATCTTTGTGTAGGCTGACCCCGGCGCGTAGAACCGAAAACCAATTTCATTCAGATACGCGTAACAACCCATCAGTACGCTTCGCTTATTGGAAGCTCTGACAAGAATGGAATCAGGTGTCGATTCAATAGAATACCGATCATGTTCCTCTTCCTTTTCGAAAAAAAACTGAATTTCCGGCATCTGATCGTCCGGCAGTCCTGCCATTTTCAGATATTTCCGCAACTCTTCTTCCGCAAAGGAAAGAGTATCGTCTCCGTTCATTCTCATTTTATTGACTTGTCTGCAGTTTTGGGTTCATTTCTTGTCTTATTTGTTCAAAAACAATGTGCTTCGGGATTTTTGGAACAACAGTTCATTTTTTCTCTATTATAATAAGCAATCCTTATACATGTTGTCAATATTATTTTTTACTTATACGGCGTTTATTATTGACACTGCATTTACTCGCGTGTATATTGAACACAGACAGATTCCAAGAGGGGTGTTATTTATGGAAATCTATAAGGACAGTACACAGCCTGTAGCCAAACGTGTCGAAGATCTTCTCTCCCGCATGACGCTGGAAGAGAAGGCCGCTCAGCTTTGCGGCGATCTTCCGGCCAGCTTCATCGTGGATGGAAAGGTATCGCTGGACTCACTTAAAAAAAATTTCCCCTACGGCCACGGCCGGTTTACCCAGTATTCGCTGACCGGTCTGGTTGACCCGGTGCAGATCGCCGAAATCAGCAACGCGCTTCAGCATTATTTTGTGGAGGAAACCCGTTTGGGTATTCCGGTCGCGCTGCAATCCGAAAACCTATGCGGTTATCCGGGTGCAGGCGGCACACTCTTTCCTGCACAGATCAACCTTGGCTGTACCTGGAAACCGGAACTGGCGGAAGAAATGGCCGCCGTCATCGGTCAGGAGAGCCGTGCCGTCGGCATAAACAGTGCCATGAGCCCTGTCATCGATGTTTCCCGTGATCCGCGCTGGGGCCGCACCTATGAAACCTACGGTGAGGATCCTTACCTCATCAGCCAGATGGGCATCGGCTACATCCGCGGCATGCAGGGAGACAAAAAGAACGGTCCTGCATGCATCGCCAAGCATTTTCTTGGCTATGCGGATAGTCAGGGAGGCCTGAACTGCGCCGTTTCCCGCATCAACGACCGCGAGCTTTATGAAACCTTCGCCACACCGTTTGAGGCAGCCGCCAACGAAGCAGATGTTTCCGGCATGATGGCTAACTATGGCGAGATCGATGGCATATGCGTCGGCGCGAACAAGAAGATTTCCCGCACGTTGCTACGCGACACAATGAAATTCCGCGGCATGCTGACCTCTGACGGCGCGGGCATCATGAAAATGTTCAATTATTTCCATATCGCTCCCACATATAAAGAGGCTGGTTTATTAGCCAAAAAGGGCGGTCTGGATACGGAGATCCCGGTTGGCGGCGCATATCGCCAGCTGCCGGACTACGTGCGTGCAGGCGAGCTGGATGAAGCACTCATCGATGAATCCGTGCGCCGCATCCTGACCATCAAATTTGAGTATGGTTTGTTTGAGAATCCGTATGTGGATGTAAACGCCGTACGCGCGGCCATGACCAATCCCGAGAAGGCAGCACTCAGCCGCCGCATCGCTTCGGACTCCATCACACTGCTTAAGAACGATGGCGTGCTTCCGTTGAAGAAAGGTGCAAAGCTGGCCGTCATCGGCCCGCATGCAGACAATATGCGCTACCCCATCAGCGGCTACACCTATCCCGCCTATATCGAAATGCTGACCGCAGGCGCGGAGGACAACAACTCCGTCTCCTTCAACGGCATTGCCGACGAAGCAGCCAAGGAAAAGAAACCTAAGGGTACACTGAACATGTTTGCCTCTATTCTCGCTCTGTATGGCGAGGATGGGCAAAAGATGATGGACGATCTTCCGACACTGCTCGCTCGCATGGGCGCCAGGAGCCTTAAAGACGCACTGTCCGATCGCTTTGACGTCGCCTATGCGCAGGGATGCGACATTGTTGACGAGAGCAAAGAAGGCTTTGCTGAAGCCGTACAGGTTGCTTCCGAGAGCGATATCGTCATCATGGCGATGGGTGGCAACTGCGGTTGGTTCAATGTCACCGGCGGCGAGGGCAAGGACCGCAGCCATCTCGGTCTGCCCGGTGTGCAGCAGCAGCTCCTGGAAGCGGTATGTGCCACCGGAAAGCCTGTTGTCCTTGTGTTGTACGGGCCCGGCGTATTCGCTCTGCCCTGGGCCAAGGAACACACCGCTGCCATGATTCAGGCGTTCATGCCCGGCGCAGATGCCGGCTCTGTGCTGACCGACATTTTGGACGGCACGACAAATCCCGGCGGTCATCTTTCCTTCACTATTCCGCATCACGAGGGACAAATGCCCATCACCTATAACCACCGTGTCGGCTCCGGTTATTCCGGCGGCGGCGATCCAACGGCCAGCCTCATCTTTTCCGGCGGCTATGTGGATGATACAGCCATGCCGCTTTTCCCCTTCGGTCATGGCCTTTCCTACACCGGTTTTGATATCAGTCCCATGACTCTCTCTTCCTGCGAGTTACCCACTGACGGTGGCATCGACGTTAGCTGCACGATCACAAACACCGGCGACAGAGCAGGCGACGAAGTCCTCCAGCTCTATTACCATTTCTCCGGTGCGCATGTCATTCAGCCGAACATCAAGCTTGTTGCTTTCAAGCGCGTCAGCCTCGCCCCCGGCGAAAGAACGCGCGTCATTTTCCATCTGGCCGCTTCCTCTCTGGGCTATTACAATGAAGACATGCTCTACGGCGTCGAGCCTGGCCCTGCGGAACTGAAGCTGGGTGTCAGTTGTCTGGACATCCGTGACGAACAGAAGATCACGCTGGTTGGAAAGCAAATCGATCTCATGGGAAAACGCAGCTATACAGTTAAAACGACGGTGGAATGATTCGGTTGTGGTAAACATATGATGGTACTGTCCTGATAGAAAACCATTTCCGCTTTCTTACTCCTCGTATCAAGATTCCAATTTGGAAGACTGTGAGCACTATCCCCAACGTAGCGTCTGGAACCCGCTCTCTTTGCCGGATAGTACACAGTCAGCAAATAACACAAAAGCCGGATGCAGCAATTTCATCCGGCTTTTCTTTTGCATTTGCTTGAAAAGCAAAAGATTTTCCCTCTTCAAATCCGGCAAGATTCGTCAGGAACCATCGATTGCCTCTTGCTTTACTTATGTATCTGATTGTCAGAACATAAAAGGAAAGCGGCAATCAAGGCTACTGTTTTATTATACACCCAATCCGGTAAAGAAAGCCTTATGGGATAAGGTTTTTCCGGACAAGAAAAAACGCTAACCTTGATATCAAGATCAGCGTTCCTTTTATGTCATGCGCTGTTCATGGTGTTGACAAGATTCGCCGAGTAGGCTGACATATCACTGCACTTCCATGCAAAAATCTTTATACACAAGTTTGTTGACTTGAAACAAACTTGTGTGTATAATACTTTACATACAAGTCAGGAGGCGATCTTTCATGGAATTCATGACTGTGCAGGATATTGAAAGCGTAATGGAAATTGCAAAGCTAACTACAAAGGAGCTTGCTGATTCAGTCGGTGTATCGAGGATAACAGTCAGCAATTGGCTGAATCGGAAAACCTCAATTTCCGAAAAGCACATGGATGCATTTTATCGTTATACCTTCAAAGCGGGAATTCGACTGAACAAGATCAAAGAGCAGTTCTATCGTGAAGATTTGTCTGAACATGAAACCTTGCTTTTCCATGGAGCCAAAACCATGATTACCGGCGACCTCAGCTTGGATCGCAACAAGCCGATCAACGATTTTGGCAACGGTTTCTATTGTGGAGAAAGCCTTGAACAGTCTGCTATGTTTGTTGCCACACATCCAAAATCATCTTTATACATGCTGAAATTTGATCCTTCGGAATTGACATGCAAACGATTTGGCGTAAACAGAGAATGGATGCTGACGATCGCGTTCTTCAGAAACAAATTAGGTGCATATCATGATACTGAGATCGTAAAGCAGATAACGCGCGTCAGGGATGGGGTTGATTATATAGTCGCCCCAATTGCGGACAACAGAATGTTTGAGATCATCGACAGTTTTATTGATGGTGAAATCACGGACGTTCAGTGTCAGCATTGCTTATCAGCAACAAATCTTGGGATGCAATATGTTTTTATCAGCGAAAAAGCGCTGGAAAACATCACGGTTTTGGAAAGGTGTTATCTGACTGACCTGGAAAAGAATGCCTATCTCACATCCAGGCAGGAGAGTTCTCAAATTAACCAGGATAAAGTAAAACTGGCACGGAAACAATACCGAAATCAAGGCGAGTATATTGAGGACATTCTAAAATGAGACAGATGGATTCGTTAGGCCATAAACTGTGCACCTATCAGGCTTTGCTGTTCGAATACTCAATAGATAAAGTGGTTTGCAGTTCCCCCATTTTCATACGCCGGTTTATGAATTCTGCACTCGCAAAACGCATGGATAGCTCAGCGTTTTTATTCGAATCAACCGATATTTCCAATGCTCTAACTGAGATTGAAGATGAGTACGGTTTGAGCTCTTATGGGCAGGAAAAGTATACCCGAGAAGAACTTCACTGGATCGGTTATATTTATCGTTACTGGTGTTATGTATATGATAAGCCAAGCAGGATGGTATACAAGATCATTAAACCTGGAGATTTAAAGAAACTGTATTTTCCTTATCATTCTCTTGATCCACTTCAGGCAATTGAAAGAATCATTGAACAAACAGGTTCTGAAAAAGAATTTCAGCCATATGATATTATAGAAGGTGCGCGTATTCTGAGAAAGGTACGAACTAAATCCTTTACTCAGGACTGAAGTATCATCAGCGTTGCTCTAACCGGCAGCGCTTTCTTTATACTCATAAGGAGGTGTCCCATGACCGACTGGTTTCTTTAGAACGGACATAAATGCACAGAATATGGCATCCACGTATCTGTACACCCTGCCATCACAATCCCAGCAGAGCGTTCCACATTCACCGCTGTTCCCGGATGCGTACGCCACTGAAATTGAGCAGTCAAACCGGCGAAATTGAGCATCGATTCCGTTGAGATTGAGCGCGGTTTCCGCTGCAATTGAGCATGTGCTTCGCGTGAGTTGAACAGTCGTTGTGTTCAATGAAACGTGGCAATCTGCATCGGAATTATGCTATTGATGGCTTAATCACTCTCCATGGAAAACCGCAAAGCGAAAAACCTCGGGTTCGGGCAGAGCCCGATGAGCCGAAGGCTTCGTTTACGCTTTCAGAAGACCATCAAATAAAGAGTGCTCAACCTCGCCGGAAGGCGTGCCCAATTTGCCCGGTGACGATGCTCAATCTGGGGCGGAATACTCACCCGGACGCTCCGGGACACTTACTGTTCTGGAAGGCAAATCAGATTTCTCGGTAACGCTTGCAGAATATCAATCCACCCACCTTATGCGAGGTGGGACATCAACGTGCGCCACGCCGTCACGCAGCCGACCATTTCAATCCACCCACCTCATGCGAGATGGGACGGCGGCACAGTAGGCTTGCTTCTGCAATTCGGTATTTCAATCCACCCACCTCATGCGAGGTGGGACTATTGCATTGGCTGAAGCTGTACGGGCTTAATATATTTCAATCCACCCACCTCATGCGAGGTGGGACGCCACTTTATAAGGAGGTATTCACCCTATGGATTGATTTCAATCCACCCACCTCATGCGAGGTGGGACGAGGCATCATCATGGTGGCGTACATGAGGGGAATTTCAATCCACCCACCTCATGCGAGGTGGGACTCACCGTAGAATTTGAACGCGTTCGCAAGGAACTTATTTCAATCCACCCACCTCATGCGAGGTGGGACTGAAAAGGCGTACCCCGATTGCCTCCCGTCCCGTATTTCAATCCACCCACCTCATGCGAGGTGGGACCCGCTTGTGTCCGTCCGTCTGTCCGTCCGTCTGTCGATTTCAATCCACCCACCTCATGCGAGGTGGGACATACATGTATGGTATAATGACAATGTCAAAAGCATTTCAATCCACCCACCTCATGCGAGGTGGGACGCGGACGGAAACTGAATTCTCCGTTCGGCGAATAATTTCAATCCACCCACCTCATGCGAGGTGGGACGGCGTTTTGCAACTCCGTTCCTGTCATCATCGATATTTCAATCCACCCACCTCATGCGAGGTGGGACTTTAACCGACATAGTCAAACCACGTTTTATCGTAATTTCAATCCACCCACCTCATGCGAGGTGGGACTGAGCCGTGAGCAGCTTATCATTGACGGAAAGCTATTTCAATCCACCCACCTCATGCGAGGTGGGACGCCACCGTAGCGGCATC
>JAZRWA010000112.1:0-9935 GCA_045599485.1 Clostridia bacterium | reverse complement strand
CAGGAGATGGTACAGATCGGAACATTGGCCCATAAACCCGTGATCGCTGTTGTGACGGGGATGGAACAGCCGTTGGGAACGCATGTCGGCAATGCGTTGGAAGTAAAGGATGCCATCGAAGTGCTTGCGGGAAAAACAAAGGGCGACCTGCTGGATGTAAGTCTGCTGCTCGGAAGCCTGATGCTGGTGCTGGCGGGAAAAGTGGATCAGCGGGAAGAAGGAGAGGCACTGCTGCGCGAAAAACTTTCGAGCGGCGAAGGATTGCGCATGCTGAAGAAGATGATTGCGGCTCAGGGCGGTGATCCGGCAGTGTGTGCCGATTTGTCATTGCTGCCGCAACCGAAAGTCATCCGCCGTGTCAAGGCGAATGTGAAAGGCTATGTTTCCCGAATGGATACCACAAAACTGGGCCTGATCGCTCAGACGATGGGCGCGGGCAGAATGCGCAAGGAGGATAAACTGGATTATTCGGTAGGTTTCATCCTACCTGTCAGAATCGGCGATCTTGTGACTGAAGAAAGCGAACTGTGTGTATTGTACGCCAAGTCGGAAGAGGATGCGGACGCGGCGGAAGAAGCGATCCGAAGTGCTGTTCATTTCTCCACTGAACCGGTGGCAGCCTTGCCGAAGTGTTATGCGGTGATCAGTCAGGAAGGGGTACAGCGTTTCTGCTGAAAGCTAAAGCAGGCTGTTTCACAGACAATGTTATTGGGCAACACGGCAGAAATATGGTAAAGTGGGAATCTCATATAAAAAACAGGGGCGATAATGCTCCTGTTTTTGCATGGGACGATCACATTTCAAACATCAGTGTGGAAACGGATTCGGGGAGCGCTTCGCAGTACCACCATTTGTTATTGACCAAGATCTGAATCTGCCGTTTTTCCTTGTTTGGGTTGGTGATGACCATCACGATGCTGCCGTCGGCGTTTTGCAAAACACAGGCTTCGGTTGGCAAACCCATGTTGGGAAAGGAAAAAAGACACTGACCATCGCCCAGGATTTCGCTCTTCAGAACATGTGCACCCGGTTTTACAAAATGGGAAAAATGCCCCAGGGCTTTGTACTGACCGGAGTAGGTGATCTCTCCGGATTGACTATTGATGGTCGCGAGTCCCCCGCAGAAATGCGGGCCGAGGTTGGGGCCACCAAATTCGTCCAGCATCAGATTCCATCCGCACAGGGAACGCATGCCGTGGTTCAGAGCACGTGAGATCATCATACCCCATTTGCAGAAATCCGTTGCATAATGATCGTACAGTCGGGGGCCGCCTTCGGTGAAGTGGAACTCCAACTGCGGATATAATTCGCGCAGACGCTCGATCTGTTCGACCGCATGCAGATAATAATGAAAAGCGACGGCAGTTGTCTTTTCCAGAAGCTCGGGATATTCTTTCAACTGCCATGCAACACGATGCCAGCCATCGAAATTATGATCAAACATCCAGATACCGGTGTCCATTTCGGCTTTGCGCAGTTTATCATATAGAGAAATGATGAATCGGGCCTCTGTATCGGGCGTCCAGATGGCGGAAGCATACCGGCCCTTCGTTCCTGCCTCGGGCTCGTTTTGCGGTGTGACTGCACGCAGGTGAATCCCCTGCTCCTCATATGCCTGAAGATATTTAATGATATAATCCGCATAGCAATCTACATACTTATCCCGCATGAAGCCGCCGCACAGTGAGCCGCCGCTCTTCATCCACCCGGGAGGCGACCAAGGCGAGGCATAGAGGAACATGTCGGGACGGATGGAAAGCACTTCGCGGATCATTGGCAGAATATACGCTTTATCCCGTTCAATGGAAAAATGCTCAAGGGAAGTATCACCCGGAACATCGTCATAGCTGTACAGTTCGGCGGAATAATCGCTGGAGGCGATGGTCAGGCGACCGATGGACAGCCCGAGTCCGTTTTTTCCGTAGATGCCTTCAAGAAACGCGCGGCGCTTTTCCGGGGACATATTTGACAGATGATAGCAGCTGCTGCCGGTCAGCGCCACACCGAAGCCAAGCAGTTCTTCTTGTCTTTTTTCACCGGTCAGCCGAAGGGTATAGATACCGCTCATTTCTGTTCCCATCGGGGAAAGTGCAAACGGACGGAGATGGATATCCCCTGTGGTTGTGTATTGTGTTGCCTTCATACAGGTGCCTTTCGTATTCGGATTATCATGAAATGATGTACAAGATGGATGATAAAATAACGAATATACTAATATAATTATAACAATGAAATAATGGAAACTCTATGCGGAATGTGACCTATCCTTTTCAGAATGTGATTGAATCCCGGGTGTTATCATTTCATCGAACAGACGATGAAAATTCATAAGCCGCGGAATGTGCCGCGGCTTTGAAACAGTATGGTTTATTCTTTTACTTTGGCTGTGCTTCCTCGGATGGTCAATGTGGGATGCAGCACCGTATCCGCAACGGGACGATGGTGCAGGATGTTGCCCAGCATGGTGGCGGCAATACGTCCGATCAGGTCGGGATGCTGGTTGACAGAGGTCAGTCCCATGGGAAGAATACCTGTCAGCGCAGCGTCGTCATACCCGACGATGGAGATGTCCTATGGGATCTTGTAGCCCATGGCCATGGCGGCGCGGGAGGCACCGATGGCGGTGACATCACTGATACAAACCAGACCGGTAACATTTTTTTGAATCAGCTGATGGAACCCCAGCACGCCGGAAGCTTCGGAAAAATCGCCAAAGTAGACCAAAGATTCATCGTAGGGGATACCGTTTCTGCTCAGTGCCAGAATATACCCATCCAGACGCTGCAGACAGACTTGTGCCTCTCTATAAGCGCAAATAAAGCCGATACGACGGTGACCGAGCGCGATCAAATGCTCGGCGGCCATGCGCATTCCCTCTGTGGAGTCACAGAAGATGTTGTGCACGTTGGGATTGTCCACAGAAAAATCCCAGCAAAGCGTGGGGAACGCGGTGGTTTTTAACTGCTCATAATATGGATCGCTGGTTTTGAGGCCGTTGATGAAGGCGCAGTCCAATTGCAGACTCTTCATGGCCTCGTCGTAGGGAATGGTCTGCTGATCGATGATGCGCGGCGGGATCAGTACTGTGTCATAGTGTGACTGACCAAGCTCGTCCATCAGCCCCATCAAAAGCGCCTGGTAGGGGCTGGAAGCCTCGGCGTTGCCGGAAAAAGACAACGCGCTGACGCCGATACGTGTCAGGCGTGCATTGGGGTCAGCGTGGTGCGATGGTGTGGCATAACCCAGCTCGCGGGCACAGTTGAGCACGCGGTTGCGGGTTTCTTCGCTCACGGAGGTGTAGCCGTTCAAGGCTTTGGATACCGTTGCTTTGCTGAGCCCCAGCCTTTTACAGATATCATTGATTCGTGCAGGACGATTGTTCATGGCATGCCTCGTAGAAATAAACACTTTTGCAAATATTATATACGGATTGCGAAAAATTTCAATACGAAAAAGAAAATAATTACAATGCGAAAGAAACGGTTTCTTGAAAACGAAAACGGATGCAATGGAAAATAAACAGGTATAATTTGCCGAAAAAGCCATCATAATCTATTGACAATGTCTTAAATGGTGAGTAAAATCAAACCATAAACCCATTGAATGAATGGGAAAATATTCGAGAGGAGACTTTCAAATGAAACAGTTTCTGAAAGTGGTTTCCCTGGTCATGGCCCTGGCTATGATCTGCGTGCCCGTCCTCGCCGACGTGGTCAACGTGACCCTTCCCACCTACAAGACCGGTGAGAACGTCGGCGCCGTGTTCTTTGAGCCCCTCGTGGAGCGCTTCAATGCCGCTTACGAAGGCAAGTACCACATCACCCTGGAAGAACTGAGCCAGGATATGTATGCTGACAAGATCAAGCAGCTGGGTGCTGCCCGCAACCTGCCCTTCCTGATCGAAGGTGGCGAGACCGAATGGATCAAGCAGGTCGTTATCCCCAACGATATGTTCGTGGATTTGACCTCCTTCATCGCTGACAACAACCTGGGCGATATCCTGGTGGATTCCAACGTTGCTTACAATACCACCGAGGATGGCAAGATCTTCTCCATCTGGGTCCCCGTTGTGCGCCCCATGTCCATGTTCTACAACGGCGCCATGGTTGACCTGGGCGATAAGACCTGCACCGATATGGGCTGGGACGAGTTCCTGGCTGCCATGGGCGACAACAAGATCGCTTTCATGACCGGTGAGAACGCCTGGACCACCACTCTCGTGCTGTCCGGCCTGATCGCTCTGGAAGAAGGCGGCGTTGAGCTGCTGTCCACCCACACCGTGGATAAGATCTATGACTTCACCGTGCCCGCCTTTGTGAATGCTGTTGCCAAGCTGCAGAACCTGATGCAGAACTACGGCACCTCCAACCAGATCGGCGCCGTGTACGCGGATGCCGCCAATGCCTTCATGAGCAAGAACGCTGCCATGATCGCCAACGGTTCCTGGATGGTCGGCGATTTCGCTTCCGACGATGGCAAGTGGTCCAACGGCTTCGATGGCGCTACCGTTCGCGGTGATGTGCTGCCCGGTAACGTTGCTCTGGCCAACACCGACGGCTTCGGCTGGTGGGTGCCCACTACCGTTTCCGCTGAGGCTCAGGAAGTCGGCCTGGCTTTCATCGCCTTCATGCTGCAGCAGGACAATCTGGAAGCCTACATGCTGGCCGAAGGCGGCGTGGCTCCCAAGATGGTTCCCAGCGAGGAATATGTTGCCAAGTCCTCTGAAAACAAGCTGATGTTCGAGTATGTGAACGCCGTCAACGCCGACACCATCATCGTGCCCTCCGTTGGTGACTGCATGCCCTCCTCCATCTCCAACACCGAGTTCGGCAACCTGCTGCCCCTGCTGGTCAGCGGCCAGTACACCCCCGAACAGTTCTGCCAGCAGCTGTCCAACCTGGCTGAAGAGACCCGTCTGGACTAATTGTTCAAAACACTGATCCAACGAATTGGGCCTGTGTCTGTGTCAAGGCGCAGACACAGGCTCTTTTCTTCCGTCTGCTCGGCATAAACTGACTGTATACCAACAGAAGGATCCGTCTGATTGGACGGAAGAAAAGTGAAAGGAGCATCTCACGTGAGCAATGTAAAAAAACTGAGCCGCCGCAGCAAGTATACGCAGATGGAGCGCCGCAGCTTTCCTGCCATCTATCTGTTTCTTGCGCCGACACTGATCCTTTTTGCCGCGTTCTATATCGAACCCATCTTCCAGACTTTTGCAACCTCTTTTGCCCGTTTCAACGGTTATACCGACCCGGTATGGACGTTTGATATCAACAATCTTGGCAATACCATCTTCCGCAACTACACCCGTTTGTTCTCCATGAGCAGCTTCATGCCATCTCTGAAGAACCTGTTCTGGTGGTCCCTGATCGCCATGACTGTTCACGTGGCCATCGGTACGCTGGTCGGTTTCCTTCTTTATCAGAAGCTGCGCGGATGGAAGTTTGTTCGCATCGTTTTCATGGTGCCCAACGTCATTTCCGGTGCTGCGTGGGCCATGATCTATCGTTTCATGTTCAACGATGACATCGGTGTTATCAACAATCTGATCCGCATCTTCAATCCCAACAGTCACATTCAGTGGTTCTATTCCAGCCCTGCGGCTTTCTGGGCGATCACCTTTACCTGGGTGTTCTACTCCGTTATCGTGTCGCTGGTAGTCATGGGTGACCTCATGGCCATTCCCGTCTCTCTTCACGAAGCGGCTGATATCGACGGCGCCACCGGCTGGCAGCGAGTGCTGCATATCGACCTGCCCCTGTGCCGCAATGCCATTGGCACCAGCGTGCTGCTGAGCGTTACCTCCCGTATCGCCATGTACGAGAATATCGCCCTGACGAGCCGTGGCGGCCCCGGCAATGATACCTACGGTCTGGCGCTGATCCTGACTCGTGCCATCACGGACTTCAACTACGGTCTGGCCAATGCTACCGCCATGCTCATGTTCATTTTCGGTATCGTTGTCATGCTGATCATCAATAAGGCGTTCCGCATGAACGAGAGCGTGTATTAAGGAGGTGTCAGTCATGGATAACAATCAGAGCAAACAGCATCAAAAGAAGCTGGCAAAGGCTGCCCGTTCCGCGGGCGGTAAAAAGCAAAAGCTGACGCCCGGACGCATCGTTTATCTTACCTGCGCTTATATCTTTCTGGCGTTCATCGTCATTGTGTCCATCTATCCCATCGTGTGGGTCATGCAAAGCTCTTTCAAGAGCAATGCTGCCATTCTCACCTCGCCTTTCTCTCTGCCGGATACGTTCAATTTTGACGCGTATGTTTCGGTGTTCAATCAGTATTCGTTCGGCACCTACGCGATCAACTCTCTCATTGTCGCCGGCGGTTCGACCATCGTATCGATCTTCTTCTATGCCATGGCGGCGTACGTGATCGCCAAGTACAATTTCCCCTTCAAGAATTTCATCTATGTAGTGCTTACGCTGACGCTGCTGGTGCCCGGTCATACCAAGACCCAGCCTATCTTCCAGATGATCATGAGTCTGAACCTGTATGATACCAAAACAGGTTTGTGGCTGGTCTATCTTTCCGGCGGTATCGCCATGAGTCTTTTCGTCCTCAAGGCCAACTTCGCTTCCATTCCCAATGACCTCAATGAGGCGGCTTCCATTGACGGAAGCGGTTTCTTCCGTACCTTCTGGCAGATCAACCTGCCCTTGGCGAAAAACGGCCTTGCTACCGCTGGCATCCTGATGTTCCTGGGTAACTGGAACGAATACTACTACGCAGCACTGCTGACTTCCTCCGAGTCAAACCGTACACTGCCTGTATCGCTCGCCTTCTTCAATCAGGCATTCTCCTACGACTACACTCGTATGTTTGCGGCACTGACCATCGTTGTGCTGCCCGGTATCATTCTCTATGCCTTCTTCCAGGAGCAGGTCACGGCCTCCGTCGCCTCTTCCGGCGTGAAGGGTTGATGAAGATTTGCCCCCTGCCAGATGCCTATACGTTTGGCAGGGGCTCCTCTTGCGTTTACAAAGGTTTTGTCGTATATTGTGCTTCGGTTTTAATTTTTAAGATAGGATGATTTACCGCATGCTGAAATACGATCTCGGAATCAATGAAAAGAAAAACTGGCTGATCGCCGAAACGGATTTTGATATCGATCACCAGGGAAAATGCGAAGCCATTTTTTGCCTTGGAAATGGTTATCTGGGTCAGCGTGCCGCGCTGGAAGAAAACTATGTTGGACAGACCCGCGATTTATTGATCAATGGTACCTTCAATAAGTTTGATGAGGATGAAGTCACCGAGCTGCCCAACGCGGCTGATGTCACCCATCTGTTTTTTACCCTCAATGGTGAGCGCTTCGCCATGGACCGGGGTACTTTGGAAAGCTATCTGCGCGTTATGGATCTTGAGACAGGTGAGCTGAGCCGTGATGTGATGTGGGTCAGCCCCAAGGGAAAACGGTACACCTTCAGCTTCAAGCGTTTTGCTTCCATGGCGGACGAACACATTCTCGGCCTTCGCGCGACTGTGACGCCCTTGGATGGTGATTGCGAGATCAAAGTCGAAAGCGGCATCAACGGTCAGGTGACCAATACCGGAAGTCAGCATTTTCACGAGGGTGCCAAGCGCATTTTCAACAACACCATTCTGCGCATGACTGAGAAAACCATCCAGTCCGCTGTGACGGTGTGCCTGCATACCGCTCATACCTACACGGTGGATGGGGAACAGGCGGAAGGAAAGCTGCTGCCTGCGATCGACCGTCGTGCCATGAGCATTCGCGGTACCTTCTCCGTACCTCAGGGCAAAGCCTTTACGGTTGACAAGCTGACCGCGGTGACCACCAGCCGTGATATCGCCTATGCGGAGATGAGCGAAGAAGTTGCTGCGGTACAGGCGGAGCAGGATGGCCTCGTTGAGCTCCAGAGAGCTATGGAAAAGGGCTTCGATCAGCTCTTTGCCGAAAGTGCCGAAACTTGGAAGAGTCTTTGGCAAAAGTGCGATATTCAGGTGGATTCCGACAAGGAATACGATCAGTTGACCGTGCGTTTTGCGCTGTATCATCTGAACATCATGGTCAATAAACAGGATAACCGCATGGGCATTGGCGCAAAGGGACTGACCGGTGAGGGCTACAAGGGACATTCCTTCTGGGATACAGAGATCTTTATCCTTCCCTATTTCGTGTTGACTCAGCCTGAAGCCGCCCGCAAGTTGGTGGAATATCGCTATAAGGGATTGTACGGTGCCCGCAAAAAGGCAAAGGAAAACCACTACGAAGGCGCGATGTATCCGTGGGAGGCAGCCTGGGTGGACGACGGTGAGGTGACGCCTCTTTGGGGCGCAGCCGATATCGTGACCGGCAAGCCCATTCCGATCCTGACCGGTCTGATCGAGCAGCATATTACTGCCGATGTGGTGTTTGGCATCTGGCTGTACTACACCGTGACCCATGATCAGCAGTATATGGATGACTGTGGTTACGAGGTTGTTCTGGATACTGCACGTTATTGGGCAAGCCGTGTGGAGTGGGATGAGCAGAACAGTCGTTATGTCATCACTAATGTTATCGGTCCCGATGAGTACAAGGAACGCGTCAACAACAACGCCTATACCAACTACATGGCGGCCAATAACATGAAGCTGGCGCTTCGTGTGATGGAGGAATTGGAGGCCATCGGCAGTTCCGCCGCGGAGCGTCTGAACAATCAGTTTGATTTCAAGGCTCTGCGCAACAGGCTGAACGCGGTGCTTGAAAAGCTCTATCTGCCTCAGCCCAATGAGGATGGCATTGTGCCTCAGTTTGATGGCTATTTCGATCTGAAGCACATTGATCTGACACCATACAAGAACGCCAGTCAGGTCGGTACCATTTACAATGATTACAATCAGGATCAGATTTGTACCTTCCAGGTACATAAGCAGGCGGATACCGTTGTGCTGCTGCTTCTGTTGGATGATCTGTTCCCGGCAGAACTGAAAAAGAAGAATTATTACTTCTACGAAGCACGTACGCTTCATGATTCTTCCCTGAGCAAGAGTACCCACTGTGTGCTGGCTGCCGATCTGGGAGAAGATGACACCGCTTATAAATTCTATGAAGGCTGCGGCAACATCGATCTTGGTCCCAATATGAGTACAAGCGACGCCGGTGTACATACCGCTTCGCTTGGCGGCATCTGGCAGTGCGTGGTGTATGGCTTTGGCGGTGTTCGCGTGGTAGGCGAAGAACTTCGCATCGCTCCCCGTCTGCCGGAGTGCTGGCATGCGCTGTCGTTTCCGCTGGTATGGCAGGGTCAGCCGCTCAAAGTATCTATTGACAAAAACGGCTTAACCGTTGAAAATAAGGGAAGCAAAACCGTTACGGTTCTGCTCACCGGTGGACGTATCGAAATTCCCGCCGGTGGTGTCATTCGTTCCTGATTTCTTACAGAACCTCTCTCCAAGAGGAGAGAGGTTCTGTTGTGCCCCTACTAAAATAAGGAGTATAAATCAATGAATCCCTGGCATGTAACAACTACCGGTTTTGATCCTGCTGTCATCGCTCGTGAGGAATCCCTTTTTTCGATGGGCAATGGCTACATCGGTTGGCGCGGCAACTACGAGGAAGGTTATGCTTCCGCGATCGGTGTTGAAGGCAGCTACATCAACGCTTTCCATGAGACCGAAAAGATCCGCTATGGCGAAATTGCCTATGGATATGCTGAAAACAGCCAGACCATGCTGAATGTCACCTCCGCTCAGCATATTTTACTATCTGTCAATGGTGTTGAACTGCATCCCGAAAATGCCGTGTCCAACACGCGAGTGCTGGATATGGAGCATGGCGTTATCACTCGTGAGACGGTTTATCATGTAAACGGGGTACAGGTCACAGTGACAGCAAAACGCCTTGTCAGCATGACCCGCAGCCACCTGGCGCTTATTCGGATGACTGTTTTCGCCGACGCTGCCTGCGAAAT
>JAZRWA010000111.1:0-14760 GCA_045599485.1 Clostridia bacterium | reverse complement strand
CTCAACGGGCAGCAGCTGACTGTTTGCCTGACTGATGAGAACGGAGCAGAGCATATCCTCATCATGGCATTGAGGGCAGCGGGGGATGTATTATGAAAAACAATCATCATCATGCCCTGCTGATCGAAATCGTCATTTCCGTCCTGTGCTTTGCGCTGGCTTCCACTGTACTGGTGCGTACCTTTGCCGCCGCCCGCGTGATTGGCGACAAAACCTCCCGGCAGGCTGCTGTTCTGCTGGAAGGGCAAAATCTGGCAGACGCTCTTTACCTGTCCGGGGATGACACTTTGCTCCGGGATTGGCACCGGGAAGGGGATACCTACACCCGTGAACAGGACGGCGTGGCATGGACGGTCACCATGAATGAAGAGCACGGAACGGCCGGTCTGTTCCGAAAAGCGGTTGTTACGGCTTCCTGCCGCGGCGAAACGCTGCTCACACTGCCCTGCGGCCGTTTCTTCCCCGGGGAAGGGGGGGAGGCACCGTGAACAGAAAGCTGCAGATCGGCCCCGGAGCGGCTTCGCTGCTGCTCATTGCCATTGTGCTGAGCATGAGTGTGCTGGGCGTTCTGATGCTGATGAACGCGCAGAGCGATTATCAGCTGAGCCTTGGAAGCACCGCCCTGACGGAGGATGTTTATCGACTCAACGAACAGGCGGAAGAATCCCTGCGCCGTCTGGCGGAAGTGTGCAGCGGTATGCCGATGGAAGACATCGAATCAGTGCTGCCTGCAGATATGGAAGCGGACGGCAATCTCATCCTGTGGACGGAAACCATGGATAACCGCGCCCTGGACTGTGCTGTCCGCCTCGAGGATACCGAAAAGGGCCGTGCATACACATGGGTCACACATGTGTTTTATACCATCATGGAAGAGATGGATTTCTATCCTTTTGCCCGATAAAAAACGCTGTCCGCAGACAAGGCCATCATGCTGAACGGAAGAGAGTCTTTGCTTATGATCAATTATGCCCATCGTGGCGCCAGTGAGTTTTATCCGGAGAATACGCTGTATTCGTTTTATATGGGCCTTGAAATGAAAGCCAACGGCATCGAGACCGATATTCAGCGCACCAGGGATGGCGTCCTTGTGCTGTTTCATGATGATACGATGAAGCGCATCCTCGGGCTGGAAGGCAGCATTCGGGACTATTCCTATGCGGAATTGCTGCAAATGGATTTCGGCATTTACAAGGGGAAGCGCTTCGCCAACGAAAAAATCGTCACGCTGGAAGAGTTCCTGATACACTTTGGCGCGAAGGATGTACAGCTTGCGCTTGAAATCAAGCAGTATGGCATTGAAAAAGAAGTGCTGGCGATGATCGACCGCTACGAGGTCCGGAACAAAACGATCGTGACTTCCTTTCACTGGGACAGCATTGCCGACCTCCGGGCGCTTGACAGTGAGATTCGCCTGGGCTATCTGGCGAGGCAGGTCGATGATGAGCTTCTGCAAAAACTGGTGAGTCACCGCATTTGGCAGCTGTGTCCCAAAGCCATTGATTTTACGGACGATATGAACCAAAAAGCCCGCGCTCTGGGCCTTTCTGTACGGTTCTGGGGCATCAGCTCGGAGGAAGCAATGCTGAAGGGCATTCGCATGGGCGTCGATGGAATGACCATGAACAATCCGGCGGCCTTGTGCAAAGCTCTTGAAAAGTAAACGCATCACCTGAAAGCATCACAAAAGCTCCCGATTTTCATCGGGAGCTTGATATTTGGCACTTGCATCAGTTCAGCCGCTTTTTGAGCGTTTCGGGATTGACGGCGTACAGGATGGCGGTATCCTTGCTGATGCGCTTCTGACGGCAGAGGTTCACCAGCTCGTTATCCATGGAAAGCATATCACCGCCCTGTGCGGCACCGGTAAAGATCACGTTGTCGATCTGGAAGGTCTTGCTGTCACGGATCATGTTCTGCACGGCGGGGGTGACGGTCATCACTTCAAACACGGGGATCAATGTGCCGTCCACGGCGGGGATGAGCCGCTGTGAAATGACCGCTCTTAAGATCATGGACAGCTGCACACGGATCTGAGGCTGCTGCGCGGCGGGAAAGGTGTCAATGATGCGGTCAATGGCTTTCGCCGCTCCTACCGTGTGCAGGGTGCTGAGAAGCAGATGACCGGTCTATGCGGCAGTCATCGCGGTCTGAATGGTCTCGTTATCACGCATTTCGCCAAGCAGAATCACATCCGGAGCCTGCCTTAGGGCAGCGCGCAGCGCACGGGAGAAGGAACTGGCGTCTGTGGGAATTTCCCGCTGGCTGACCAGTGATTTTTTGTGTGGGTGGATGTATTCGATGGGGTCTTCAATGGTGATGATATGCCGCTCGTGGTTTTGGTTGATGCGGTCTACCATGCAGGCAAGGGTGGTGCTTTTTCCGCTGCCGGCAGGACCGGTGACCAGCACCATGCCGCTGCGGATATCCGCCTGCCGCATGACCTGCGGCGGGATCAGCAGCGCATCCGGGTCGGGAAGACCAAAGTTGACCAGACGCAGCGTTGCTGCCAGACTGCCGCGTTGATGATACACATTTACACGGAAGCGGGCCAGCTTTTCCACTGCCAGTGAAAAGTCGTCATCGCCGTTCTGCAGCAGCAGGTCACGGCTGCGGTCCCCTGCAAAATGATAGATCTCATCTACCAGTGTCCGCGTGTCGGCAGGCTTCAGGATTGCGTCATTCGCGCGTGTCAGTTGACCGTGGATCTTGATGGCCGCAGGGGAGCCGGGAATAATGAACATATCAGAACCGCCGCAGCGGACAAGCTGTTCCAGCAGGGTGCGAAGCTCCATATTAAACGCCTCCTTCGGATTGCTTAAATTTCATTATATGCTTATTTTTAACGGCTGTCTACTATGATACGGTAAAAAAACAAGCTATCCGGGTGCAGTTGCAACCTTTGCGGCACTGTGCTACAATAAGATGAAATGATGCCCGGGGAGGAAGAGCATGCGCTATCATATCGATACCATTCCCGTTTGGGATGCCTTGAAGCTGGGGTGTGAGTGTCCCTTGTGCGCCCTGCGCGCGCAGGTGGAAGCGACCGATGTGGACCGCTGTCTGGGCGGCTCGGTCATGGAGCCCGATGCCCGCATCGAGGTGAACCGCAAAGGCTTCTGCGGTCGTCATCATGCCCTGCTCTATGCGCAGCAGAACCGCCTCGGACACGCACTGATGACGCATACGCATCTCAGGGAGACAGATGAAAAGGCCATTGGCATCCTTGAAAACGCCGACAAAAACCTGCGCCGTGAAAAAGGACTCCGGGCCATCAAGGCCAAAGGAGAAAACCGTTCCGTGCTGACGCAGGCGGCGGAGGAGCTGGAGAAACTGATCTCCACCTGCATCATCTGTGACAGCATCCGGGAAAACATGGGCCGCTACGCCTACACATTTCTGCATCTGTACGCGTCCGACGCGGCCTTCCGCAAGGCCTTTGAAGGCTCCAAAGGTTTGTGCTACCGGGATGCAGCGTTGCTGCTTCGCATGGCGGGGGAGTGTCTTTCCGCTGAGCAGCAGGCCGATTTTGCCACTGTACTGCTTCGCCTGACAGCGGAAAGCAGTCGTCGGGTGGAGGAGGAGCTGGAATGGTTTACCCTGAAGTTTGATTACCGGAATGCCGACAAGCCGTGGAACAACAGCCGCGACGCGCTGGAAAGAGCGGCGGAAAGGCTGCGTGGCCGCTGCATCGGCGAAACAAAAAAATGAGAAGCATGATCAAAAACAGCCTGATCGTTCTGCTGATGCTGCTTGCGTTTTGCGGCTCGGTACGGACGGAGGGCATCACCACGGAGAGTAAAAGCGAACTCCGCTTTGATGCCGTGATCTATACGCGCTATGCCGATACGGCGTTTCTGCGCGCGGAGATGAGAACGGTCACCCGAACCGCCGATATCCCCCGGGAAAAGGCGCTGCTGCAGCAGCTGATCCGGGAAAACAGCACCGGCAGCGGGGCGCTTTTCCCCGAGGGCACATAGGTGCTTTCTACCCAGGCCCAGGGGGATATGATCTTTGTCACCTTCAATGCCGCGCTGACCGCTGCCGAATCCGGCGGCGAAAGAAACGATGAGACGCTGCTGCGGCGGCGCATGGCCATGGCGGCGGTGACTGCCGCTTTGACGGAGGATGGCTGCTTTACTTCCGTCCAGATCCTTGTCAAAAACGAAAACCACACGGGCATGACGATGCGTTTGACCGGGGAGTATGACGGAAGCGGTGACGTCACTCCGCTGCCTCCGTACCGTCGTGACGAAAGCTTTCTGCTGACGCCGCGGATCGCGCTGTGCAGCCTGCTTGAAGGTTGGAAAACACGGAATATTGATGCGATGCGGCTGTACACGATGGGAAATACCTTGATGGACGAGGCTTTCGTCCGGGCAGCAAGATTGACCGGCTACGAGGTCAGCAGCGGCACGGTATCGCCGGATGGCGCGGTGATTTTTTGCGTCACCCTGACGATGCCGGACAGCACCGGGCAGGAAGAAACCATCGAGCGTTTGCCGGCGCGCATGAGCGTAAACAACGGTGTATGGTATTTGGAAATGCAGACATTGCTGGACTGGATGCAGGTGCGGGAATGAAGAAAAAACAAATGCTGCCGGCGCTGCTGCTGGCACTGTCTGTGCTGCTGAGCGGCTGCACAACAGATGTACTGAACCGCTCTTCCACTGTCACGCTCTCACCTGTACGGGTCACCTACAGTGCCCCGGTGGGAGACAGTCAGCTGTCACGCACCGAAACCGTGGTGCTTTATGTGCCGGATGCGACGGCAACACGGCTGATCACCGTCAGCGAAAAGGTGCAGACCTCGTCCCTACGGCATCCGATGGATGAAACGCTGCAGGCATTGCTTGCTTATGCCGGTGGGGAGAAAAGCTCCCCCCTCAGCCCCCAAACGCCGCTGCGGGCGTTGAATCCGGTCGAGCTCAGCGGAGACACAGCGGTGGTAAACCTCGGCACCTCGGCCTTATGGCTCGATCCCGCTCAGCTTTACATGGTCTGCCGTGCCATAACCAATACCCTGTGCCAGTGGGGCGATATCCATTTTGTCAGCGTCCTGATCAATTCGCGCCAGATGGGGCTGGATATGACCGCCTCGGTGCCGGCAGGCTGCTTCACCGCCGATACGCATCTGTCTGCGGAAGCAATGAAAAGCGATCTGCAAAGCCTGATTGCCGGCGGAAATGATAGAACGCATGCCCTTCTCTATTATCCCATACAGGGCGGCAAGGGCGTTGCCGCAGAAGCGAGGCAGATCGATCTTGACCGTCACGACAAGGTATCCATGGTCGCCGCGCTGCTCCATGCGCTGTCCAAGGATGCGGAAACGCTGCAGACCGCGTCGGTTTTGCCCAATCTCACGGATTGCCTGATCCATGACGGCATCGCCGTGCAGGAGAACGCCGCAGGCGGACAGGTGGCGGTGCTGCGCTTCAACGACGCGTTCAACACGGTGATCCTTGACAGCGGCGTCCCGCGGTCGGTCATGATGGCGTCGCTTGCCCTGACGGTGCTGACCTTTGTGCCCGGACTCTCCGGGCTGATGGTCTATGCTGGTGAAGAGCTCATCACCGAGGTCACCCCGGGCAGCACTTACCGGAATGCCGGACTCACTGTCGCCTTTGAAAACGGCGTCATGCATCGCAAGGATTTCGAGACTTTCCTGCTTTCCGAGTGCCCGCTCTTCCTCGCGGCGGAGAACGGAAAGCTGAGACGGATCATCCGGGCTTTGCCGTATGAGGAGACTTGCTCGCCGCGTGCGTTGGTCCATTGCCTGGTTGATGGGCCGCAGACGCAGGACAGCGCTCCGGAAAGGGCTCCCTTTCCGCAGGGACTGGCCGACAGCGACTTGCTTGGCGCAGGTCTTGAAGACGGCGTGCTGCTGCTCAATTTTTCCGCCCGCTTCGGTACGCTCTGTGCCGGGCTTTCGGCAGAGAGTGAAAAGCAGCTGGTCTACAGTCTGGTCAACACGCTGACGGAGGCGGAAACGGTGCGCAGCGTGTGCATCTTTATCGACGGCGTTCAGCCGGCGACCCTGTCCGGCGGCTTGTATCTGCCGGGTACCTTTATGAAAAACACCGGCATCGTCAACTGATGCCCGAAGGAGGATAAACATGAAAAAGATCGTTGCCCTGACCCTGGTTCTGCTGACGCTGCTGGGCGCTTCGTCTGCCCTGGCGGAAAAGATGATCGTTCACATTACTGCCCTCTGCTATGATACCAATCACCTGGGCACCCGCTGGGCCGGCAGCTTCCGTATGGGGGATGTGGAATTGATGGATGGCATGATCGTGGATCTGGTGCCGGCTCAGTATGAGTTCTACACCGAGATCGGTGAGTATGACAGCAGCCCCGAGGTCGGCTACGCGGATGACATGTACAATGTGACCAAGAACCGTTTGCAGAACGGTTTCACCGTGGAACAGTACCTGACCGTGACCGAGAACAAGGGCATCTACAAGGGCTACTGGTGCGAGTGGTATGTGTATCTGACCTTCTCCCCGGTGGGCAACGCCACAGTGCTGCACTGAACCTCATGATGATCCAGGATATTGAGCCCAAACACCTCTTCAACGCCTATCATCCGGATTGGGCGGTACGACCGCAGGATACCGTGCTGATGTTTGAGGAGGGGGAGGTGTTCTGCATCCCGGGGGAGGCCCCCCGTTTTCCCACGGTGCAATCGCTGGGGCTTTCCGGGGAGGATTGCCGCTATCTGTTCTCCGTGGAGGAGCAGCGGTTTTATCTGCATGCGCCGCAGAATACGGAAGGGCTGGAAAGATGCTCCCTGCGGACCCTGCGTGAAAACGGCGTGCTGCCTCGAGAAATGCTTTTTGCCGTCTATACCGGCAGGCATCTGGCGGATTGGTATCGGGATACCGTATTCTGCGGGCGCTGCGGGCAAAGAATGACGCATTCTCAAACAGAACGCGCTATGACCTGCACCTGCGGCTACACAGCGTACCCGCGCATCATGCCTGCGGTCATCGTCGGCGTGAAGGACGGCAATCGTCTGCTGCTGACCCGCTACCGCAAAGGCTATAACCGCAATGCGCTGGTGGCCGGCTTTACCGAAATCGGGGAAACGCTTTAGCAGACGGTGGCACGCGAAGTGATGGAAGAAACGGGGCTCACCGTGACCAACATCCGCTACTACAAATCCCAGCCGTGGGGCATCGCCGGAGATATTCTTGCGGGCTTCTATTGCGAGGCGGAAGGGGATACCACCATCCGCATGGATGAAGGCGAGCTGAAATATGCCGAGTGGGTGGAGAGAGACCTGATCGAACTGCAGCCCGATGAAAACAGCCTGACCAACGAAATGATGAAGCGCTTCAAGGAAGGCCTTGAACGCTGATATGATCAAACGTGTATACAGCAAACGCAGCGGGAAGCTGCAGGATGGCTCCGGGGTGGCTGCCCGAAGGAGCATAAGGTATTGTTGCGGCAGCACGACTTGTTCGGACGGAGGAATGAAAAATGGACAGAAAAATGATCTTTGGGATCGTCGATCACACCCTACTCAAGCAGGAAGCCACTTTTGAACAGATCTGCGGCCTTTGCGATGAAGCCATCGAATATGGCGCCGCTTCCGTTTGCATTCCACCCTGCTATGTCAAACGCGCGGCGGAATACGTGCGGGGGAAGATGACCATCTGCACAGTCATCGGCTTTCCCAACGGCAACATGACCACCGCGTCCAAGGTGTTTGAGGCGGAAGATGCTATCCGCAACGGCGCGACGGAGATCGATATGGTCATCAACATCGGTGAACTCAAGGCGGGCAACACCGACTATGTGCTGGAAGAGATCAAAGCCCTGAAAAAGGCCTGCGGTGATCTGGTACTGAAGGTGATCATTGAAACCTGCCTGCTGACCGATACGGAGAAGATCGCCATGTGCGATATCGTCACCCGTTCCGGGGCGGATTTTATCAAGACTTCTACCGGCTTTTCCACGGCGGGCGCTACCTTTGACGACATTGCCCTGTTCAAGAAGCATGTCGGCCCCAATGTGAAGATCAAGGCTGCCGGCGGCATCTCCTCCTTTGCCGATGCCGAAAAGTTTATTGAACTCGGGGCTGACCGTTTGGGCACAAGCCGTATCATCAAGCTGGCCATCAAGGAAAAGAACGCGTGAGAAGAACAGTCGCCATCTTTGACATGGATGGTACCTTGGTGGATTCCATGTACCAGTGGGGCAGGATCGCTGCCAATGTGTTGTTTGAATTCGGGTACCAGATGACCGATGAGGATGCCCGTGAGGTGAAGCGTCTTGGCTTCTATTGTTGTCCGTCCTATCTGATCGACAGGTATGCATTGCCCTGTACCGAATAGCAATTCATCGACCGCGGTTATGCGATCATGCTGGAGCAATACCGGAATTTTGTCATGATGCGGCCGGGTGCGAAGGAGTATCTGGTCGGCCTGAAACAAAAAGGTGTACGCATTGCCGTTCTGACGGCCAGTGCAGGCTGCTTTGTGGAGGTCATGATCTGCAAATTCGGTCTGAAAGGGCTTGTTGACGCAAGCTTTTCAGCACATGATCTGGAAATGGAAAAGAGCAAGCCAGCTATTTATGAAATGCTGTTTGAGCACTTCGGCTGTACGGGACAGGATTGTGTCATGTTTGAAGACTCCGCCTATGCGCTGAAGGTTGCAAAAACGCTTGGCGTGTTCGGCGTCGGCATTGCGGACCCGGCCCAGCCGACCTGCCGTGAACAACTGCGGGAGGCAGCGGATTGCTTTGCGGATACCTATGAGGAGCTGAATGCGGCTCAACTATTCTGAAATAAACAGTGGTTTTATTGGTCTGCCCTTGCTTTGGTGATAACAACCATCATGGCAAGGGCGCTTTTTATGTTTCAGCTTTTGTCGAAGACGGTTGTTTTTTGATTGTTTCGGAAATCAATACTTGTACTAATCGAACAATTATGTTATAATTCGATAATGTATGAGTCTATTGATTTTGATCCGGTGAAACCATATTTTTCTTTTCGGGAGCAAAAACGATGAAACTGATGAAGACTGTAGAAGCGGTTGGACAGATCCTTTGTCATGATATTACACAGATCATTCCCGGCGTGACGAAGGATGCTGTGTTCCGCAAGGGCCATATCATTACCGAAGCCGATGTTCCGGTGCTGCTGAGCGTTGGCAAGGACCATGTGTATATCTGGGAAAACAACGAAAACATGGTGCACGAAAATGACGCTGCGCAGATCCTTTATGATCTGTGCGCGGATGAGCATGTGCATCCCTCTCCTGTCAAGGAGGGCAAGATCGAACTGATCAGCGATATCGATGGTCTGCTGAAGATCGACCGTGAAAAGCTGGTAGCGATCAACTCTTTGGGTGAAATGATGATCGCCAGCCGCCACGGTGATTTTCCGGTGCATCCGGGCGATAAAATTGCCGGTACGCGCATCATTCCTCTGGTGATCGAAAAAGAAAAAATGGAGCGGGCTAAGGCTGTGGGCGGAAACGATCCCATCTTCCGCGTACTGCCCTTCCAACATAAAAAAGTAGGCATTGTGACCACCGGCAATGAGGTCTTTTACGGCCGTATTCAGGATAAGTTTACGCCTGTGATGGTGCAGAAGGTGACTGAATACGGGGCGGAGGTCATCGGTCATGAGACCAGCAATGACGATCACGAGCGTATCACCGGCTGCATCATGAAGCTGCTGGAGATGGGGGCTGACTTTATCATCTGCACGGGCGGCATGAGCGTGGACCCCGATGATAAGACGCCGCTGGCCATCAAGAATACCGGCGCGCGTGTGGTCAGCTACGGCTCTCCCGTACTGCCCGGCGCCATGTTCCTGCTCAGTTATTATGGCGAAAAGAACATTCCCATCATCGGCGTGCCCGGCTGCGCGATGTACAATAAGCGCACGGTGCTCGATTTGGTGCTGCCGCATCTGTTTGCCGATGATATTGTGGAAAAGCATGATCTCGATCTGCTGGGCGAGGGCGGTCTGTGCCTCAACTGCCCGGTGTGCACCTTCCCCAACTGCGGCTTTGGTAAATAAACATGAATGAAAAACTGACACATTTTGATGAAAGCGGCAACGCGGTCATGGTGGATGTGACTGCCAAAAACGAAACCAGCCGTGAAGCCATCGCTGAGGGTACCATCCGTGTGAGTCCGCAGACCATGCAGGCCATCATCGAAGGAACCGCTGCCAAAGGCGATGTGCTGGGTGTGGCGCGTATTGCCGGCATCATGGGCGTAAAGCGTACGCCTGACCTGATCCCGCTGTGCCATCCGCTGCTGATCGGCAAAACCAGCGTTGATTTCAGGGTGGATAAAGAAAACTGTATCGTCACCGCGGTTTGTACCGCCAAGGTGACGGGCCAGACCGGTGTGGAAATGGAAGCCCTGACGGGCGTTTCGGTGGCTCTGCTGACAATTTATGATATGTGCAAGGCCATTGATAAGCGTATGGAGATCGGTAATATTCATCTGTGCAAAAAAACAGGCGGAAAGAGCGGCACCTTTATCGGTGATGCCGCTTATGAAGGAAAAGAATGATCGATCTGAATGGCAGAAAAATTGAATATGTGCGCATATCCATCACGGATAAATGCAACCTGCGCTGCATGTACTGCATGCCGGAAGGCGGCGTGGAAACACTGCGCCATGACGAACTGCTGACCTATGAAGAAATCGTCCGTGTGGTGAAGCTGATGACACAGATGGGCGTTCATGCGGTGCGCCTGACAGGCGGTGAACCCATGGTGCGCAAAGGCTGCCTTGATCTGGTGAAGCAGCTGAACGGTCTCCCCGGCATCGACTACATCGCCATGACGACCAACGGTATTCTGCTCAAGGATCGCATGGAGGAAGCCGCAAAGCTGGGCTTGAATGCCGTCAACATCAGCCTGGATACACTGGATGCCTGCAGCTTTAACCGTCTGACTCGCCACGGCTGTGTTGAGGATGTGCTGAAGGCCGTGAATGAAGCGGTAAAGTGCGGCATCAGGGTCAAGATCAACGCAGTTCCCGTACGGGATTTCAACGAGAAAGGGCTTGTTGAAGTGGCTGCGCTGGCCAAAGATCTGCCGGTGGATGTTCGATTTATTGAACTGATGCCTGTCGGCTGCGGTGCGGATCTTCAGCCCATTCCCATGGATGAGGTTCGCCGGCGGCTGTAGGATGCCTTTGGTGAAATGGCTGCCGATGAGACGCGACACGGCTACGGACCGGCGGGTTATTTGAAGCCGCAGGGCTTCAAGGGCAGCCTCGGACTGATCGGCGCAGTGAGCCATGAGTTCTGTGACCGCTGCAACCGCGTGCGCATTACGCCGGATGGTATTTTGAAGCTGTGCCTCAATCATTCCGCAGGTCTGGATCTGCGTGCCCTGTTGCGCGGCGGCGCTTCTGATGAAGAATTAACAGAAAAGATGCGGGACGCCATCCTGCATAAGCCCATTCATCACGGCTTCAGTGAAGCGGTGGAGGACAAAGAGCAGCGCCGGATGAATCAGATCGGCGGCTGAAACAGACAGAAACGGAGAAAATGATATGGCTTACAGAGTTGCGGTGATCACCCTGTCCGATAAGGGCGCAAGGGGTGAAAGAGAAGATAAAAGCGGCCCAGTCATTTGTGAAATGGTGAAGGCGGCGGGATACGAAGTGGTGCTGACCGAACTGCTGAACGACGACCGGGAAGGACTCAAAAACGAGCTGGTCCGTATCGCGGATGAGCATCTGGCTGACCTGATCCTGACCACCGGCGGTACGGGTTTTTCGCAGCGCGACAACGCACCGGAGGCGACCATGGACGCTGTGGAACGCAATGTGCCCGGCATTGCCGAAGCCATGCGCGTCAACAGCCTCAAAATCACGCCCCGCGGCATGCTTTCCCGTGCGGCAAGCGGTATCCGCAAGTATACATTGATCATCAATCTGCCCGGCAGCCCCAAGGCTGTCAAAGAGAATCTGTAGTACATTCTGCCTGTGCTCGATCACGGCATCGCCATTCTGGTGGGCGACGCGGCAGAATGCGCTCGGGTCTGAATAGGGTTGAAAAGAACCGGTTATAGCCGTAAAGTCGGTAAAATCGGTTCTTTCAATAATATGATGGCAGTAAATTCTGCCAAGGAGTGTCTCCCTATGACAAAGATCCTCGCAATTGCCCTGTCCCTTGCGATGCTACTGTGCTGCAGTACCGCGCTGGCGGATACGACCATCACCGTGTACGCCGCTACCTCCCTGACGGCTACCCTGACGCAGCTGGAAGCGATGTACGAGGCGGAAAATCCCGGTGTGGATGTTGTGTGCAACTTCGGCTCATCCGGTACGCTGCTCAAGCAGATCCAGGCCGGAGATGCCTGCGATATTTTCATCTCTGCAGCGCAGAAACAGATGAATACGCTGGAAGAAGAAGGCACCATTGATTCTGCTACCCGCTTTGATCTGCTGGAAAACAAACTGGTGCTTGCTGTTTCGCAGGAGAATGATGATGGCATTACCTCCATTGCACAGGTCATTGAACGGCTCAAAAACGGCAATATTCTGATCGCAATGGGCAACAGTGACGTACCCTGCGGACAGTATACCAAAGCCCTTTTCCATTTCTTTGGCGTGGATGAAACAGCTGCCGCGGACAAACTGTCTTACGGCAATAACGCTGGCGAAGTAGCGCAGCAGGTACGGGCTGCCTCTGTATCGTGCGGCTTTGTGTATCAGACCGATGCGTGTTCCTATGGCCTGCTGGTGGTGGAGGAAGCCACGGAGGAAATGGTGGGCGGACGTGTGCTTTACCCGGCTGCTGTACTGAATCATGCCGAAGATGCAGATGCATGTGCTGCGTTCCTTGAGTATCTGCGGTCGGAAGAAGCTGCCCGGGTGTTTGCTTCCGTTGGCTTTACGCAGCTGTAATGGACTGAATAAGCATGGATTGGATCGGCTGCCATCCAGCGGTTGGTTGACAGCCGATCCTTTTTCCCATACCGGAGGTGAGAACACATTTGTTCGGTTTCGATCTATCCGCAGTGGATCTGTTTCCGCTGCTGAACTCTTTGCGTATTGCCGCAATTGCAAGCGTGATCATCTTTTTCACGGGCATTTTGTGCGCGTATTATGTGGCAAAGCTGCCGCGCTGGCTGAAGGGATTGCTGGATGTCGTTCTGACGCTGCCCATGGTGCTGCCGCCGACCGTGTGCGGTTATTTTCTGCTGATGCTGGTCGGTCTGCGCCAGCCGTTTGGCAGATGGCTCAATACCTTTGGCATCCGTTTTGTGATGACCTGGTATGGCGGTGTGCTGGCGGCTGTGGTGGTAGCGTTTCCGCTGATGTACCGCACAGCCCGAGGGGCATTTGAAGCCTTTGATAAAACGCTGGCGTATTCCGGGCAGACGCTGGGTCTGAGCAATACATATATCTTCTGGCGCGTACGCATGCCGGCTTGCAAGCAGGGGATTCTTGCGGGCTTTGTGCTGGCGTTTGCCCGCGCGCTTGGTGAATACGGCGCCACTTCCATGCTGATCGGCTATATCGCCGGCCGTACTGCGACCATTTCGACCACGGTATATCAGCTCTATCAGACCAATGACAGCCGGGCGATGTTCTGGGTGATCCTGAACCTGATCATTTCCGCGGTGGTGCTGCTGGCAGTCAATCTGCTGGAAAACAGGCAGAAAAAGGCGGTGAAAGCATGAGCCTGATCGTTGATATCGAAAAAGATCTGGGGGCTTTTCATCTGCGTTCCCGCCTGACGGCAGAAAGCGGCATTACCGGTCTGCTGGGCGCCTCCGGCTGCGGAAAAAGCTATACGCTCAAGTGCATTGCCGGTATCGAGCAGCCGGATCGGGGACATATCGAACTGGACGGCGTGACATTGTTTGATTCAGACAGACACATCAACCTGAAGCCGCAGCAGCGGCAGGTGGGCTATCTGTTTCAGAATTACGCGCTTTTTCCCAACATGACAGTGCGGCAGAACATTATGTGCGGTCTGCATCGCGAGAAAAACAGGACGGCAAGGGAAGATGCTTACGCCGAGGCGGTGCGCCTGTTTGGACTGGAGGGACTGGAACAGCATAAGCCCGCGCAATTATCCGGCGGCCAGCAGCAGCGCGTAGCGCTGGCCCGCATCATGGTCAATCGTCCCAAGCTGCTGATGCTGGATGAGCCGTTTTCTGCACTGGATACGCATCTCCGCATGCGCTTGCAAATGGAAATGCTGGATGTGCTGAAAAATTACGGCGGCCCTGTGCTGATGGTGACACACAGCCGGGATGAAGCGTATCATATGTGTGATCACATCGCCGTCATGGATCACGGCAGGCTGCAGAAGAACCGACCGACCAAGGAACTGTTTGCCGATCCACAGACCGTGCAGGCGGCAGTGCTGACCGGCTGCAAGAACATTGCCCCTGCGGATCGGGCAGGGGAGAATATATTGCATGTGCCATCCTGGGGCGTAACGCTTGAAACGGCGCTGCCGATCCCGGAAAACGTAACCCATGTGGGCATCCGCGCGCATTACTTCGGTGCAAAAGTACCGCAGAATCGTAATCCCGTGCAGCTTGCTTCGCAGATGGAAGAGCCATTTGAATGGGTGCTGGAGTTTCGTTATGCCGGGCAGGATGAAAAGAGCGGCAATCTCTGGTGGCGTCTGCCCAAGGATAAGCGTCCGGCGCAGATGCCGCCCGAGCTGGGCATTGCGGCTGTGAACGTGCTGCCACTGAGCGTGGAATAACGTTAGAAAAGCAACCCTGACAGAACAGCGAATTGATATTTGACGTT
>JAZRWA010000110.1:0-32630 GCA_045599485.1 Clostridia bacterium | reverse complement strand
CTCGGCCAGAGCGCTCACGGCGCACAGGGACAGCATCAGGGCCAGAACGAGAGCAACGATCTTCTTCATGAGAAAGATCCTCCTATAATATCTTTGCGGGTCGGGTTTTCGCCCGCCCGTACATTATACAGGAGCCCGTTGAACCCGTCAACATATTTCATACATTTTATATTGGTTTGCATAATTAACTCTACAATTATTGTCCATACTGCATCATCATTCGCACACAGACGGGGGATTTTTGTATAAGAAAAGACACGGGCTTTCATCCGTGTCTTTTGCAAATGACGCCGGTTTTGCGGAAAACTCCGATGATGAAAACAGCATCGGCTTTCTGCGTGGATTGTAGCTTTTTCACTTCATCAAAGCCTCGTACACCGGCTTTGCATCCAACATTTCCGCGTCGGAATAAGCGCAAATCCTCACATCCGCATCGTAATCCGGAAAATCCGCCGCAAACCGATGATAGGCACGGCAGCACTGCTTCATGGACTCTGCAACCGGATTATCCAGATCACCGCCGAAGATGCCGGAGCTGATGAGCGGGAATGAAATGCTGTGCAAACCATTCTCCTTCAGTACGATCAGAGCGTTGTAGTAAGCCTCAAACAGTTCCTTGAAAGCGGTCGGAGTCATGGCAAAATCGGGGCCGACGGCATGGATCACATACTTGGCATTCTTCATACGGAACGCCGGGGTGATCACCGCGGAGCCGTCTTTCAACGGCGTGCTGAACTTGGAACAAGCCGCCGTCAGCTAAGTCATTCCTGCCTTTTTGAAGATCACACCGCAGATCCCTCCGCCTGCCGCAAGGCGGTTATTGGCGGCATTTACCACCGCATCGGCCGTTTGGTCAGCCGCGGAGCCGGAAATCAGTTTCAGCGTGCTCATTTTCATTCCCCTTTCCGAATGATGACATGGTGATCGGAGTCGATCAGCTGCACAAGCATGCTGATGTGTCCGCACATGGAGATGCCGGTTCCGTCATCTAAACGCAAAATCATGCAGCGATCATGCCACCTTTTCTCGTACACATCGGCAAACTCCATCCCCACAATGCATTTTCCAAGGCAGGAAGCTAAAATAGGGTCTGTAAAAATGTAGCTCCAACACCTGTTCTGTTCGTGGTAAATCTTAGGGTAATTTGGGGAACGCATGGAGTATTTGGAGGGGCTCACTTCGAAACCGTCTGCATAGATTTCCAGACATCGCGGGGTTCCGGAAAAACAAAAGCAAAGCGGCTCATCTGTGCCAAATTCTGCATACAAGCCATCGTTGTCATCCGCTTTTCGATCTCTTACCCGGTTAGATCCACTTGTCCAAATCTCCGATATCGGAAGACCGGCAAGCCCAAAGGAACTGAATGTTTCCAACAGAACGCTTTCGGATCCCTCGCCTGTATTTTCCCACCAGTGGTTATAGTTCCATTGTAAATCTTCACAGTTGATGTACATAAAGCCATCCATAAGCGCGTCCTCACCGCAAACGGATATTTCCTTACCAGAAGTGAATTTCAATGTGATATTTGAAAAATAGTCACCCCCGTCAGGTCGCATTGCATCCGTCATAGCGCTTATTTCATGCGCCTAAGAAAATCGTTCCAGCGTAATATCGGTCACACAAAGTCCCTCGTAGGGTGAATCGGGAACAAAACGAAGATAGTGACTAACACCTTCGTAATAAGGAGTATCAGCGTACAGATAATTGAGGGTGGGATCTTTTTCAAAGTCTTCTGCGGGCAGAACCGCGATGTGCATCGTACTGATCAGCTAAGAATAGAACACAACCACGACATTATCAAAACGCAACGCGATGGGTTCACCGGTGCTTCCGGGGCCGGTTATCTCGGAATAATGCTCTGTGAGCTGCTTTCCCGCTAAAAATTCTTTCAGTTCGGTGAGGAACTGCAACAGCGGAGTGGCGGTATTAAACTAATACCATGTATTCATTTTCATTGTCCGTTCCTCCTTAATCACCTATCTGATTGTCGGAATCCTCCAAAACGACATTCATATAGCCATCCATAAACGCCTCTTCGCCGCGAATGGATATGGCCTTGTCACCGCTGAAATGTAAAGTGAGCGTTGAAAAATAATCACCTCCATCCGGTCTGATCGCATCTGTGCAGGGGTCAATTTCATGGGCGTGCGAGAACCTTTCCAGCGTAATATCCGACAGATACAACCCCTCGTAAGGAGAATTCGGAACACGGAAAATACGGCAGCCCATCTACCTGCTCGACGGACGATTGGAATAGAGAAAGCGCAAAGTCGGATCCTGTTCGAATTTGGCTGCCTCCAAAACCGCTATTCGCATGGTGCTTATCAATCCGGAAAAGAAAACAACTACAATATCTTCAAAACACAAAGCAATGGGCTCATCAAAGATTCCGGGACCGGACAGATTGGCATAATACGCCGAAAGCTTTTTCCCTGATACTTTTTCTTTCAACGCTGAAAGAAATTTCTACAACGGAGCGGCTGTATTAAAATCGTTCCATCTGTTCATCTTCATGTTTCGTCCCTCCCTTGCATCCAAGTCAGAACAGGTTCGTTTTTCATGAAATATGAAAAAAGAATCGCAATTTTTCAAAATTACGATTCTTTCATGGTGGGCAGGGATGGATTCGAACCATCGAAGGCGGTGCCGGCAGATTTACAGTCTGCTCCCTTTGGCCACTCGGGAACCTACCCATGAAATATGGAGCTGGAGATGGGACTTGAACCCGCAACCGCCTGATTACAAATCAGGTGCTCTGCCAATTGAGCTACTCCAGCATTTTGGCCCAACCGACAGAAGAAAAATGGCGACCCGAATGGGGCTCGAACCCATGACCTCCAGCGTGACAGGCTGGCGTTCTAACCAACTGAACTACCGGGCCACATTGGTGGGCCTTCAGGGACTTGAACCCCGGACCAACCGGTTATGAGCCGGCCGCTCTGACCAACTGAGCTAAAGGCCCGTAAACCAACCCCGAAGAAAAAAAGTGGTGACCCCGTCGGGATTCGGACCCGAGTTACCGCCGTGAAAGGGCGATGTCTTAACCGCTTGACCACGGGGCCACATAGATGCCGTGCGAAAGCTGTTTGGTCGGGGTGAAGGGATTCGAACCCCCGGCCCCATGCTCCCAAAGCACGTGCGCTACCGGACTGCGCTACACCCCGAGGAGCTTACGCACAGCATTCGGTGACGAGTGATATAATACACCGTACAAAAGCATTTGTCAATATCCTTTTCTAAATTTTTTCTTCCCTGTGTACAACCTTGCTTGTGCCCTTCCGCGGTTTATGGTATAATAGGTTCAAAGTGTACTCAATTACGTTGGAGGGTTTTATGAAGTTTGGCGTCATTTCCCTGGGCTGCGTCAAAAACCGTGTGGATACCGAGCAGATGCTGTCGCTGCTGCAGCAGGCGGGTCATACCTTTACCGCCGACCCTGCCGAGGCCGATGTTCTGCTGGTCAACACCTGCGGCTTCATCGATCCCGCCAAGGAAGAAAGCATCAATGCCATTCTGGAAATGGCTCAGTATAAAGAGACCGGCCGCTGCAAAAAGCTGATCGTCACGGGCTGCCTCGCCCAGCGCTACGGCGATGCCCTCAAGGAAGAAATGCCCGAGATCGATGCCCTGCTGGGCGTCAGCCAGTACGGCAGCATCGTGGAGGCCGTTGAAAGCGCCCTGGAGGGCGGCAAGCCCGACCTGAGGGGCCGCAGCGACAAAATGCTGGAATGCGGCCGTGTGCTGACCACCCCTTCCTACAGCGCCTATGTGCGCATCGGCGAGGGCTGCAACAACCGCTGCGCCTACTGCGCCATCCCCCTCATCCGCGGCGGCTACCGCTCCCGCAATGAGGAAGCCATTCTGAACGAGATCAAAACGCTCGTGGCAAACGGCACCAAAGAGATCATTCTCATCTCGCAGGATACCTCCCGCTACGGCACCGATACAGGCAGCAGCCTCCGTCAGCTGATCGAAAAGGCCGCCGCCATCGAGGGTGTGGAGTGGCTGCGCGTGCTGTACATGTACCCCGACGAGATCGACCTTGAGCTGCTGCAGACCATGAGCCGCCTGCCCAATGTGTGCAAATACCTCGACCTGCCGCTGCAGCATGCCAGCGAGCCTGTGCTCAAGGCCATGAACCGCCGCGGCACCATGAAAAAAACACGTGAGCTGCTGCTGGCCGCCCGTCAGATGGGCTTTACCCTGCGCACCACGTTTATCGTCGGCTTCCCCGGCGAAACGCAGGATGATTTTGACACCCTGTATCACTTTACCAAGGAGATCGCCTTTGACCGCATGGGCGCCTTCAAATACAGCCGTGAGGAGGACACCCCCGCCTACGACATGCCCGGTCAGATCGCGGAGGACGTCAAGGACGAGCGCCTCGACACCCTCATGACCCTGCAGGCGGACATCAGCCTCAAGGCCAACGAAGCCCGCGTGGGGCAGACCGTGCGCGCGCTGGTGACCGGCTCGGACGGCGAATACTTTACCGCCCGCAGCGAGATGGAATCGCCCGACAGCGACGGCGAGATCTTCTTTACCGCGGACAAGGCTCCCGAAGAAGGCACATTTGTTCTCATCCGCCTGACAAAGGCGGATACCTACGACCTGTACGGGGAGGCGGTGGAATAATGGAAATGAACCTGCCCAACAAGCTGACCGTTCTGCGCATCGCGCTGGTGCCCATCTGTCTTTTGCTCGTGGCGCTCAAGCTTTACCTGCCCGCGGCCGCCGTGTTCGGCCTCGCCTGCATCACCGACACGCTGGATGGCCGCATCGCCCGCAAGCGCAACCTGGTCACGGTCTTCGGCAAGTTTGCCGATCCCATTGCCGACAAGGTGCTGACGCTGACAGTCATGATCCTGCTGGCCAGCATGGGCCGCATGGGCGTTTGGCTGCCGGTGCTGGTCGTGGTGCGTGAGCTGCTGGTGGACGGCCTGCGTCTGGTGGCCGTGCAGCAGGGCACCGTGGTGCCCGCCGCCATGAGCGGCAAGATCAAGACCGTGCTGCAGATGATCGCCATTCTGGCCTGCCTGCTGACGGAGGGCGTGCTGCCGCTGCTGCTTTGCATTCTGGCGGCCATGGCCACCGTGTGGTCGGGCACCGAATATTTCATCCGCCTGTGGGATGTGTTTGCCCATGACGCCCGCTGAGATCGTGTCCGCCCTGTCCCAAAGGGGGCAGACGCTCTCCTGTGCCGAAAGCCTGACGGGCGGACTTTTGTCCGATGCCTTTGTCAGCGTCCCCGGCGCCAGCCGCGTGTTTATGGGCGGCATCGTCAGCTATGACGAGGGGCGCAAGGTATCACTTCTGGGCGTAAAGCCCGAGACCCTGCAAAAGCACACCGCCGTGAGCCGCGAGACCTGTCTGGAAATGTGCCGCGGCGCAAAGAATGTCATCGGTACCGATTACGCGCTGTCCACCACCGGCTATGCTGGGCCGGACGGTGAGGAGGTGGGGCTGGTGTACGTGGGGCTGGCTTCGCCCGAGGGCGAGACCTGCATCGAATGCCGCTTTTGCGGAAGCCGCAGCGACATCCGTCACGCTGCCGTACAGGCCGCCGTGCGGCTGCTGTATGAAGCATTGGATCCAACTGAGTAACAACTGCTTATCATTTATTATAAAGGAGAATCACCATGGCCAGAAAAGCCGCTGAAAAAGAAACCGCCTCCGTGATGGATGAGCGTGCCCGCGCCCTTGAAACCACCCTTTCCGCCCTCGAAAAGCAGTTTGGCAAAGGCACTGTCATGAAGCTGGGCGAACAGAACCACATGAAGGTGGATGTCATCCCCACCGGCTGCCTGTCCATCGACCTGGCGCTGGGCGTGGGCGGCATCCCCAAGGGCCGCATCATTGAAGTGTTCGGACCGGAATCCTCCGGTAAGACCACCATTGCCCTGCACGTGGTGGCCGAAAGCCAGAAGCGCGGCGGCATTGCCGCCTTCATCGACGCCGAGCATGCCCTCGACCCCGAGTATGCCCGCAAGCTGGGCGTCAACATTGACGAGCTGTATGTTTCCCAGCCCTCCACCGGTGAGGACGCGCTGGAGATCTGCGAAGCGCTGGTCCGCTCCGGCGCGGTGGACGTGGTCGTGGTCGACTCCGTCGCCGCCCTGGTGCCGCGTGCCGAGATCGACGGCGAAATGGGCGATACCTTTGTGGGCCTGCAGGCCCGCCTGATGAGCCAGGCCCTGCGCAAGCTGGCGGGCGTGGTCAACAAGACCAACGCCATCGTCATCTTCATCAACCAGCTGCGTGAAAAGGTGGGCGTGATGTACGGCAACCCCGAGGTCACCACCGGCGGCCGCGCCCTCAAGTTCTACTCCTCCGTGCGTATGGATATCCGCCGCGGCGAGCAGCTCAAGAACGGCGCCACCGTCATCGGCAACCGCACCAAGATCAAGGTGGTCAAAAACAAGGTGGCCCCGCCCTTCCGCACCGCCGAATTCGACCTGCTCTACGGCGAGGGCATCAGCAAGGAAGGCACCCTTCTGGACATGGCCGTCGAGCGTGATATCATCCGCAAGAGCGGCGCCTGGTTCTATTTCAACGATGAGCGCATTGCCCAGGGCCGTGAAAACACCCGCCAGCTGCTCAAGGACAACCGTTCCCTGTGCGACGAGGTGGAGGCCGCTGTGCGCGCCACCTTTGCGGAGCCCGAACCCGTGCCGCAGGATGACCCCGCCCCCGAAATGCCCGAGGGCGATATCGACGATCTGGGCAACATCATCACCGACGAAGACTGATTATTTTGCTAAGGAGACTCCGACATGATCATCCGCAAATCTGCCGAGGACTACCTTGAGATGATCCTGATGGTCAGGGAAGAGAAGGGCGTTGTGCGTTCCATCGATATTGCCACGGCTCTGGAGGTTTCCAAGCCCTCTGTCAGCGTGGCCATGAAGCGCCTGAGGGAAAACGGCTTCATCGACATGGACGGCGGCAACCTGATCACCCTGACCGAAAGCGGTCAGGCCATTGCCGAGCGCATCTATGCCCGGCACAAAACGCTGGCCCGCTGTCTGGAGATGCTGGGGGTCGATCCCGCTCTGGCCCGGGAGGATGCCTGCCGGCTGGAGCATGACATCTCGGATGCTTCCTACGCCGCCCTGTGCGCGCACCTGAACAAGCTTGAAGCCGCCAAGGCATGAAAAAACAACCGAAAGCGTGTGATAGATTTATGAGTGAGATCGAAAGAAAACCCATTTTGTATTCCGCTGTGCAGCCCTCCGGCGTGCTAACCATCGGCAACTACATCGGCGCGCTGCGCAATTTCAAGCTGCTCAGCGATGATTATGACTGCCTGTTCTGCATGGCCGATCTGCACGCCCTGACGGTGCGTCAGGTGCCCGCCGAGCTGCGCCGCCACACCGCCGAGGTGGCCGCCCTGTACATCGCCTGCGGCCTTGACCCCGAAAAGAACATCATTTACGCCCAGAGCCATGTGCATCAGCATGCCGAGCTGGCGTGGATCCTCAACTGCTTCACCTATGACGGCGAGCTGCGCCGCATGACGCAGTTCAAGGACAAATCCGCCCGCCATGCCGACAACATCAATGCCGGTCTGCTCACCTACCCCGTGCTGATGGCGGCGGACATCCTGCTCTATCAGACTGCCGTGGTGCCCGTGGGTGCCGACCAGAAGCAGCATCTGGAATTGTCCCGTGACATTGCCGAGCGCTTCAACAGCCTGTACGGCGATGTGTTTGTGGTGCCCGAGCCCTACATCTCCAAGTCCGCGGGCGCGCGCGTGATGAGCCTGACCGATCCCACCTCCAAGATGAGCAAATCGGGTGAGCCTGACTCCTTCATCTCCATGGTGGATGATGCCGACGCCATCCGCCGCAAGATCCGCCGCGCCGTGACCGACAGCGACGGCGAGATCCGTGTCGATGCCGAAAACAAGCCCGGTGTCACCAACCTGATCACCATCACCGCCGCCATGAGCGGCCGCACGCCCGACGAAGTCTGCGCCTCCCTGCAGGGCCAGGGCTACGGCGCGCTCAAGGACGCCGCCACGCAGGCGATCATCGATACCCTGTCCCCCATCCAGAGCGAATACAAGCGTCTGGTGGCCGACAAAGCCTTCATTGCCGAAACGCTCAAAACCGGTGCCGAAAGAGCCTCCGCCCTGGCCAACCGCACGCTGCGCAAGGTGTACAAGAAGGTCGGCCTTTATCAGCTGTAACGATCATCCGGCGGCGCGGGCATTGCCTGCGCCCTTTTTTGCAAGGAGGAGCGCGCATGAAACCGCACGTCGAAACCGTTGTATCTCCCTTCGGCCGCACGTTGGGGCTTTACATCTGGCAGGGCGGCAACGAAAAGAAGACCATTGTGCAACTGGTGCACGGCATGGCGGAACACATGCGCCGTTATGAAGGCGCCGCCGAGGCGCTGGTCAAAGCCGGCTACACCGTGGTGGGTCACAACCATGCGGGACACGGCCCCGAAGCGCCCGAGGCGGAGCACGGCTGGTTTGGCGAAAAGGACGGCTGGAGCAGCCTCATCGAGGACATCGAATTGATGCGGCAGGAGGCGCAGAAGCGCTTCCCCGGCTTCAAACACGTGCTGCTCGGTCACTCCATGGGCAGCTTTGCCGCCCGCGAATACCTGATCCGCTACGGCAAAAACCTCGATGCCGCCGTCATCAGCGGCACCGGCTGGCATCCCAAAGCCGTGTGCGAGGCGGGCATGGCCGCCGCCACGCTGGCGGGCAAAACGCACGGCTGGAACAAGCGCTCCCCCATGACCGCCAGGCTGGTGGGCGCCAACAGCAACAAGGCCTTTGAGCCCGTGCGCACGCCCTTTGACTGGCTTAGCCGCGATAACGACCGCGTGGATGACTACGCGGCCGACCCGCTGTGCGGCTTCCTCTTTACCGCCCGCGGCTATTATGACATGTTTTCGGGGCTCAGGGCGTTGAGCGATACAAGCCGCCTTTCCGCCATGCCCTCTGATCTGCCCGTGTATTTCATGTCGGGCGGCATGGACCCCGTGGGCGCGCAGGGCAAAGGCGTGCGCACGGTGTATGAGCAGTTTGAGGCCGCCGGGCTGACCCGTCTGACCCTTCGCCTCTACGAGGGCGGACGGCACGAAATGCTCAATGAGACCAACCGTGAGGAAGTGTATGCCGACCTGATCCGTTGGCTGGAAGGAGCACTGCAATGAACATTTACAAGCCCTTTGAGGGCGATATCACCGATGTGCACGGCATCCGCGTCGGGCAGGCGCAAAACGCGCAGGCGCAGACGGGTGTGACTGTGGTGCTTGCCCCGGCCGACGGCGCGGTGGGCGGCGTATCGGTGCGCGGTGCCGCCCCCGGCACGCGGGAGACCGATTTGCTTCGCCCCGGCAATCTGGTGGAGCGTGTGCATGCCGTTGTGCTGACAGGCGGCAGTGCCTTTGGTCTGGCCTCCGCGGACGGCGTGATGCGCTGTCTGGAGCAGATGAACGTCGGTCTGGATATGGGCGTGGCACGCGTGCCCATTGTGCCCGCCGCCGTGCTGTTTGATTTAAACCGCGGCGACAGCAAGGTGCGCCCCGATGCCGCCATGGGCTATTCCGCCTGTGTCAGCGCGGGCAAAGGCATGGCGCAGGGCGCTTTCGGTGCCGGTACAGGCGCCACCATCGGCAAGCTGGTGGTGGATGCCAACCCGCAGCAGGGCGGCATCGGCAGTGCCTCCATGACGCTGCCCGAGGGCATTACGGTGGGCGCGGTGGTGGCGGTCAACGCCTGCGGCGATGTGTATCACCCCGTCACGGGCGAGTGCATTGCCTGCGCCCACATGGAGGATGGCACACCCGTCTCCGCGGAGGGGCTTTTGTGCGGTCAGGCGCCCGCGCGGCAGCAGCTGCGCATTCCCGCCCCCGGCAGCAACACCACCATCGGCGTGGTGGCAGTCGACTGCGCCCTGACCAAAGAACAGGCGAACCGTCTCGCGGATGTGGCGCATGACGGCCTCGCCCGCACCATCCGTCCCGTGCACACGCAGATGGACGGCGACACCCTGTTTGCCATGGCCACCTGCCGCCGCCTCAACGATGTCAACTTTGTCAAGCTGTGCGCCGTGGCCGCCGAGGTGACCGCCCGCGCCATCGCCAACGCCGTATTGTATTCGGCGGGAATGTGATGAAGGGGCTGGGCTGTGATGTGTGCGGCGTCAGCCGCATGGAAGAGATGCTGGCCCATGAGCAGCGGCTGTCCCGCGTATTCACCGAGGCAGAGCAGCGGTACATCTTCGGCCATGTCCGAGCCGCCGAAACCGCCGCGGGGCTGTTTGCCGCCAAAGAGGCGCTGGTCAAGGCGCTGGGCACGGGCTTCAAAGGGCTGTTTGTCTCAGAGATCGAAATAGGGCATACCGAAAGCGGTGCGCCCTACTATATCATGAACGAAAAAACGCTTGCCGCCCTCACCCTCACGGGGGCGCAAAGCGCGTTTCTTTCCATCTCCCACGATGCCGGCGTCGCCATGGCGGTCGTCGTGTTGGAATAAGGAGCTGTTATGACCACGACCATGACCCCCGACCGCATGCGCCAAACGGAGCAGCGGGCGTTTGATGAGGGCGTGCCTGCCCTGCTTTTGATGGAAAACGCCGCCCGCGGCGTTGCCATGGCGCTGGATGACCTGCTTGGGCACCGCAAGGGGCGTGTGCTGTTTGCCGCCGGCAGCGGCAACAACGGCGGCGACGCCATCGCCGCGGCAAGGCTCTACCGTGAAATGGGCGGTGAAGCCGTCATCTGGCTCCCGCTGGGCTGCAGGACGGATTCCGCCAAACAAAACCTGGCCTTTGCCCGATATCGGGGCATCCCGGTCAGCGAGACCCTGCCCGAGGGCGCCTTTGACGCCGCGGTGGACGGTCTGCTCGGCACGGGGCTGCGTGGTCCTGCCTCGGGCGAGGCTGAAAAAGCCATCGATCAGCTGAATGCCCTGTCCCTGCCGGTGCTGGCCATCGACATCGCCAGCGGCATTGACGGCACTGACGGTGCGCACGGAGCAGCGATCCAAGCGACCGTCACCGCGGCGCTGCACCGTGTCAAGCCGGGCACGTATCTGGTGCAGCCGCGCGCGCTGTCGGGCAAAGTGCTCTGTTTGCCCATCGGATTGCCGCAGGAGGACGATGCCGAAGGGTACATCGTTTACGAAAAGGGCGATCTGCCCCGCCTGCTGCCCCCGCGCCCCATGGACGCGCACAAGGGCACCTGCGGCCGTGTTTCACTGCTGTGCGGCAGCATGGGCATGGCAGGCGCCGCGGCCATGGCAGCAGAAAGCTGTCTGCGCGCCGGGGCGGGGCTGGTGACCGTGCTGTGCGACCGTGAAGTGATGCCCATACTGCAAACGCTGGTGCCCAACGCCATGTGCGCCGAGCCGCAAAGCGCGGGGGCGTATGACGCGCTGCTGATGGGCTGCGGCCTGCATGTAAGCGAGGAGCAGTACAAGCGGATGCAAGATGTTTACGATCCCGAAAAGCCCGCCGTGCTGGACGCGGGGGCTTTGCGCATGCTTGCCCAAACGCCCTTTGCCCTGGGCAAAAGAACCGTTCTGACCCCGCACGCAGGCGAGGCGGCGGCGCTGCTGCAGGTGTCAGTCGCATAGGTGCTGGCCGACCCCGTGGGCAGTGCAAGAGAGATCCTGCGCCGCTATGGCTGCGGCGTGGTGGTGCTCAAGAATGCCGTCACCGTGATCTGCGATGAGCAGCGCACCGTGCTGAACGTGGTGGGCTCGGCGGCTTTGGCCAAGGGCGGCAGCGGTGATCTGCTCGCCGGGCTGACGGCGGGGCTGCTGCCCACGATGCCCGATGCCTTTGAGGCTGCCTGTACCGCCTGCCTGTGGATGGGCTGCGCCGGGGAGCGGGCGGAGGAGCGCTTCGGCGTGCGCTCACCGCTGACACGCGACGTGCTGGCGATGCTGCCGGAGGTTACGAGGTAAAACGTTTTTTGCAGGGAAACCACGCTTTCCGAAGCCGGAAAGCATGGTCGCCCCAAACCCCACCCGAGAAAGGGCAAGTAAATTATTAAGGGGGAGAGGTACGCTTTTCGAAGCCGAAAAGCATACCTCTCCCCCTTGTACCCCCTCTCTGAGAAAAGGCTGATCTTATCACACAGCATAACACCCCTGCTCTGATGAAAGTCATCTGACATCAAAGCAGGGGTGTATTTGTTTATGATATTGATGGCTTTTTCTCGGAAGGCTTGGAAACCATGCTTTTTGGCTTCAAAAAGCGTGATTTCCAAAGACCTCGTCCGTCGTTCCCTTAGAACTGCAGGAACTGCGTCATGACGTAGCCGTACTTGCCGTTGTACTTGATGTAGGACCAGGTAGAGCCCTTGCTGTACACCTGCACCGCGGCACCATTGGGAATGCGGGTAATGATGCTGGCATTGGTGCTGGCGCTGGAGCGCTGGTTCAGCGTGGTGCCGGTCGCCACCGCGACCCAGGCAGTCTGATAGCTGCCGCTGGTGGAGGTGGTGGTGGGCTTGGGCGTGTTTTCCTTGCTGTTGCTGATGGTCAGGAACTTGGTCATGACCCAGCCGTCCTTGCCGTTATAGCTCACATAGCACCAGGTCTCACCCTTTTCCAGAATATTGACCCAAGTGTTGCGGGGAATGACCTGGATCACGCTGGAGCTCATGCTCTTGGTGGGGCGCTGGTTGAGGCCGCCGCTGACGGTGGTCACATAGCCGTACGCCACCACGGTCTGCTTGGTCGGGGTAGGCGTGCTGGTGGGAGAGCCCAGCTTGATAAACTTGGTCATGGCATAACCGGTGATGCCGTTATACTTGACGTAGCACCAGGTGCTGCCATAGGTCAGCACCAGGAACTCGGCACCCTTGGGGATGACGCCCAAACGCTTGGCGGAGGTGCTGGCCGAGCTGCGGATGTTGAGGCCGCCGTCGACAGTATCCACATAAGCGGTATAGCCGGTATCGGGCACAGGGGTGGTCACCACAGGGGTCAGGTCAAAGCTGACAAACTTGGTCATGACGTAGCCGTAATAGCCGTCATAGTAGGAATAGCACCATTCGGTACCCTTGGTCAGCACGGTGAAATAGCCGTTTTCGGGAATGCGGGTCAAAATCTTGGAGCCGTCCTTGGGCTGCTGACGCAGGTTCAGGCTGCCCTTGACGGTATTGACACGGGCGGTCTGGCCGCCGATGGGCACATTGGTGGGGCCGGGCACGGGGGTGATCGGCGTAGGCGGCTCGGTGGGGGCATCGATGGTGCCGCCGGTAACGGTGAACACGCAGGTGCCAAAGTAGCCGCTGCCATCCGCCGCGGTGGCGGTAATGGTCACGGTGCCGGCCTTGTACAGGGTGACCACGCCGGCGTTGTTGACCTGTGCCATCGTCTTATCGCTGGAGGACCAGGTCACGGCGGGGTTGGTGGCATCATCGGGCTGCACCACGGCGGTCAGCTCGTAGCTGGTGCCGGTGGTCAGGCTGATGGCGGAGGGAGAAACGCTCACGCCCGTCACGGCCTTGCCCACGGTGATGGTGCAGGTGGCGCGGATGGAGGTGTTGTCAGCGCTGAAGACGGTAATGACGGCGGTGCCGGGGGCCACGCCGGTGACCACGCCGGTATTGGACACCACGGCCACAGCGTTGTTGCTGGACTGGTAGCCCACGTTCTTGTTGGAGGCGTCAGAGGGCGACACGGACACGGCCAGGCTGATGGTGCCGCCGGGGGTCACCACGGCGCTGGTGGGCGTCACGGTAATGCCGGTCACGGACTGCACCACGGTCACGGTGCAGGTGGCGGAAGCGCCGCCATCGTTGGAGGCACAGGTAATGGTCGCGCTGCCGGCGGCCACAGCGGTGATCAGGCCGTTCTCGTCCACGGTGGCGACAGAGGTCTTGGAGGAGGTCCACTTCACGCTCTTGTCCGCGGCGTCATAGGGCTCCACGGTGGCGGTCAGCTGGGCGGTGCCGCCCGCGGCCACGGTAATGGCTTCTTCGTTCAGGGTCACCTTGCTGACCTTGGTGGGCGTTACGGTGCCGCCGGTCACGGTGATGGTGCAGGTGCCGGTCTTGCCGCTGCCGTCCTGAGCGGCGGCGGTGATGACGGCGGTGCCGGCGGACCAGGTCTGCACCACGCCGGTGCTTTCATTGACAGAGGCCACAGCGGGGCTGCCGCTGGTCCACTTGAGGTTGGTGTTGGTGGCGCCGGCGGGCTGCACGGTGGCGGCCAGCACATAGGTCTTGCCGGTCTCCAGCGTGATGGCGCTGGGCACGATGGAAATGGAATCGATCATCATGCCAACGGTCACATTGCAGGCCGCCAGCACGTTGGGGTCATCGTTGGACTTGGCGGTAATGACGGCGCTGCCCAGGGACACGCCGGTCACGCGGCCTTCCTTGCTGACCACGGCCACAGCCGTGTTGCTGGAGGTAAAGGTCACACCCTGGTTGGCGGCGTCCACAGGGGTCACATCCACGTTCAGCATCTTTTCCTCGCCCACACCGATGGTGAAGGAGGTGGGCTCGACGGTGATGCCGGTCACGCCCTTGAGCACGGTCACGGTGCAGGTGGCATACACGCCGCTGCCGTCCGCCGCTTCACAGCGGATGGTGGCGGTGCCGGCCTTGACGGCGCTCACAACACCCACAGAGGTGACGGTGGCCACTTCGGGGTTCAGGCTGGTAAAGGTCACAGCGGGGTTGCTGGCGGTGGCAGGCTCCACGGTGGCGACCAGAGAAGCGCCCGTGCCCTCGCGCAGGGACAGGGTGGTGTGGTCCAGCGTAATGCCGGTCACCATCTGCTTGACCACCACGCTGCAGGTAGCGGTCTTGCCGCTGCCGTCATCGGCAGCCGCGGTCACGGTGGCAGCGCCGGCGCCCACAGCAGTCACCAGACCGCTGGCGGAAACGGTGGCCACAGAGGGGTTGGTGGAGGCCCAGGTCACACCGCTTTCGGAAGCATCGGAGGGCACCACGGTGGCGGTCAGCTGCTTGGTGCCGCCCACGGTGAGGGACACTTCGCTGTCGCTCAGGGTGATGCCGGTCACGGGCTGCTTGACGGTGATGGAGCAGGTGGCAGTCTTGCTGCTGCCGTCATTGGTGGTCACGGTAATGGTGGCCGTGCCCTTGGAAACAGCGGTCACCACGCCATCGGCCACGGTGGCCACGGCGGAGCTGCTGCTGCTCCAGCTGACGGATTTATCGGTGGTATCATCGGGGCTGACGCCGGCGGTCAGGGTCAGCGTGTCGCCCACGTTCATCGTGGCGGAGGACTGGCTGAGGCTTACCGCGGTGGCAGGCTGTTTGATGGTCACATTGGTGGTGCCGGTCACACCGCTGCCGTCATTGGCGGTGGCGGTGATGGTGACGCTGCCGGCCTTGACGCCGGTCACGGTACCGCTGCCGTTCACCGTGGCATACGCGGTGTTGGAGCTGGTAAAGGTCACCGTTTTATCGGTGGCGTCATCCGGGGCGACGATCGCCGCGATCTTCTTGTCCTCGCCCACGTCCAAAGTCATGCTGGAGGGCAGCATGCTGATGGCGGTCACCTTGACGTCATCGCTCAGACCGGTGACGGGCAGCACCAGCGCCATGGACAGCACCAGCAGCAAAGAAATCAGCTTTTTGAGGGAATGTTTCATGGGAATTCCTTCCTTCCGTATGGGGTCGCGTTCCGTATGGATCCGTACGCAAAACAAACGGCATAATAAGCCACACTTATTATAACACATCATAGGATGAATGAACAGTTTTTAAACATTGAGATTTTGTAAATTTTTGTTACACTTTCTATCTGGGAAAGAAAAATTTCTTTTTTTACAAAAAGTGAGTGCAAAAACCTTACATATCCGTTATAATGTTTGTAGTCATATCCGGGAGGTATAATCACCGATGAAAAAAATCATTTCACTTCTGGCCGTCCTGACGCTGCTGCTGTCCGCGATGTTCCCCGCGCTGGCGCTGGCGCAGACCGGCGAGGTCATTTCCCGCCAGGTCAGCCTGCGCAAAAAAAGCTCCACCTCCTCCGACCGTATCTGCTACCTGCCCCACGGCACGGAGTTTGAAATCCTCTCCTCCAACGGCAACATGTATGAGGTGTCTGTCGAAAACCCCAAAAAGGCCGGCGAAATGCTGACCGGCTGGGTCGAGAGCGCCTACATCATCGAAAACCCCACGCACATCGTGCTGCGCAACCGCAGCGGCGTGTACGCCTATGCCGCGCCCTACAGCACCACCAAGCGTGTGGGCGATGTCAGCCTGTATCAGCGCTTTACCGTCATCGGCACGCAGGGCAGCTATTACGTCGTCTCCTTCCGTGAGGCCGTGTGCTTCCTGCCCATGAATGCCGATTACTGGGTGGAAGAGGACATTGCCCCCATCGTCAACGGCAGCTCCACCCCCTTCATGACCACCGTCAAAACCAGCGTGCGCGCCTATGACAACGCCAAGGCCGCCGTGGTCGCCACCTACAACGCCAACACCCCCGTGGATGTGCTGTACATCACCGCCGGCGGCTGGGCGGCCATCCGCTACAACAAGGTCATCGCCTTCATCCATCTGGATGACCTTGCCCCCTCCAACTGATTTTTCAATAAACAAAGGAGCGCCTTATGCTGTTATATGCCATCCGTCACGGGCAGAGCATGGATAACCTTCTGCGCCGTTACAGCGGCTGGTCCTCGGCCCCGCTGAGTGAAAAGGGCCGTGAGGATGCCCGCCGCGCCGGTCTGCTGCTGCAGGGCATTCATTTTGACAAGATCTACGCCAGCCCCCTCGCCCGTGCCCGTGAGACCTGCCTCATCGCCTCCGGCGAATCCAACCCCATCCTTCACGATGACCTCAGGGAGATCAGCGTTGGGGAACTTCAGGGCATCCTCCGCGAGGACGCCTACAAGCGCTGGCCCGAGCGTTATCCCTACGCCAACACCCAGCGTGATTACACCCCCTGGGGCGGCGAAAACCACGATATGCACACCGCCCGTGTCGCCCGCTTCATGAAGGAGATGGAAGCCGAGCCCGCCGATGAAACGGTGGCCGTCTTCTGCCACGACGGCACCGTCAAGGCCATGCTCAGCCACGCCATTGGCATCAACATCCGTGCCCGCAAGCTGCTGCTCAACAACGGCGCCGTCTGCGTGTTTGAGTTCAGGGACGGCGAGTGGATCCTTTGCCGCTGGAACGTGATCGAAAACGAGGAGGGAAAACCATGCGTGTCGGCACAATGACCAGCCTTTTCCGCGAGAGGCGCGAGAGCGATGAATACATCGGCTACCCCGAGGCAGTTCGCCGCTGCGCCGAGGCGGGCTTTGAGGTATTGGACATGAACCTGTGCGCCCTGCCCCGCCGCCGCACCACGCTGCACCACGATGACTGGAAGCAGCAGGTCGACGTCATCCGCAGCGAGGCCGAAAAATACGGCCTGCCCTTTGTGCAGTCCCATCCCCCGTACCGCACGGGGCGCGACGGCCGCAGCTTTGCCACGCCGGAGGACGAGCAGTTCTTTGATGAGATGCTGCTGCGCTCCATTGAGATCAGCGCCATGCTGGGCTGCAAGTGGGCAGTCATGCACCCCGTCACCGCCGTGGGCGCGGAGGACGGCGACATCGAAGCCTCCATCCGCTATAACAAAGAATTGTTTGCCGATGCCATCAAGCTGGCGGACAAGCTGAACGTGGGCCTCGCCTTTGAAAACATGTGCGATACCGCAAACCGCCGCCGCTTCTGCTGCACCGCGCAGGAGCTGGCCGCGCTGGTCGATTCCTTCCATTCCGACAAGGTCGGCGCCTGCTGGGATGTGGGACACGCCCACCGCTTCTACGATGACCAGGTGCCCGCCATTCTGCTTCTGGGCGATCGCATCAAGGCGCTGCACATCGATGACAACATCGGCGATACCGATCAGCACCGCCTGCCCTTTACCGGCACCCTCCCCTGGGAAAAGGTCATGCATGCCCTGTACGAGGGCGGCTGCAAGGCCGATATGATCTTTGAGATCACCACCACCCACCGCATGCCCGCCGCCCTGCAGGATGTGACGGCACGCTACTGCTGTGAGGTGGGTCGCTATCTTGTCAGTCTGTACAAGTGAGGTAATCAAAAATGAAAAGGATTCCGGAACGCTTCAAGCAAGAACATTATGACCTGATCGTGGTCGGCGGCGGCATGGCCGGTCTTTGCGCGGCCATGGCGGCGGCGCGTCACGGCGCCAATACGGCGCTCATCAATTCCCGTCCCGTGCTGGGCGGCAACGCCAGCAGCGAGATCCGCATCCACATTTCCGGTGCCGATCAGAGCCTCAAGCAGCCTGACTACGCCGAGGGCGGCATCCTTTACGAGCTGATGCTGGAAAACAAAGCCCGCAACGAAAACTTCAGCTATTCCACCTGGGATATGATCCTTTTTGAAGCTGCCCAAAAGCAGCAGAACCTGACCGTGTGGCACAACACCGTCATGTACGACTGCGAGACCGAGGGCAGTAAGATCACCTCCATCGACTGCGTGCAGGAGACCACCGAGATGCGCCTGCGCTTTACCGCACCCCTGTTTGTCGATGCCACGGGCAACGGCACGCTGGGCTATTACGCGGGGGCCGAGTTCCGCACCGGCAGCGAGCCGAAGGCCGAATTCAACGAGCCGCACGCCCCCAACGAGGCCAACAACGAGCGCATGGGCAACACCATCATGATGCTCGCCAAGGATCTTGGCCATCCCGTGCCCTTTACCGCCCCCGCCTTTGCCAAGCACCTGACCGAAAAGCAGCTGGCCAAGCGCATCCACTGCGCCGGCATGCGCGATCAGATCGACGTTTCCGACGCGCCCGACCCCGAGGAGTACAAGCGCACCAGCATGACCAGCAGCGCCGCCAACGATTACGGCTACTGGTGGTGCGAGCTGATGGGCGACAGCGATGACATCATTACCGAGTTTGAAAAGATCCGTGACGACCTGATGGCGTATGCCTACGGCATCTGGGATCATATCAAGAACAACGATGAAGGCAAGCACGATCACGGCGCGCAGAACTTTGCCCTCGAATGGGTGGGCGCGCTGCCCGGCATGCGTGAAAGCCGCCGTCTGGTGGGCGATTATCTGCTCAACGAAAACGATATTCTGGAGCACCGTGTCTTTGACGATGCCGTGTGCTACGGCGGCTGGTGCGTGGATATGCACGCCGCCCACGGCATTCTGGATGAGGACAAGCTGCCCAGCGACTGCAACTTCTATCAGGGCGTGTACACCATTCCGTGGCGCAGCTATTACAGCAAAAACATCGATAACCTGATGCTGGCGGGGCGTGACATTTCCACCAGCCGCATGGCGCTGGCCTCCACCCGCATTCTGGGCTGCTGTGCCATCGGCGGCGAGGCGGTGGGCATTGCCGCGGCGCGCTGCCTCAAGCACGATTGCCTGCCGCGTGAGCTTGCGCCCTACATTGCCGAGGTGCAGCAGGATATCCTGCGTGACGGCGGCTATCTGCCCGGCTTTGGCAATACCGATGACGGCGACCTGGCCCGCAAGGCGCGCTTTGCCGCGTCCTCCTGCAGCCAGGGCGCGCCCGAGCTGGTCAAAAACGGCGTTTCCCGCAAGATCGGGGAGGACGTCAACGGCTGGGTCTCGGACGGCATCGCCGAGGGCGGCGAAACGCTGACCATGACGCTGGATGCGCCCGCCGGGCTCCGTGAGCTGCGCCTGGTGCTGTGCAGCGATTTCAAGTATCCCATCCGTGTGACCATGTCCCCCAACCGTCAGAAGCAGCAGCGCCCCGGCGTGCCGGCCGAGCTGCTCAGGGATTATGACGTCACCCTGCTGAAGGACGGCAAGGCGGTCAAGGTCGTGCCTGTGCGCGGCAACCATCAGCGCCTCAACATTCTGCCGCTGGACGGCACCGAGTGCGATGCCGTTGAGATCCGCGTTCTTGCCACCAACGGCGCACCCGACGCCTGCATTTACGAGGTACGCGCGTATTAACGAAAGGTTTATTGGGGCGACCACGCTTTCAGAGCCTGAAAGCATGGTCGCCCCAAACCCCACCCGAGAAAGGGCAGATTTATCACATTTATAAGGGGAGAGGCACGCTTTTCGCAGCCGAAAAGCATCCCTCTCCCCTTTAACCCCTCTTGGAGAAAAGGCAGTTTTTATCACGCATCAAAGCACCCTTGCCCCGATAGAAGTCAACCTTCATCAAAGCAAGGGTGTTATTTTATAGAATTTTGATTGCTTTTTCTCGGAAGGCTTGGAAACCATGCTTTTTGGCACAAAAAGCGTGGTTTCCAAAAAACTCCCGTCCGTCCTCTCCCCCGTCCGTCACGCCTTCATGAGCAGCACCTGCTCGTCCAGCATGTCGCGCAGCGTGTCGGCAAACGTCCACCGCCCGTCGTCGCCGCAGCCCACCACCACACAGATGGCGCCGACGGCCTCGGCATAGCGCTTGATGGCGCCAAACACGTCGTTATCGCGCTGCACGCTCATCTCGGCGCCTGCAGAGCGGGATAGAGCGTACAGATAGTCCAGCGCCTCGCGCTCGGCGGGGTTGGCCAGGTTGGTTTTGTCCGCGCGCTCCACGCTCAGCACGTGCAGCGGTATCTTTTCGGTATCGGCAAAGCGTTTTCCCACCAGGATGAGGCGTTCACAGCCCTTCTGCAGGGTCACACAAACAAGCACCGCTTCCATGTACGGCCCCCCTCTGTTTGTTTTTTTCAGGCTTTTTCCCACGCGGTCACACGTCCGTCATAGGAGGTAAAGGTCAGCTTTTCCTCCGCCTGCCAGTCCGCCCGCGGCAGGTTGGCGTCATAGTAGAACAGGCGGTCATCCACCTCGCGGTGCTTGTCGCCCACATTGATGGTCACGGCGCGAAAATACACGCCGTCACGCAGCACAGGCTCATCCTCCTGATCCACAAACACGCCCGTCGTCCGGCGCGTGCGCCCGTGCAGCGCGTGATCAACGTGCTGGCGGTAGGCATACACGGGCCTTACAAACATGCTGATGCCAAAGATCAGCACCAGACCGCCCGCAATGCACAGCGTGCTCGTCACGCCCTCCGCCCAGCGGAGCAAAAAGGAGACCAGCATCACGATCAGCAGTACCGCCGCAGGCACGATCACCACCCACAGCCGCTGCTTCAGCTGGACACAAATATCCGCATAATCTTTTTCGGTGTACATATCTATCCTCATTTCGCTTTTTTCCTACCCTATTATACATCAAACGACGGATAAAGTAAAGGCAATGAATATTGCAGGGGAACCACGCTTTCCGCAACCGGAAAGCATGGTTCCCCTGCACCCCTCCGAGAAAGGGCAGTCTTTATCACGAGGCATTACACCTTTTCCCCTTGCCAACCGTCAAAAGAGCTGAACACTTCTGATTCGGCGTACTTTCTGCGGATGCAACGCTGTTTATCTACTTACCATTTCTGAAGCGATACCAGTAAAATTAAATATTAAGAAAGCAGGGATTACCTGATGTGGGCACTCTCTGCTTTCTTGAGTGTTTCATTGTACTTACTTAATGAAACAAGAGATTATAGATCATTATTTCTCTGTTCCTGTTGTTTCTGCTCATTTTTCCACACATTATTCATTTGTTCTTTGCTGCGAATATGATACAGAACATTGCAATAGTAATGCGTCGACTAAATCGCACCATACCATTTATACAGCACAATATTCACATAGCAATCATCAAACTCCAACAACCATGAATCTCGCTTTTCTACAACATACCGTCCTTTATTGTAATAATAATTACCTATCCAGTGCGGCATATAATTACTCATCATACGCGGCACTGGATCATTGAAATACTTTGACCAGTTCGGCTTACCGTATTTATCAACCAGGGTTGCGTACACACTATTATATGCTCTTGTACTATTAGACGAATCAAGTCGATCATCGTATGTTACAAAACTATAATCCACTGATTGGCATACATCATTAGAAGTATCGAAAGTATATTCCAATATAGAATTAGGGAAACCGGCCAACGTTATCCCATCGACTGTTGCCGAATTTGAAGACTTCTACACTGAATTCCCCTTCTTCTTTTCCGCGTCTATGACTTGTGCCTTCGTCATGCCAAACAGTTCCAAACCTCGAAGGGTAAATGTCTCATTTATTCTTTTCCCTTCTGCCAGTGCAGAACATACAAATGTCAAAGCAAGCAGTAGCGCCAAACTCGAAATCAAAATCTTCTTCATGTAAGCTCCTTCTTTCTCTTAGATCAGTACATTTTCAGAACGCAGAGAGCAAATCACTTATGTGTCTATTTCTTTCTGCATAGCATTGCGAAATTCGCATTTTTTACAAAACACTGGCTTCTTTCCAAGTTCTTTAGCATATTTCTACGCCTCATGCATTGTCACAAACATTGCGCGTTCCTTCTACTTCAAACTCAGTCCCTGCTTACATGTGGCATGAATCACGCCTGATTTCTTGTTAAGTATGTAGTTCATACTCTTCTTCCTCCTTTCTTTTCATTTACAGTTATTGTCTTTCTAATTCAGTCTTACTGCATTTTGTTGTAAATGTCAATACAACAAAATGTTGTAATGTAGAATTTGTTTGGGGTGATTCCTTTGTATAGAAGGATACGTGACTTACGTGAAGATGCTGACCTAACACAAAGAGAAATGGGTAATTTTCTTCATATATCACAACAGGTCTACGCAAATTACGAATTGGGTCAACGCGATATTCCAACAGCAATCCTAATCGATCTTGCAAAATTCCACCATTGTTCCACGGACTATATTCTGGAACTAACGGATGACCGCAATCCTTATACAGCTAAAAAATGACATAGATGATGTTGCATTGATAAGGGGAGAGGCACGCTTTTCGCAGCCGAAAAGCATCTCTCTCCCCTTAAACCCCTCTTGGAGAAAAGGCAGTTTTATTACACATCAAAGCACCCTTGCCCTGATGAAAGTCAACCTTCATCGAAGCAAGGGTGCATTTATATATGTTTTTGATCGCTTTTTCGCGGAGGGCTTGGGAACCGCCCTTTTTGGCTTCAAAAAGGGTGGTTCCCGACGGTTCTCCCGTTCCGTCCCTTCACGTCCTCGTGTTCGCCACCGTCACGCCCAGCACGATCAGCACCGCGCCCACGCCCTGCAGCAGCGTAAACGGCTCGCCCAGCAAAAGCACGCCCGCCACAATGGAAACAAGCGTCGAAATGCCGATAAACGATGCCGTACGGTTGACCCCCAGCGCCGAAATGGCTACATTGCCCAGAAAGAACGCCAGCACCGAGCAGCCCAGTCCCTGGCACACCACGGTCAGCGCAAACCCGCCGTTCACAAACGGCAGGCGCACCAGCTCGCCCAGCGTACCGTTCACACCGCCCTCAATGATCGCCGCGGGCACATACACCGCGGCGCCGCACAGCAGCATGGCATAGGTCAATTCGGCCCCGCTGTAGCCCTCCGCCCGCGCCACATACACGCTGTAGAGCGCGTACACCAATACGCCGCCCATCAGCAGCAGATACCCAAGGGGCGAAAACCGCACCGACATCCTCGCCGACACCGCGGACAGCACCACGCCCGCCAGCGTAACGGGCGCGCCGATCTTTTGCATCAGCGTCGGCTTCTTCTTGAGCATCACTGAGGAGAGCAGCATGCTCACCATGGGAATGGAGGCCAGCATGGTGCCGCTCTCCGCCGCGGTGGTCAGGCTGATGCCGTACACCTCACAAAAGAAATACACCCCCGGGCACAGCACGGCGGCCCGCAGCAGGGGCAAAACCGGCTTGCCCTTCAGCTCCATACGGATCACGCCCCCGGCCCGCAGCAGCGTAAAAAAGAGCAGCGCCGCGGCAAACCGCCAGCCCAGCAGCTGCAGCTCCCCGGCAGAGCCGGTCGCCGTCTTGGTAAACAGATAGCTCAGGCCGTACAGCGTTTCACAACCCACGGCGCTCAGGCACCCGATCAGCGTTTTTTTCTTCATCTGCACCCTCTCAAAAAAGCGGCAGACTCTGCTGCCGCTGTAAAAATCCCGCTGAAGGCTCAGCCCTGTTTGCCGTCCGACTGGCGGATCATATCCTCCACCACAATGTCATAGATCTCGCCCACGGTGCTGCAGTATTCCAGCAGCTTCCAGGGCTCGTTGGTGTGATAATGGATCTTGATCATTTCCTCATCGCCCACAGCGATCAGGCAGTTGCCGTCAAAGTGCTCAGTGATGTAGTCGTTGATCTCGTCCTCGTTCAGGTCCTTATCTCTTCTGTCGATCAGCAGCTGGGTATCATAGCGATACGCAAACTGATCGTCCTCGGCGTCAATATAAGCCATGGCACTCAATACCTTCCTTTCGGTTTTTCGGTACTTTATTATACATGAAAATCCCCCCGCATGCAACACCCTGCCCTTTCTGCCATTTTTCTGTTGCAATTTGCGGGTTTTGTGGTATAATACCGCCATACGCAATGACCGGGAAGCACCGTTTTTACGCGTTTTTGAAGAGAGCTGCCGTCTGGTGCAAGGCAGCACGCGATTCGGTTTTCCGCCCGGGAGCGCGCGGCGTTGAGCCGCGGGGGAGGCGCCCTGTACAGCGTCACGAGAGGCAGCCTTGTTTGACAAGGCCGCAATCGGGGTGGCAACGCGGACAAGGTTCGTCCCCATACGTGGGGAGGAGCTTTATTTTTTTACGATTCAAGGAGGAAAAATATCATGCTGGATATTCGCCGCATCCGTTCCAATCCGCAGGAGCTGGTCGACGCGCTCAAAAAGCGCAACAGCGCCGTGGACCTGACCGAGTTTTTGCAAAAGGAAGAGCAGCGCCGTCAGCTGCTCAACGAGACCGAGTCCCTGAAGGCCCGCCGCAATGAGGAATCCAAGCGCATCGCGCAGATCAAGCGCGAGGGCGGCGACGCGCAGCCCATCATGGATGAAATGCGTGCCGTGGGCGATCAGATCAACGCCATCGACGCGCAGGTCAAAGAGATCGAGGAATACATCAACCAGTTCCTGCTCCGCCTGCCCAACTATCCGAGCGACACCGTGCCGATCGGCAAGGACGACACCGAAAACGTGGAGCAGCGCCGCTGGGGCACGCCCCGTCAGTTTGAGTGGGAGCCCAAGGCCCACTGGGATATCGGTACCGACCTCAAGATTCTGGATTGGGATGCCGCCGGCAAGATCAGCGGCGCGCGCTTTACCGTCTACCGCGGTCTGGGTGCCCGTCTGGAGCGCTCCGTCATCAACTTCTTCATGGATACCCATGCCGAGAACGGCTACACCGAGGTGCTGCCCCCCTACATGGTCAACCGTGAGACCATGACCGGCACCGGTCAGCTGCCCAAGTTTGAGGAGGACGCCTACAAGGTCTTCACCGGCAAGCAGGGCGAAAGCGCTGCCGACCAGCAGGATACCTTCCTCATCCCCACTGCCGAGGTGCCCGTCACCAACCTGTACCGTGATATGATCCTGGATGGCAAGGATCTGCCCATCCGCCACTGCGCCTACAGCGCCTGCTTCCGCGCCGAGGCCGGTTCCGCCGGCCGTGATACCCGCGGCCTCATCCGCCAGCATCAGTTCAACAAGGTGGAAATGGTCAAGGTCACCAAGCCCGAGCAGAGCTATGACGAGCTGGAGTCCATGACCGCCGAGGCCGAAAAGGTGCTGCAGCTGCTGGGCCTGCCCTACCGTGTCGTGTGCCTGAGCACCGGCGATATGGGCTTCTCCGCCGCCAAGACCTATGACATCGAGGTGTGGATGCCCTCCTACAACCGTTATGTGGAGATCTCCTCCTGCTCCAACTGTGAGGATTTCCAGGCCCGCCGCGCCGGCATCCGCTATCGTTAGGATGCCAAGGGCAAGCCTCAGTTCTGCCACACCCTGAACGGCTCCGGCGTGGCCGTTGGCCGCACCGTGGCTGCCGTGCTGGAAAACTACCAGAACAGCGACGGCTCCGTCACCGTTCCCGAAGCCCTGCGCAAGTACATGGGCGTGGACGTGATCAAGTAAAGTATTTATTGGGGAGGGTACGCTTTTCGTAGCAGAAAAGCATACCCTCCCCAAACCTCCCCCCGAGAAAAGGCAGTTTTTACATATCACATAACACCCTTGCCTTGATGAAGTTATCTTTCATCAAAGCAGGGGTGCAATTACTGTAAAAAAACTGCTTTTTCGCGGAAGGTTTGGAAACCATGCTTTTTGGCTTGCAAAAAGCGTGGTTTCCAACAACCCTCCCATCGAAAGGACTCGCGTATGAACAAGGACTTGACGGTCGGCAACCCGTCCGGAGTGCTGTGGCAGTTCTGCCTGCCGCTGTTTGCCAGCGTCATTTTTCAGCAGCTGTACAACATTGCCGATTCCCTGGTCTGCGGCCGTTTCATTGGTGAAAACGCGCTGGCGGCCGTTGGCAACTCGTACGAAGTGACGCTCATCTTTATCGCCTTCTCCTTCGGCTGTAACATCGGCTGCTCGGTCATCGTATCGCAGCTGTTCGGCGCGAAGGATTACCGCGGTCTGCGGTCGGCCGTCACCACCACCGCCATCGCCGCGGGCGTGCTGTGCGCCGTGCTGATGACCTTGGGGCTGCTCTTCTGCCGTCCGCTGCTGACGCTCATTCAAACGCCGGCGGAAATCTTGTCCGATTCGGCGCTGTACCTCAACATTTACCTGCTGGGGCTGCCGTTTTTGCTGTTCTACAACATTGCCACGGGCATTTTTTCCGCCCTGGGTGATTCCAAAACGCCCTTTTATTTCCTGTCGGTCTCTTCCACGGCCAACATTCTGCTGGACATCGTGTTTGTCACGGTCTTTTCCATGGGCATTGCGGGCGTGGCGTGGGCCACATTTCTGTGTCAGGGCGTCAGCTGCCTGCTGTCGGTCGCCGTCGTGCTGCGCCGCCTGAAAACGCTCCCCGCCGCGGAAAAGGCGGAGGTCTTCTCCCTGCCGCTGCTCAAAAAGATCACCGTCATTGCCGTCCCCAGCATCCTGCAGCAAAGCTTCATCTCGGTGGGCAACATCATCATTCAGGGCGTTATCAACGGCTTCGGTGCGGGCATCATCGCCGGCTATGCCGCCGCCGTCAAGCTGAACAACCTGCTCATCACCTCGCTGACCACGCTGGGCAACGGCATTTCCAACTTTACGGCGCAAAACCTCGGCGCAAAGCAGCCGGCCCGCGTCCATCAGGGGCTGCGCGCGGGGCTGCAATTGGTCTGGATGATCTGTCTGCCCTTCGCGCTGATGTACCTGCTGCTCGGGCGTCCGCTGCTGGGGCTGTTCCTGACCGAGCCCTCCGAAGCCGCTGTGCAGACAGGCATCCGCTTTTTGCAGATCCTGTCCCCCTTCTATTTTGTGGTCGCCGCCAAGCTGGCGTGCGACGGCGTACTGAGGGGCTCGGGGGCCATGAAGCCCTTCATGATCGCCACCTTTACCGATCTGTCGCTTCGCGTGGTGCTGGCCATCCTGCTGGCGCAAACGACGCTGGGGGCCACGGGCATCTGGCTCTCCTGGCCCATCGGCTGGAGCATTGCCACCGCGCTGTCCGTCCTCTTCTGCCGCCGGCTGCTGAGCACGCAAAAGTAACGGACGGGGAGTTCTTGGGAACCACCCTTTTTGAAGCCCAAAAGGGCGGTTCCCAAACCCTCCGCGAAAAAGCAATATTTATATCGATCAAAATACACCCTTGCTTCGATGAAGGTACTCCTCATCATTGCAAGGGTGTTATGCAGTCTGAAATTAACCGCCTTTTCTCAGTGAGGGGTGAAAGGGGAGAGGCATGCTTTTCGGCATCGAAAAGCGTACCTCTCCCCTGTTAACTCCCCCGTCTTACTTCGCGTTGGGAGTCGCCACCAGGAAGCAGCAGTCGTTCAGCTCACCGCTCTCCTCGCTGAAGAAATTGTAGAAGGTGAAGTTGTACAGGAAGCGCTCGGCGGGATACACGCCGTAGCCATCCTGGCAATGGTCGGTGGTGTCATAGGGATCGCCCACGATGATCACGTCATCCTGATGGGTCTCGGTGCCCATGGTATCATAGCCGATGATGACCTGCCAGTGGCCGCCCCAGTCGTTCCAGCCAATCATGATGGGGTTGCCGGCAGCCAGGGTCTCCTGAATGAATTCAAAGGTGAACACATCCCACACGTTCTCGCCGCAGTCATAGGCAGAGAAGCAGTCAAAGCCGCCCACGCCGTTGAACATATCGATCATCTGGCTCAGGCTGGTGGCGCTGGGCTTGGTGCCCTGAGGACGCAGCATGGCCAGGGTCTCCTCGTTGTAGTCACCGCGCAGGCCGTACCATTCCAGGGTCATCAGCGCGCTGGCCACGCCGCAGCTCCATTCGCTGGTCTGCTGAATGGTCTTGAAGTTGTGCAGCACAGTCAGGGTGTCAGTGGATTCCATGTTGTAAACGTCCAGGGTGTTGAAGTAGGGGCTGTTGGCATGGTCGCCTTCGCGCTCGACGCTGTCGGCGCCGTCTTCCACGCTCAGGTCGATGCCGTCGTCAAACTTCATCTCGTCGGTAAAGTTGCGGTCCGCCAGCGCGGCGACGGAGGTGAGCAGCATGCACGCTGCCATCAGGAAGCAAAGGAACTTTTTCATGGGCGATGCCCTCCTTTAATTATTTGCCGCAGGCTGGATGGGTAAAGAAAAAGTGATGTGCACACACACATCACCCCGAAAGCTTTTTCAGCGATCGAGATAAGGATAGGTTGTCAGAGTCTATACAGTAATCGACTTACTTTTACTACTCTTATTGACCATTTCACTCGGATGTGTGAAACCTGGCTTTTAACCAAATCAATGAGATAGCAGCAGAAGCTGCGTGCGAGTTTATACCCCGCATCGGCATTGGACCCGGCTGTCCGTCCGGCCTTATGTCTCTTCCTTTCGGAAGAAACAGGTCCTGTCTCTTACCCGGAATGACCCTTCTCATTCCTTATCTGCGACGCGACAAAGTATACAAAATTTCATCTTCTGTGTCAATAGGTATACAAAACAAATGCAAAAATTTTTTCAGTCGTCCTTTTTCAGCGCCTGCCACATCGCTTTGGTCAGCACGCTGGTGTGCCCCACGCGCACCTCGTTCATCAGCGGCACGGGCACCTCATCGCAGGTGTGATGGTATTGAAAGCCCAGCTTCTGCTGCACGCGGCGAGACTTTTCATTGCCCTCATAATAACCGCACCAGATGGTCGTCATGTGCAGCTCCTCAAAGCCCCTTTGAATCAGTGCGGCGGCCGCCTAAGGCATATACCCTCTGCCCCAGAAGGGCTCTCCCAGCCAGTAGCCCAGCTCGCACTCATCGTCACGGTCCGTCATATCGGTGTGCCCGTTCAGCTTGAGTTCCACCGCGCCGATGGCGATGTTGTTTTCCTTTTCGCAAATGGCATAGCATTCCGCGCCGCTGAACACGTTTTCGATCACAAATCGGCTTTCCTCCGCGCTTTTATGCGGCGGCCAGCCCGCTGCGGGGCCCACGTTGGGGCTCTTCGCGTACTCAAACAGGCTGTCGGCATCCTGCGCCGTCCATTTTCTCAGGATCAATCGGCTTGTTTCGATCATCGTCTTTTTCCCCCTTTACAGCTTTTCGGCAAGCCGCAGCGCGATCTGCAGCTTGTCCGGGTTGTGGTTGGCGTCGAACAGCCCGGCATTTTCATAGCTATCGTCCATCAGCACATCGCCCGGCGCCGGAAAATCATACATTTCCAACCCATAAAAATCGCACGCCGCCTGCACGCCCGCCGGCTCCATCTCCACTGCGATGCAGCCTTCCTGTTTTCTTTGACGAACAAGCTCTGCCGTTTCCCGCAGCATGGAATCTGGCATCATGTCTGCCTCCATCGTGAAAACGCCGTTTTTGTTTGGCTGTCAGTATAACACATTTCCCGCGGCAAAAAAAGAAATGCACCCGAAAAAAGTGTGTTTCCTTGGATGTTTTGCGTGTATCCGCGCAATTTTGGGGCGAATCCAAGTTGTCAGCACATCAAGCAAGAGGTTGAATCAACCAGGCAAAAACCAAATCCTGCAGCAAAAGCCGCGAACGATTCCAATCGTTTTCAAGCAAAAAAATCTTTCGGCAATTTTCCTTGCACTATTGCGCTATCAATCCAAAGCTGCATCGTGCGCACCGAAACCGCAATCTTATCAAGCGTGGCTTTTATCATAACAAAGTCTTCACGTTCTTCAGGGCAAACCATTCCATCTTCAACAATTTCCAATAACCGCTCTTTTTCACGGTTCATTTTGTTCAGTGCATTCAGCGTCTCAATCGCAATTTGTGAAAGTTCCTTCAGTTGAACTTCGGGTACTACATCCCGACCAATCGCACATTCATGGGAGCAATAATAATTGCAGAGTTCTGGTGCCTTATAGCATTCAGCCATCAACAGGACATCCTACGGCTGAACCGTAGTCTTTCCGTGCTCGATTTTTACAATCCGATCTGCAGTGAGTGCTGGGCACATTGCTTCAGTTCCCTCACGTGTTAGGTTCAATTTTTCACGGGCAAGCTGATAGACGGTTTTATTTTCCATTGTGGATTTTCGGCTCATTCTGCTGTCCTCCTTGAAGAGTACTCTTCTTAAGTATAGCATAAAAGCCTTTTATTGACGATAGAAAAACGGCCTTCAAATCGAAGACCGCCCAATCTCCTCACCGATGGATAAACTTATGAAGCCATTCTGGCATATTCAAATCATCAACCAGCCACGAAGCCACCTTTTTTGCACTTTCTTCCCAGTTATTTTCCTTGCCATCAAAAAATTTGCTTCGATGACATGCGAACTTTATAACTTTATCTGCTTCAAGATGATACTCATTCCAACTGTAATTCTGCTTTCCGTGGCCTTTCCATTCTCGTGTACGATAAATAATCATGCTTTTCTTCCTTTCACTGTTTAGTTCTGCTATTAATATCACAAGCCAGATTTTCTAAAATCCTCTTCGGACTTATAGATATTGCTTGCACTGATGCTATTCTTGTGACCGCATTCGGTACACTTCCAAATATAGTGATGATCATCAAAGTCCGCCTGGCTGTTGAGATAAGCATTGCAGCGATCGCACCACCAATCGATATTTGGAAACCGTTCTGCCATGGTGATTCCTCCATTGTTTTGAATCAGGTTAGCTTAGTTGTTTCTGTGTGCAAAGGTCAACAGTTTTTCACTTGTTCTTACGGTCGTTTTCCTTACGGATCGTTCCTATCTTCTTGTCACTGCGGGTATCACGACCATTGAAGTTCCGAATAGTTCCCGGCGGAAGTCCCCTGGTCCTTTCAAAGGTACCAACAGTGCAGTCACTTCTGGTTTTCCTGACAGCCATTTTCACACCTCCATGCATTGGTAGCTGAAATATCTTATTGAAATCATTCTACCGCAACGCTTTTTTATTTTACATATTCCATTCAGCAAAATAGGGGAGTCTATTATTGCTTTTATGATATAATAAATCCATTTCTCAAAAATCGAACGATGTATCCTCAACGCTTCTCGGAATTTTCGCTGTTCTTGCATAACAAAAAGACGGCTTTCAAACCGCCTCTTTTCGATACGATTCTTCAATTTTCATCCAGCAGCCGGTGCAGAAACCGCTCCCGATCATTCAAAAACATCCTTGTAATCTGGTAGCTGTCCGTCTCCTCGAAGACGATGGGATGAATGCGCCCGCCGTCAAACGACAAGATCTCCGACCCCGGTGTGCCCAGCAAAATGGGCGAGTGCGTGGCAATGATAAACTGCGCGCCCTCCGTCGCCCTGCGGTGCAGGTGCAAAAGCAGCGTCAGCTGCCGTTGGGGCGAAAGCGCGGCTTCCGGCTCATCCATCAGATACAGCCCGGGCGCGTCATAGCGCCCGATAAAATCCAGAAAGCTTTCGCCGTGGGATCGGGCGTGATAATCCGGCATCTGCCCATCATCGTTGTACATCGTCGCAGCAGCGGTGGCCACATTATAAAAGCTTTCCGCACGCAGAAAATAGCTCCACCGTGCCGTTCCCCGTCGCCTGAGCCGAAGGGCGTTTTTCAATTCGGAATGATCGTCATATGTACTGAACCGAAAATTCTGCGTGCCGCCCTCTGGGTTGAGGCCGTTCGCCACGGCAATGGCTTCCAGCAGGGTCGATTTTCCCGAACCGTTCTCGCCCGCCAGAAAAGTGATGTTCTTATGAAAGGTCACTTCCTCCGTGTTCCGGAGGGCCGCTATGCTTTTCAGATAGGAATCCGTGCTGTCGATCTGTTTCCAATCGATGTGCACACTGTCAATGAACATCCTGCTGCCACGCTCCTTTCTCTTCCGCCGACAGGCGTTCCGTTTCCATGGGCGATGTCACAATGGCCAACGGCTGATATTTTTCTTTCAAGTAATTAATGATCTTTTGCGTTTTCGCACCATCGATCCTATTTTGTCCGCTGCGCTTAAGAATACAATCGCTCGGTTTCATTATACCACGAATCCCTATTTCAGAAAATCAAAGATTCTCGTTAGCCTTCAAAACAAAAGTCCCCGAAGTTGACAGGATCGTGCTCATCTCCTATACTGGTCACAAGGAGTGAACAAATCAAGCAGGCTCTCCTGTTGCGCCCGTGCAGGTCACACCTGCAAGTGGGTATTTTTGTGACTTTGTGCTTTGGCGCGTTAAAAACATTGTCGATGGACAAGCAGCTGTAGAACGCCTGTAATGTAATCGAAAAAATACTTGCTGTCACAACTCAATTAACA
>JAZRWA010000109.1:0-37558 GCA_045599485.1 Clostridia bacterium | reverse complement strand
ACTCATCATCGGCGACAGACAGACCGGCACAACGGTCATTGCCACCGATACCATTATCAATCAGAAGGGCAAAAACGTCATCTGCATCTATGTTGCGATCGGTCAGAAGAACTCGACCGTCGCGCAGATTGTCGAGACCTTCGAGCAGAACGGCGCCATGGATTACACCATCGTCGTTTCCGCAACGGCTTCGGAGCTTGCTCCGATCCAGTATATCGCGCCGTATTCCGGATGCGCGATGGCAGAATACTTCATGGATCAGGGCAAGGACGTTCTGATCGTTTACGACGATCTGTCGAAGCACGCGGTCGCGTACCGCGCACTCTCCCTACTGATCCGCAGACCGCCGGGAAGAGAAGCGTACCCCGGCGACGTCTTCTATCTTCACAGCCGTTTGCTCGAACGTGCTGCCCGCGTGGCACCCGAATACGGTGGTGGTTCGATCACGGCTCTGCCCATCATTGAAACGCAGGCCGGCGACGTTTCTGCCTATATCCCGACCAACGTCATTTCCATCACGGACGGTCAGATTTTCCTTGAGACGGAACTTTTCCATGCTGGTATCATGCCCGCTGTGAACCCCGGTATCTCTGTCAGCCGTGTAGGCGGTAACGCACAAATCAAAGCCATGAAGAAGATTGCAGGCAGTCTGAAGCTGATTTACAGTCAGTATCGCGAATTGCAGTCCTTCGCACAGTTCGGCTCGGATTTGGATGCTGATACCAAATCCCGCCTGGCGCAGGGCGAACGTATTGTTGAGGTGCTTAAGCAGCGTCGCAGCCACCCGGTCGCCGTTGAAAACCAGGTTTGCATCTTTTATGCTGTCACGCACAACTTCCTTACAGATGTCGCAGTTCGTGATGTAGCCGAGTATGAAGAAGGCCTGTACAATCGGCTTTCCTCTCAGTACAGCGATGTACTGTCTGCGATCGCGGAAACCGGCAAGCTCGAGGAAGAAACGGAAAGCAAACTAAAAGCCGCGCTTCAAGCCTATACCGCTGACTTTCTTAAGGCTCGTGCGTAAAGGAGGCGCTAAATGGCAGGCGCAAACATGAAGGACATCAAGCTTCGCATCCGCAGTGTCGAAAGCACTATGCAGATTACCAAAGCGATGCAATTGGTGGCCACCTCCAAACTCCGTCGAGCAAAGGAACGAATGGAGCAAAGCCGTCCCTATATAGCCATCTCTTTGGAGGCTATGCAGAGTGCTTTGAGCAGTTGCACGGATGAAACCGTCCCCTACTTAAAAAAGCGTGATGTCAAAAAACGCTGCTATGTAATCATTGCCGGTGACCGTGGGTTGGCCGGCGGTTACAACAACAATATCTTCAAAATGGTCGCTTCCCATTCCGAGGGTGTAAGGTACTGTGTGCTTCCTTTGGGACGGAAAGCCATCGAGAAGTATCAGCGCGTCGGAACAGAGCTTCTCTCCGAAGATTATCCGCGTGTAGAGGGAATTACAGTCGGCATGTGCTATAAGCTTGCTAAGCTTTTAACAGCAAGCTATCTTGCTGAACAATTCGATGAGATTTGGCTTGTATACACGGATTTTCAGAACATGCTGAGTCAGACCGTCAAGCTGCAGCAGCTGTTACCCATTCAAAAACCCGCCGAAACGGCATAGCATCGTATGGTTTCTACCATCTATGACCCGGACCCCTCTTCCACCGTAGAAGCGATTATGCCGGATTTTCTGGCAGGCATCCTTTACAGCGCCGTATGCGATTCCTATGCAAGTGAAGTCAGTGCAAGACGCACTGCCATGGATTCCGCAACGAAGAATGCCGGAGCTATGCTCTCTGACCTTCAGTTGAAGTACAACCGTGCACGTCAGGGCACGATTACCCAGGAGATTACAGAAATCGTAGCAGGTGCTGAAAAGTAACCTCCGCATTCCATTTTTCTCAATACCCGGAAAGGAGAAAAACCATCGTGAGCAATCAGAATATTGGCAAGGTGGTTCAGGTCATCGGACCTGTCCTGGATATTCGCTTTCAAGGCGGGCATTTGCCGGATCTGCTGACAGCCATCGAGATTATGAACGGGGACAAAAAACTCGTTTGTGAAGTCGCGCAGCACATCGGTGATGATGTCGTTCGCTGCATTTCCATGAGTGCTACGGATGGCCTTGTTCGCGGTTTGGATGCCGTCGACACCGGCAGCCCCATTACCGTACCTGTTGGCGAAAAGACTTTGGGCCGAATCTTTAACCTGCTGGGTCAGTGTATTGATGATATGCCCGATCCCGAAGGTGTCGACCGTTGGCCCATCCATCGTACCGCACCCAGCTATGAAGAGCAGGAAACTTCCACCGAGATCCTCGAAACAGGCATCAAGGTTGTGGACCTGATCGCTCCTTATGCTAAGGGCGGTAAGATTGGTCTGATGGGCGGTGCCGGCGTTGGCAAGACCGTGCTGATCATGGAACTGATCAACAACGTAGCCAAGCAGCATGGCGGCCTGTCCGTTTTCGCCGGTGTTGGCGAGCGTACCCGTGAGGGCAATGATCTTTACAACGAAATGAAATAGAGCGGTGTTATCAACAAGACAGCGCTTGTCTACGGACAGATGAACGAGCCGCCGGGAGCACGTATGCGTGTTGCTTTGAGCGGTCTGACCATGGCAGAGTATTTCCGCGATACTGCCAATCAGGATGTGCTTCTCTTCATCGATAACATCTACCGCTTCACTCAGGCCGGTTCTGAAGTTTCCGCTCTGCTTGGACGTATGCCCAGCGCTGTAGGTTACCAGCCTACCCTGGCCACCGAAATGGGTGCTCTTCAGGAACGCATCACTTCCACCAAAAAGGGTTCTATCACTTCTGTTCAGGCTGTTTACGTCCCTGCAGATGACCTGACCGACCCTGCCCCTGCCACAACCTTCGCCCATCTGGATGCAACCACCGTTCTGAGCCGTTCCATTGCATCTTTGGGTATTTATCCGGCAGTTGATCCTTTGGATTCCAGCAGCCGTATTCTGACCCCGGATGTCGTCGGGCAGGAACATTACGAGGTTGCGCGTCAGGTGCAGAGCATCCTTCAGCGTTATAAGGAGCTGCAGGACATCATTGCCATCATGGGTATGGATGAGCTCTCCGAAGACGACAAACTGATTGTCAGTCGTGCCAGAAAAGTGCAGCGCTTCCTTAGCCAGCCTTTCTCTGTTGCTGAGCAGTTTACCGGTATGCAAGGTAAGTATGTGCCGCTGAAGGAAACCATCCGCGGCTTCCGTGAGATTATCGAAGGAAAACACGATGATCTTCCCGAAAGCGCCTTCCTTTTTGTCGGTACCATTGACGAAGCGGTCGAAAAAGCCAAGAAAGGTGAGTAACCATGGCACTGTTTCATCTGCAAATCGTGACACCTGATTGTCTGAAATACGACGGACAGGCAGAACGCATCCTTGTGCGCACGGTTACAGGCGACGTGTGTATCTTGGCTAATCATATCGATTACGCCGCAGCATTGAGTATCGGCGAAGCACGCATGACCGACGCAAACGGCAATATTCGTACGGCTGCTTGTCAAGGTGGACTGGTCAGTGTTCATAACAATGAAGTCCGTGTGATGGCCACCACATTTGAATGGGGCGACGAAATCGATCTGAATCGTGCCAAGCAAGCCGAAAAACGTGCGTAGGAACTGATGGCCAAGTTGAAGCAAGGCGATGAAGACTTTGCTTTGGCTGAAGCTCGGCTCAAACGTGCCGCAGCACGTATCCGTGCATCTGAAAAATAACACAGGGCAAAGCCAATTCAAACGCCGGCCGGATTGTTCCGGTCGGCGTATTCATCAGGAGGCCGCTTTTGTGGATGTTAAGCAATCGCTCTATAATGCCGGTTTTGACCGGGTACTAGCACTTTCCACAAGTGCGCTGAAACTTGACTGCGAACAGAAAACACTGCTGCTTGCTTTTCGCTTCTATCAGGCAGAGGCTTCTTCTGAAGAGGTTGCGTGGATTCACCCCTACTACTTTGCCAGTCAGAAAGCCTATCAAGCCGCAGTCCATGTGATCCAGCAAGCAAAAGAACAAGGGGTTGCACTTTCCCTGCACGATGAAATCCGTTTAAAGCCTATTTTTGCTTTACTTCCGGGGTTCACTCAGGGACGTAATACACTCAGTTATCAAGAAGGATGCGGCAGTCGTTTTCATGTGCAGATCTTTCTTCTGCAAGATGAGCTGCTACCCGACATCGTACCCGAACCCACCCCGCATCCTTTGCATTGCGGCGATTGCACTGCCTGTATCACAGCTTGCCCGAGTGGCGCAATAGACGAAAACGGTTATCATAGAGAAAAATGCATTCGCAACTGGATGATGACCGGAAAACCTGTCCCGGAAGGCCTGCGAAGTGCCATGGGAACCCGAATGATTGGTTGTGATGAATGCCAGAGCTGCTGCCCTCACAATCCTCCCCCCCTCGCCCCCACAGAAAAAACTGAAAGTATAAATCAGATACTCACAGAAATTAAGTCTTTTTGCGAGAAATTACGTCCATAGATTGGTAACAATCTGACAATCCCCAATCGAGTGCTTGCACAAGCTTGTCTGCTTGCGGCCAACAGCAAAGATCTCTCCCTCCTTCCTTTGTTAAATAAATTACGCAATCACCCTTCTGCAACTGTAACAGAACATGCCATCTGGGCCATTCATCAATTGGAGCAACGTATTTAATAGAATTTTGCCAACTTCAATTATAGAAAAGAGGAGCAATTATGCTTGACTTGAAGGAATTATCTGTGCAAATCGAGAAAGTGATGCGTACTCAGGGAAATCGCATCAAAAACATGACCGGCGCTCCTGTTCACAGCAAAGAAGGCCATTTCAACGTCTACACGGATATGGATGTTTCTGTTCAGGAAGAAATTCGAAAGTGTTTGACTGATTTGACACCGGAATGCTCCTTTTTTGCCGAAGAGCAGGAAAACGGATAGATGAGCACAGATTATACCTGGGTTGTCGATCCGATCGATGGTACCACCAACTTCACCCGCGATCGTCATTGGTCCTGCATCTCCATTGCTCTGTTAAAGGAAAAACAGCCCATCCTGGGCATGATCTACAATCCCTACGACGACGAGTGTTTTTCAGCAATCAAAGGCCATGGCGCCACTATGAATGGCAAGTCCATTCACGTCAGCGAAAACGGTTTTGAACAGTCTGTGTGTGCGGTCGGCACATCTCCGTACTACTCTTCTTTGGTGAAAGCCACCTGTTATTGCATCGAGCATTTCATTTCGGACGGCGGCGATATCAGACGCTGTGGCTCGGCTGCTCTGGACTTGACCGACGTCGCCTGCGGCCGTGCGGATGTTTTCGCCGAAATGCGTCTTTCTCCATGGGATTTCGCCGCAGGTGCTTTACTGGTTCAGGAAGCCGGCGGTTATTTTTCGCAGCCTTTCCAGGAGAATCTTGATTACTCCAAGCCTGCTGCAATTTTCGCTTCCAATCCTCCGTGCAAGGAACCTGCCCTGCGAATCGTTTTGAAGGCAAAGGAGCTGATTGAATGATGCTGCTTTCCTCTCCGCATGTTCATACACAGTTTTGTGATGGACAGTCCTCTGCCGAGGAGATGGTCATCTCTGCCATCGAGCACGGATTTGTTTCGATTGGCTTTTCAAGCCACGCTCGCCAGCATTTCGATCCGTGTGCTTCCATGGATAACTCCCGTGAACAAGCATACATAGCGGAAGTAAATCGCCTTCGCGAGCAATACGGTTCACAAATCAGCATCCATCTTGGTACCGAGTTGGATCTCTTTTCCTGTGCAGATACCGCTCCCTTTGAGTATTTCCTTGGAGCTGTACACTACATTCCAACCTTCAATGACTTTATCCCGGTCGATAGCTCCATTGACATCACCAGAAACCTGATTGATTCGTACTACCACGGTGATGGCATACAAATGGCTTGCGATTATTTCAAGCTTTACGCGGCATGCATGCTTTCAAAACGACCCACCATTGCCGCACATTTTGATTTGATTCGCAAATATAACACTGCCGGTTCCTTATTCGATGAAACCGATCCGAAATATCGCAATGGCGCTTTAAACGCGCTATGCGCTGTAAAAGAAGCCGGGGCTGTACTCGAAGTCAATACCGGCGGAATGGCGCGTGCCGGTCTTAAAACCCCATATCCTGATCGTTTTATCCTTGAGGCGTGGCATGATATGGGCGGAAATGTCATTTTAGGTTCTGATTGCCACTTTGCTCCGCAAATCATGGCATATTATGAAGAAGCGGCACAATACATCAAATCCTGCGGATTCAAAAAGGCCCTTGTGCTTGGCACAGGGCATGAATTGTTTGATGAAACTCTGCTTTAATTACAGATAGACACGCGGAACACGCTTTGTAATGATGGCGGTGCATTCATTGCGGTTCAGATGGCCGATTTCAGCATATTCACGCAAATCCATCTGATCCCCCAACAGAACGACTTCATCCCCCGCTTGAACACCATCGATATCCGTGATGTCGGCCATCATCTGGTCCATGCAGATGAGGCCGACTATTTTTGCGCGCTTTCCGTGAATGCAAACAAAACCTTTATTGCTGAACACTCGAGGGTATCCATCGGCATAACCTGCACTGATGGATGCTATGAGCGCTTCATGATCCAGAGGGTGTTCATCGTCATAGCCAACGCATTGCCCTTTGGCGATCATAAATACCCGGGTAACACGGGCACAGAATCGAACTGCAGGTTGAATCGTTTCAGGATGAGCAAATCCGCGAGGATAATTGCCATACAAAAGTGCTCCTACCCGGGCACCATCATATTCCCATTGAGGATAACGATACAAACCAATCGTATCGACCATATGAAGCATTGCGATTTCCATGTGCTGACTTCTTAATGCTTCAAAAGCTTGAATAAGCAACTCATGTTGAACAATGTCGCTGTCAGGTGTTCTCAAAGCAAGGTGCGTGTATAGCCCTTCAGAAATGATCCCTTCCAGTTGACCGCACGCCGCAATCTGCTCCGACGCCTGATTCGCTTCAAAACCGATACGGTGCAGGCCTGTATCCACTTTATAATGCACATAAGCAGAACAACGTAAGCGCACTGCCTCCCGGCTGATGCGTTTCGCAGCCTCTCGTGAACCTACCGTCAGGCGAATACCGCAGCAAATGGCATCCTTGAAATTGCTTTCCAGTGTTTCTCCCATGCACAGAATCATCGCATCGGGAAGTACATTGCGCAATGCAAACGCCTCATCGAGGCACGCAACAGCAAATCTCCTGCATCCATTCTCCCAAAGCAAATGTCCGATTTTTTCAAGTCCCAGTCCATAAGCATCGGCTTTTAATACGGCAAAAAGGTTTTCCGGATGCCGCATCATTCCCCGCGCCGCATGAAAGTTATTGAGGACCGCTTTTGTATCCACCTCAAGCCAACAACGGGCCGTCGCAGAATCGTTCATTTTACGCCTTCTTATACATGGTTTTTGGGGTCAGCCGCATCAGCAAAAGAGTTTCCGATAATATAGAAGGATACGGTGATGATAGAAAGAACAATCGTCGGGAATACAAGCTGATAGCTTTGCGATGTGGAGATCAATTTACGACCAACGTTGATCAGATTGCCAAGTGATGGAATGCTGACGGGCAATCCCAAGCCGATATACGTGATAAATACCTCGTTACCGATTGCGCCGGGTACAGCCAATGCCATACGAAGCATAATGACCGAAACAAGATAAGGAAGCAGATTTTTGAAAATCACCTTCGCCGTACTGGTGCCAAGGCAACGGGAAGCCAGATTATAATCTCTGTCTCTGATGATGATAATCTGGTTTCGAATGAATCGCGCCATACCCACCCAGCCTGTAATGCACATGGCAAAGATCAAAGTGCTTACGCTGGGACGCATGATATAAGAGATGAGGATCAGCACGATTGTTGTGGGAATGTTATCCACAACGTTATAAATTGCTGTCAGAATACGGTCAAGGGCACGTACATACCCCCAGAGCACACCAACCAGAATGCCTACAATTGCCTCAATAATGGCAACCGTCATACCGATAAAAAGAGAGGTACGGGTACCGGACCAGACCAAAGCCCAAAGGTCCTGACCGATATTATTGGTGCCAAACAGGAAAGGCGCTGTACTTGGTAAAATGCGCAGTTCAGCTTCGTTCTTTGTTACAGCAACATTACCATCAATTGACAGATTATCTGTCAGAACAAACAACTCGTCACCATTATTAGTATAGTCCGCAGGCGCGGTATAAAGTTTGATTGGGAAATTGGATTTGGACTGATAGGGAGTCTTTGTATAGTCCTCCGGAAGCTTCAGCTTTGTCGAAAAATCATTTTTGACATAACCTTGAATTCCGTTGATTTCGATTTTGCAGTAGTCATCTCCATATTCAAGAACATCAAAGTTTGTTCTGGCTTTAATGGTCATGATGACATTGCTGACAGCGGTCCATTTTTCATTGTTGTAAGGGGTAACAATAAATTCCGTACCGGCTGGAACAGTCGTACTCACGGTTGTTGAAGAGGGCGAAACGCTGACTATCTGCAGACCGGTAATCGGATGCGTCACAATGGCCCCTGCTGTATATTGATTGGGGAGAAGCGGTTGAACAAATGTGAAGATGACAAGAACAAGCAGGATGATCAGAAGACTGAGGGACAGCTTGTTTTTCAAAAAAGCTCGGAAAGTGCTGCGCCAGTATGAATAATTGCTGTACCCGGCTTTTTCGGCGTTAGCAGCATTATAATCTGCCAGCTCAAAAGGAGCCCTTTGAGCTGCTTCCATTCTGAATTTCAGTTCCTCGCTCATCCGATTCTCAACAGGAGCGGATTTCCACTTTGTAAACATACCCATCAGCGTGCACCCTCCTTCTTCGAAAACTTGATACGCGGGTCAATCACTGCCATCAGCAGGTCACCAAGCAGCAGACCAATAATGCCAATGCAGCTGTAAATCATAACAATCGCCTGAACCATCGGGTTATCCTGACGGTTAATGACGTCTACGAGCAAGCCGCCCATACCGGGAATGGAATACAGAGATTCAATATAGATAGAACCGCAAATCGTATACATCAGCGAAGTGGGAATATATTGGATCATGGGAACAAAAGCATTGCGGAAAACATGGCGCATCATGATCTTTTTTTCAGGAACGCCTTTTGCGCGTGCAAGCTTGATATAATCACGGTTGATCTCATCCGTCATATAACGTCGCAGCCACATGGCATAATAAGCAATATTACCAAGTGACATGGAAAACACAGGTAAGATCCATGTTCTCCAGTCCGTTCTGCTGAACAGCATACTGACGCTCAGCATTGTAGAACCATAAGACTGCAGATAAATATAATAAACAGCAGCCGGTACTGCATTGACCAGTACAATGAAAACGGTGCCGAATCGATTCCAACCTTTGGACCTCGTCATCGCCGCACCAAGCGGGATACCGAGCAGCATGGATAAGCCCATTGAAATCAAGCCCATCTCAATGGAGAGGGGGGCCTTTCTTGCAATAATGTCAACAATGGAGGCACCTACACTGTAACGGGAAGAGGTGCCGAGATCTCCCTTGAAAAGGTTTTCAAAGAAACGCAGCAACTGCACATGAAGTGGATCATTCAGACCCATCTGCTGCAGTTTTGCGTTGATCATGTTGGCGTCCATCTTTTCGAAGTTGTCAAAGTATCCCTCGATGGGCATCTGACGCACCAACACAAAAACAATAGCCAAAATGACGATAAGAGTCAGTATAGAAGAAAAGATTCGTTTAAGGATATACTTTGTCACGGTATGCTCCTTGATTTGTGATGAAATGGCAGTGCGGCAGGAGATAAAAATCTCCTGCCGCCCACCGTAAACCAGTGGTGATATTATTACTTGTTCAGGGCTTCGCGGGCGTCAAGCCAGGCATCGTAAGCATCATAGTACATATCGGTGCTCATGGCAGTATCCAGCAAGGTAGCGCCCTTGTAACGGTCATTGGAGATACCGAAGGGAGCATACTGCATGGAATAGGGATCCAGGCGGCTGGCGGTATAGCCGCCATCACCGAAACCGAAAGGAATCACAAGGGCTTTGTTGATCATGAAGGCCTCAGCATTCGCGAAAGCGATATAGCGGGCAGTCATATCAGTGGTAATTTCCTTGGCAGCATCGACCATACCATACAGCTCAGCAGTCACATCAGCAATGTCCGCGTTCTTGTAAAGGAAGTTGTAGGTGCTGCCATCGCAGAAGGGATCGGTATAGGTCTCGGGATCAGCATAGTCAGGACCCCAGTTGCACTTGAGCAGAGCGTACTTACCGCTACGACGAACTGCACTCAGGAAACCGGAAGAAGGACCGGCTTCGCAGATGATGTCGATATAATCGGCGCCCAACAGGTTCTCCAGCTGGCTTTCAACAACAGAGCATTCATCGGCCCAACCGGTGGTGCCGGGGTTATAGCTCATCAGAATCTTGATGGGGAAAGTAGCGCCGGCAGCAGTCAGATCCGCAACAGCGGCATCACGGTATTCAATGGCCTTGGCGGCATCGAACACATCATTGCCCATGGCGGTAATCGCAGCCAGATCACCCATTTCGGTGAAATCAACGCCGTCCAGAACCACGAACTCAGGAGGAGTGATGCTGTTGTAGACCAGAGCATCGGCATTATCAGGATCGGTAACCATCATCGCGGAAATGCGGTTCAGACCCCAATAGATGGACTGACGGAAGTTTTCGTTGGCAACAGCGATCTTCCAGTTTTCGGGCTCGTACTCGGCATCGAACTGAGGATCGAAGTTGAAAGCATAGAAGTAAGTGTAGAAGTCATTCTGGCGAACAGGACGGATGAAATCAGCCTTCGCAGGGTCAGCCAGCCATTCGGAAGCAACCTGGTTATCGATGGAAGCACTGTCCACTTCACCCTTCAGGTAAAGGTCAGCGGAAATGGTGGAAGCTTCCTTGTTGTAAACATACTTGATGGTATCGATCGTTACGTTGGCAGCGTCCCAGTTGGCAGTGTTCTTGGACAGAACACGGGTCTCCTGAGGCTTGAACTCGCTCAGCACATAAGCGCCGCAGTAGAGGATGGTATCATTGCCGGTCGCCAGGCCGAACTGATCACCCATCTGCTCCAGGAAAGCGCCGTTTACGGGCATGAAGCAAACATAGGTGGTCATGGACAGGAAATAGGGACACACACTGCTCAGGGTGTACTGCAGGGTGTAGTCATCCAGAGCCTTGATGCCGACGGCATCCCAATCAGCCACAGCACCTTCAGTAGAGGTCGCGGTGAAGTAGTCTTCGGCACCGGCCACAACGCCGTACAGGATGTTGGCAGTGCTGGAAGCATTGGCGGCATTCAGCACGTACTTGGCAGCGTCAACGAAGTCATTGGCAGTCACAGGAGCCACAACATTGCAGTTGGCATCCACCCAGACAGCATCCTAACGCAGGGTGAAGGTCCAGACAAGACCATCTTCACTGTTTTCCCACTCCAGCGCCAGAGAAGGCTGGATCTGACCGAAACGGTCATATTCCACCAGCGTATCGATGACGTTGGCAGCCACAGCAAACTCGTTGGCGGTAGCAGTCGTCAGATAGTTCAGAGAAGTAACCTCGCCGGAGTAAAGCGTTGTATAAACGCTTTCTTCCGCCAAAGCGGGGATGCACCCGAGCGCCAGCATCAAGCACAGCATCAGGGCAAGAAACTTTTTCATTCTGATTTCCTCCTCAATGATTCATTCCTTGAACGGATATCCGTTCAATTATCGGTATCATAACATAGCAAGTTCTGATTTGCAATATTTAAAACGTTAAAATGCATATTTATACAAAACCAAAACAATCGTTCCCTTGTGACGGGTTGTAACGACACATCATTATGCATCTTGCGTCAATATCATCACTTTCTGAGCCCCAGCTTGGCAATCGCCTGCGCCAGAGTATTAACAGGCATCAATGTGACATCCTTTGGAATGTTCAGCTTTCGTACCGCATCCGAAGGGCACATGATCGTCTTGAAGCCAAGGCGGGCGCATTCACCAATGCGTCGTTCCATCTGGTTGATGGCACGAACTTCTCCTGTAAGTCCAATCTCCCCCATAATGGCGAGATCGCCCGGCAGTGGTACATCTGAAAGGGACGAAGCCACAGCAATACAAAGCGGCAAATCGACAGCAGGTTCCGAAAGAGATAATCCGCCGGCTACATTAATGTAAACATCCTGATTATAAAGCCTGAGCCCTGCCTTCTTCTCCAACACAGCCAAAAGCAGTGCAACTCGTCCCTGGTCGGTACCATTCACCGTTCTTCGAGGTACTGAATAAAAGGATTGCGCCGCCAACGCCTGCAGATCGACCAGCATTGGCCGACTGCCCTCCATGCAGCAAAACACCACCGAACCGCTGGCACCCTGTGTCCGTTGACTCAACAATGTCTCGCTGGCATTTGTCACTTCATTCATTCCCTGTTCCGTCATTTCAAACATTCCCAGTTCGTTGACAGAACCAAAGCGATTCTTCACAGCACGCAGCAGACGGTACTCATGCTGATAATCGCCCTCGAAATACAATACCACATCCACCATATGCTCAAGCACACGCGGTCCGGCGATCGAGCCTTCTTTTGTAACATGTCCAACCAATACAACAGCGCATCCGCTTGTCTTAGCATACCGCATCAACACAGCAGCGCTTTCACGCACCTGACTGACACTTCCAGGCGCACTGGCCATATCCGGGCGGTACATGGTTTGAATGGAATCCACGATACAAAAATCCGGCTGTATCTCATTCAGCTTCTGCTCAACGGCATCCATGGCATTTTCTGCCAGAACCAGAATTTCATCCTTGTCCGCATGCAGCCTTTCGGCTCTCAACCGAATCTGCCGAGCACTTTCCTCGCCGGAAATATACAGCACTCTTTTCCCCATGCGGGACAGCATCGAACAAACCTGCAAAAGAAGCGTACTTTTGCCCACGCCCGGTTCGCCGCCAACCAGCATCAGGGAACCTTCCACGATGCCGCCGCCCAATACGCGATCAAATTCTCGAATGCCTGTAGGGAGATGCGTTTGGATTCCGGCGTTGATATCAGCCATTCTGGATACCCCTGCACCCGTTCCCCCGCGCTGTTTGCTCGGTTTTGCACGAACTTCATTCTCAAGCTGCGGAGCAGCTTCAGCAAGCGTGTTCCATGCTTCGCAGGAAGGACACTTTCCGTACCACCGGGGGCTTTCATAACCGCAACCGGAGCATACATATATACTTTTAAGCTTTGGCATTCCGATTTCCTCCGGAAGTTTCTGTTCTCGTTTGAAGTTTTTGTCCTTTCCGGGTTAAAAAGAACCGTCTGCCCATCAGACAGGCGGTTTGTTGTTTGCAAAATGTTTATTCTTCTTTTTCATCAGCGGCGGCAAGTGCATAGACGTCGTTATAGATACGACAATCCACAGGCTCCATGTCAAGGTTCAGATAGCTTTTAATGCTCTCCAACACTTCCTGCACATGGCGGCTGACAGAGTTAAGCAGCACTTCCTGCCCGACCGTTTCCTTATCCATTCTTTGGCAAGCCAACATACGAATGTGGCACGGGGTAAGGACAGCGACAGTATAATAAATATCGTTGTAGTATTTTCCGAAAAAATTGTTACGAAGTGCGTTTTCCAGTCGTTCGCTGCCATAATGCCACCGATTTCCAAGATAAACCTCGCCCTGCGGCAGTTCAAAATCTATCACGACGCATGGCTTATCGGCAGCAACCGCAGAACGAAGCATCATCAATCTGGACGGAATGGAAGCCGCATCCCGAACCCGGCCTTCCAGAAGATCATGCACGAGTTCCTCGCGAAGCATTTCGAGCACAGTTTCCGGGTCCAGAATCTCATCGGCCGTATCCGCCATCAGGCGATCCAGTACCCGGCGTACTTCACGGATGGAATCGATTTGTCCCCGCAAGGTTCTTTTGACTTGAAACACAGGCAGACTCGGCCGTACACTTGTCAGATACTGATTCAGTTTACGTGCTTCGTCCGCTTCAAGCATATAGCCGATGCAATCGATCCGCTGGGTTTCAATCGCATGAATTGCCTCTTCACAATTGTCCGCAAGCAGCGGCTTATAAAAATTCATTCCAACCCAATCCAGGGTCGCGTTCATGGCGTCCAGTATTCCCGTTTCCTGAGAAACAATCAAAATCCGGTACATTCATTTCCTCCCTCTGCGAGAAACCGCCTTAATATTATATTCGAAAATCGCCTGTAAATCAATTGAAAAAAAGGATTGTTTTCCTACATCACAAAGCAGCATCAAAAGCCATCCGTCGGAAGGACTTCAAGCGGCGCCGGAAACCACGAAGCAATGCTGGCATCTCTGAAGCAGCGCAGTCCCTCAGTGCCAAACAGTTTGCGAATTGCTTCTTTTCCTGTGAACTTATAATCCGCGTCAGTCTCTTGACAAATGACCGATATTCTCTCTCCGTCAATGGAGATACGATACGTTTGATCATCGATTCTGACAGCTTGTGTTCCTGTCTGGAGCGGCACATACTTCGCCTTCAGTTCAAGTGAAGCCTTCAGTACATTCACCCAGTTCAGAACAGCAAGCATGTTCGTGTCACCGATCGTGACGTTTTCCGCAAATGGTTCAAGATGATCTGCGATATTATTTGTCCAAAGCGGCACGTGGATGTTCGCAGCGGAATGTGCTTTCATCCATTGCTTCACGACAGTCTCAGTGAATGCGGCATCGTGCAGTTCGATTTCAGTTATATCATCACCGTTTGCATTCAGATAACCGATGATTTTACCGTTTTCCTTCTGAACAGCATACGGCTATGCCTTCCACGTGGACATGATATCTGAAAGAAGAGTGTGTTCTCTTTCACAAGTCAGAGGCACGAAACAGCAAAACTCAGCCAGTTGCTCCATTTCTCCTGCGTCCAAGTTCTCTATAGGGATAAGTCTAATTGAACTATCGTCTACATTTTGCAAAGTGTGTCGGACATTTGCCGAATTGACTCGATAATTCAGCTCCACGCCGCCCTTGTCAAAGTCCCAATAGCCGTAGCGCTGTCTCTGACCGCCAAGGCACAGAAAATCATATTTTTCATTTTCGGCTCTATCAAGAAGCATCTGCATCAAGTGTTTCATATGCCCTTGCCCGCGACTCTGCAAATGGACCGACACCGAACCGATATAGCCCCCCCGGATGGATGTTTTTTCTCCCATGCGCAGATTGAAGGGCAGCATAGCCGTAGTAGCACAGATTCGTCCGTTTTCATCCACCGCCGCTGCATGCAGTCGGCCAAACCCGCTGTGGGCATACACCTTCGGGATCAGCTACCGAAAGTTATGGGGACGATACGCCTGACTGAAAACAAGATCGATGAAATCAAGCAGCTGATCCTCATCCTGTTCGTTGCACCATCTGTAGATCATCATCTTTTCCCCCGAGTTTATTCTTTTTCCATCATAGCCGAAACAAGGCGGAGTGTATTCTGCATGCCGTTCACATGCGTTCTTTCATAAGCATGTGAGGCAAATACGCCCATGCCGCACATGGCAAAGTGAGCATCCAGACCCGCTTTCAGAGCCGTTGCCGCATCAGAAGAATAATTCTGATATACATCTACCGCATAATCCAGCCCCAGGATTTTGGCTTGTTTGATCAGCTCATTTGTCAGCTCAAAGTCATACGGTCCCGCCGCGTCCTTTGCGCAGATGCAAACATCCTTTTCTGTGCCATTCAGATCTCCTCCGACACAGCCCATGTCCACCGCGATCATATCCTCACAGCCGCTCGCCGCCAGGGCAGATGCTCCATGTCCAATCTCTTCATATACGGTAAAGGCAATTGTCACGCCGCGTTTGGGCTTTACCCGACCCTCTTTCACTTCCCTTGCGAGTGTCAGCAGCACAGCGCTTGCCGCCTTATCATCCATAAAACGGCTTTTGATATAGCCAGATTCCGTAATCGTAAAGCGCGGCTCAAAGCAAATCAGATCCCCGGAACCGATCCCAAGTGCAACGGTATCCGCTTTGCTGTGCACATCTTCATCCAACACAATTTCCAGGGTCTCATCACTGCGGTTCATCGTGGTATGATCTCCCCAGATATGCCGGCTGGCTTTCACGCACTGCACAGTACCCGTAAAGCGCTTGCCTTCGCGCGTCATGATAATAACATTTTCATTCTCAATGGCGTTATCATTCCACCCACCGATCTTGGAATAGCGCAAACGACCGTTTTCTTTGACAGACCGGACAAATGCGCCAAGCGTATCGATGTGGGCAGTCAGCAGCAGCGGATCCTCTCCTTCAGAGACCTTTACTGTTACCGTTCCCTTGTTCGAAATTTCAGGTGCAAACCCCAAACGATTCAGTTCCTCGGCAATTTTTATTGCGCATGCCCTTGTCATTCCGGTCGGGCTTGGAATCTCAATCAGTTTTTGCAATATATCCAGCATGTATTCTCTGCTGTTCATGGTTTAATGGTCCTCCTCGGATTTTATGCAGTTATTTTACACAACCGTCCTATATCCCGTCAAGCGTTAATGAAGGTTTGCCGGAATGAATTGCGCAAGAGCTTTGTAAATATTCTTCTTATTTATTAAATAAAGCTTGCTTTTTTTCTTGTGTCGTGATAATACTTATAAAGAATCGCCTCAAGCGATTAATAACCAAATTTTGGAAGTAATAGTATGGATATCAACTGGTACCCCGGCCACATGGCCAAAGCAAAGCGTCTTCTTCAGGATCAGCTTTCCCGGGTAGATGCCGTTATCGAAATCTGCGATGCTCGTCTCCCCCTGGCCAGCCGCAATCCTGATCTTGACAAAATGCTTCGAAACAAGAAGCGTGTACTTTTGATGAACAAGGCTGATCTTGCCGATCCGGCAGTAACCCGCCAGTGGATCCATTATTTCAAATCCCGGCAAATCAGCTGCTCTGCCATCGAAGCCAACAAAAACGCCCGTTAGGTATTCAAAGCCATTGAAGCGTTGACCAGCGAAAAGGTGCAGCGAGGCGAAGCCCGCGGAGTGAAAAGAACTGTTCGTGTAATGATCGTCGGTGTTCCGAATGTAGGCAAGAGCACCATCATCAACCGTCTGCACGGTGGAGTCATCGCAAAGGTGGGCGATCGTCCCGGTGTCACCCGCGCCAATCAATGGGTCCGTGTCGGTGATTATCTTGAAATCATGGATACCCCCGGTCTGCTGTGGCCGCGGCTGGATGATAAGGTTTCAGCCAAGCGTCTTGCTTACATTTCCGCGATCAAGGATGATGTTGTGGATGTGTTTGAACTGTCCTGTTCCCTGCTTGAGGAATTGATTGAAACTTACCCCGGCGAATTGAATAAGCGTTACAAAATCACCGACCTCACCTTAAAAGGACAGGCTCTGATGGAAGCCGTTTGCCGCGGCCGTGGTTTTCTGCTCCGTGGTGGTGAATTGGATATTGACAGGGCCTGCGCCGTAGTCCTTGACGAATTCAGAGACGGAAAGCTCGGCAGGATTACGCTTGAAAAGCCGCCCGTCATCCAGTCTCAACTTGAAAGTGGTGAATCTGTTGAAAACTGACCGACTTGAACGTGAACATGCCATGGTTCTTCACGATAGTAACTACTGGAGTCAGTTTGTCCGAGTTGCAGGCATGGACGAAGCAGGACGCGGCCCTTTGGCAGGAGATGTTGTCGCCGCATGTGTCATCATGCCACCTGAACCTATACTCGATTGGGTGGATGACAGCAAAAAGCTCAGCCCGCAAAAGCGCGAAGCTGTCTATGAGAAAATTCTGAGCACTGCCCTGTATATCGGTGTCGGTCGTGCTTCCGCCGCCGAAATTGATGAAATCAATATTCTGCAAGCCACCAAGAACGCCATGCGCCGGGCGGCTGCCAATGCCAATGCCGACATCTACCTGATCGATGCCGTCAAAAATCTTGGTCTGACCGGTGCCGAAATACCCATCATTCACGGTGATGCTGTTTCCTACAGTATTGCCGCCGCCAGTATCGTGGCCAAGGTGACCCGCGATCGAGAACTGATCGAACTCAGTAGTGTTTATCCGCAATACGGTTTTGAAAAGCACAAGGGCTATGGTACCGCAGAACATATTGCCGCCATCCGACAGCACGGTCCTTGTCCGATCCATCGTATGACCTTTATCGGTAAGTTCCTATGAACATATATCACAAGGGGCTATTTTATGAATGGCGAGCCGCCTGGGTGGCGCGCAGTCACGGAATGCACATCATCAAGCGGCGCTTCCGTGCACGTGGCGGTGAAATTGACCTGATTGCCGATGATCACGGTACGTTGGTATTCATTGAAGTAAAAGCCCGTCCTCAAAAAGAAAAAGGCAGCGGAGTTCAGGCAGTAGGCTATGACAAGATTCGCCGCGTTCATCAGGCAGCCGAAGCCTTTATGCAGAAGCAGCACCGCATGGATGACTTTTGCCGCTTTGACATCATTGAATTCACCCGCGATGGGTGCAGTTACCTGAAGGATGCTTTTTGAACATGAATAAAACCAGAAAAATCTTTTTATGGTCAGTGATCGTTATTCTGATCATTATTGCCGGAATCATGGCTCTGCGTCCCCGTAAGAGCACCACTTCTACCGGTATCAATATTTTGAAGAACGGTGATTTTTCCAGTCTCGGGGCTGACGGTCTTCCGACGGACTGGTATACGGATTCGTATATTTATATCTCCGGCTACACCGATTACTCTGCTGAGAATGGCATTGCCACCATCGAAAATTACGAGTTGAACGATGCCCGATTCGCACAATAGGTTTCCGTAGAGCCGGATACTTTGTATTGCCTTTCCGGTTACATCCGTTCCAATGCCTCCAGCGGTCTTGGCGCTAACCTTTCCGTATCTGATGTATATGCCTTCTCCGATTGCGTTTATGACAGTGAAGGCGAATGGGAACAAGTATATCTCTACGGGCGTACGACCGAAGCCCAGCACACGCTGACTGTGTTTGCCCGTCTTGGCGGCTACAGCGGCGAAGCCGTTGGCACTGCCTCTTTTAGAGATATCCGTCTGTGCAAGGTGGATTCCGTCCCGGATAATTATTATATCCAAACGCTCGGCAGGACCGCCGCGGCGTCCTATACAACAAGTTCGTCCAAAGTTGGCAAGGCTGCTTGGCCCTGGCTTCTTGCCATTTGTCTGGGGTACGCAGTGGTCTGCCTTTACCTCTCCCGTTTCATCAGCCCCGAAAGGGACGAAGCTTTGCAGCCTTCCGGAAAATTTTCACGTCTAACCTTATGGGCTTTTCCGATGCTTATGTTGACTGCTTTCGCCGCCAGGATCGGCATCGCCGTTTCTGTTTACGGTTATGGCGTGGATGTTGGCGATTTTATCAGTTGGGGATCCATGCTGATGCAAAACGGCGCTGCGGATTTCTACACGAGCGGTGGATTCTGTGATTACCCTCCCGGCTATATCCTGATTCTCGGTTTGATTGCCAATATCGGTCGTCTCCTCGGATGTGGGACCACCGTTTTGCTCGTCAAAATGCCTTCCATTGTGTGCGACATCGCAGCCGCTGCTTTGCTCTTCTTCTATGGCAGAAAGCTGCTTTCTCAAAAAGGCGCTTTTATTTTGAGTGCTCTCTATGCGTTCAACCCACTGACGTTTGTGGACGGTTCCGCATGGGGACAAGCAGACAGTGTCATGGCCTTCTGCATCTTGCTGGTGGTGCTTTGGGCTCTGCAGGGTAAGTGGCATTTCGCCTTGCCCATGTACATGGCCGCTGTACTGCTGAAGCCGCAGGCACTGATGTTCGGACCGCTCGGTCTTCTTGCTCTTGTATGTGACCTGATCAAAAGCCACAGCAAAAAAGAACTGCTCCGGGCAGGTATCGGATTAGCTGCTGCTGCTATTCTTGGGCTTTTGATTGTTCTCCCCTTCTCTGTAAAGCAAACAGATCCGCTTTGGATTATTCAGTTATATACCGGCACAATGAGTTATTATGCCGATGCAACTGTCAACGCCTGCAACCTCTATTTCCTCTTCGGCAAAAACTGGCTTGAGGTCGATGCTTCCATGCCTGTTTTGATCCGTTTGACGGGCATGATCCTGCTTTTTGCAGGAGTTTGGTTCTGTGGTTTCAAAGGCAAATGGTATCATCCTGAAAAGATCAAATTGCCTGCTGTCTTCCGCATGATGGTTCTGCCCCTCGGTGTATTGTTGAGTGCAATCGTGTGTATCCTTCCCATGACGTACGCAACCTACGGCACATGCATAATTGTGTTGAGTGTTATTGCCGTATCGCTTCTGTATATCGCACAGCGTAATATCCGACACTTACCGCTGCTTGGCGGCCTGATGCTGCTGATTCTGTGCAATCTCGGCACCATGATGCATGAGCGCTATCTCTTCCCCGCAATCCTTCTTCTGGCACTTGCCGCTGTTGTTGAAAAAGACAAACGTGTCTTTGTTTTGTTCGTTCTGGTGACCTGTACCGTTTTCATGAACGTTTCGGTCGTCCTCGACAGAGCCCTTCGTGTAGGAGGAGTCGAAGGCCATCTGAACGCTCCGATCTTTGGTATAGCAAGCGACAGCGCGCTGATTGAAAATCTTACTGCCGCCATCAATTGTCTGCTAGTCACACTGGGCATGTATATTTCCTGCCGCATTTGTGTGGACGGACAGAGCAGTTGGAATGCTGCCCATTCTGCAGAAAATACTACAGACAGTATCTTCGGTAATGCAGAGGATCGCGAATCCCAGATTCTCAATCGTATTACGACCCGTAGAAAGCCGCTTCACATGACCAAATGGGACTGGATTTTGATGTTGGTGATTACAGTGCTTTATGCTGTTGCCGCCTTTGCTAATCTCGGCTCCGCAAAAGCCCCCCAGACCTACTGGCGTTCAACTACTTCGGATAACACCGTCATTCTGGATCTTGGAGAGAATAAAACATTCAACATTCTCTATTACGGCGGAATCCACAATATCGACAGTGACTTTTCCGTCAGTGTCAGCGCAGATGGCATCAACTGGCCCGGAGAAAACGGTGCGGATATGTCTGTTGGCAACTGCTTTAAGTGGCAGTATGTTTGCCAAAGCTATTACTATGGCGGTTCCACCTCCTATTCCTCCACGCCCATCGCGTTTACCGGTCGATATGTTCGCATTTCTGCTGATATGATCGGTACAACTCTTTATGAGTTCCTGCTTCGCGATCCGGAAACACAGCAGGTCTATCCCGTTACCGCTACCGAAAATGGCGCAGCCCTTGTGGATGAACAGGATACACTGACCGGCGAGCCCGGTTGGTACAACAGCACCTACTTCGACGAGATCTACCATGCGCGCACCGGTTATGAGCATTATCTCGCGATGAAAGGTGACTATACCTATCATCCGTATGAAACCTCTCACCCGCCGCTTGGCAAGGTGCTGATGGCTTTCTCCATCATGATTTTCGGAATGACACCCTTCGGGTGGCGCTTTGCTGGTGCACTTGCAGGCGTTTTGATGCTGCCTGCCATGTATCTTCTTGGCAGAATGCTCTTTAAGCGGCGCAGGGGGGCTTTTGCCGCCTGTTTCCTGATGGCTGTTGACTGTATGCATTACACGCAGACCCGTATCGCTACCATTGACAGTTTTGTGGTGCTCTTTATCCTTTGGAGCGTTGTATGCATGCTGTACTACTTCCGCATGGATTACTGGCACGCAAAGCCAATCAAAACGCTTATTCCGTTGGCACTGTCCGGCCTGTTCATGGGCCTTTCGATTGCTTCCAAATGGACCGGCTGCTACAACGGTGTCGGTCTGGCAATGCTTTTCTTCCTAAGCATATTCAGACGCTTTACGGAGGTACGGGCAGCAAAAAAAGTTCTTTCGCGAGCCGAAACCGACCTGCCGCCGGAGATCACGTACGCCGCCACGCAGGGATATCGTACCATCCTCATCACGCTCATCTCCTGCTTCGCTTTCTTCATTGCTGTTCCGTTGGTCATTTACTATGCTTCCTACATCCCGTATTTCCTGCCCACCGGCGGCGTCAGCATTTCCAAAATCATCGGTGCAGCGGAAGGAATGCTTTCTTATCACTCCACTCCCGGACTTGGTATGGATCATCCGTTCTATTCCCCCTGGTATGAATGGCCGCTTATCATCAAGCCCATGTGGTATTATTCCGCCACTTACGCACCCGATGGTTTCCGGCAAACCATCGCCGCCTTTGGCAATCCCGCTGTCTGGTGGGGCGGACTTGTAGGCTTTGCCGTTATGCTGGTGTTCTGGCTGAAACAGCATATCGTTCACGGTTCCTTCAGGCTCCATACCGTCGAGCCAGACTCGCGTCCGCTGATACTGCTCATCTGCATTGCCGCTCAGTATCTGCCATGGATGCTGGTTCCCCGCGGGACGTACATCTACCACTATTTTCCCACAGTGGGCTTTATCATTCTCTGTACTGTACTCATGTTTGAATATCTTTCAGATGTAAAAGCCCTTCGCATCAAAATACCCTCGTTCCTGATTCGCCGCAGCACTGAAACGCTCACTGAAGAAACTCCCACGCCCACCGTTTCCGTTGCCGCAATTCTCCTGATCCTGTATCTATGCCTTGCATTCGTCCTCTTTATCGCTTTCTTCCCCTACGCAAGCGGTGTCTGGGCAAACACCGGTTGGCTGCGGTCGATGCAATGGTTCAGTGGTTGGCTGTACTATTAACACTTAAAAGGAGCTTGCTTCATGCTTGCAAGAACATGCTGTTTTGCCCTTCAGGGAGTGGAAGGAATCCCTGTCACGGTGGAAGCGTTTGTTTCCGGCGGACAATATATGTTCAACATTGTCGGTCTGCCGGATGCAGCTGTTCGTGAAAGCCGTGACAGGGTCTATGCCGCGTTGAAGAATAATGGCTTCAATACACCGACAGGACATGTGACCGTCAACCTTTCTCCGGCTGATGTCCGCAAAGAAGGAGCGGCCTTTGATTTGCCCATCGCCGCCGCTATCCTGATCGCTACCCGGCAGATCAAACAGGTCGATGCTTCCCGTATCCTGATGCTTGGCGAACTTGCCCTTGATGGCTCGCTTGTGCCTGTCCGCGGTGCGCTGTCTTTGGTTATTTCCGCACACGAGCATGGCATCACCGAAGTGATCCTTCCTTTTCAGAATGCGCCCGAAGTGCAGGCAGTGCAGGGAATGATGGTCTATCCTGCCCATACCCTTTATGAAGCGGTACGGCACCTGACCGGTGACGCGCCGCTGCTGGCGCAAGTCCAGAAAACCTACGATGAGTGCCTTTTATAGCGTGTTATCTCCTCCGACCTTTCCAGTGTGCGCGGTCAGACAGGCGCCCGCAGAGCATTGTAGATCGCTGCAGCAGGTGGTCACAACCTGCTTATGGTTGGTGTCCCGGGCAGCGGCAAAACCATGCTCGCACGTTGCCTTCCCGGCATTCTGCCGCAAATGACCCTGGAAGAGGCATTTGAGACCACACGTATCCATTCCGCGGCCGGCGTTCTTCCTCCGGGTACCGGTTTAATTACCGAACGTCCTTTCCGCACACCGCACCATTCCGCTTCCATGCCTTCACTCGTCGGCGGCGGAACCAACGCTGCTCCCGGCGAGATTTCTTTGGCACATAACGGTGTTCTCTTTCTGGATGAGCTGCCATAGTATTCCCGTTCCTCACTTGAGGCACTCCGTCAGCCGCTTGAAGACGGTATCTGTACCGTATCGCGTGTGAAAGCTCACACCCAGTACCTTTCGCGCTGTATGCTGGTCGCAAGCATGAATCCATGTCCATGCGGATACTATGGTTCCACCAGCCGAACTTGCCGCTGCAGTTCCTTTGAAATCAAGCGATATCTTGATCGTGTTTCGGGTCCTCTGCTGGATCGTATCGATCTGCATGTCGAGGTGGATGCTGTCCCGATCAATGAGATCACCGATACCCGAAAAAGTGAGGACTCCGCTACCGTTCGTGCGCGGGTGGAAGCCGCTCGCAGCATCCAAATTCAACGCTTTAAAGACGCCGGGATTACCTGCAATGCCCAAATGAGCAACAAGCACATTGAATAGCTTGCCGAAGTTTCACCTTAGGCCAAAACGCTCCTTGGCAGGGCGGTCGACAAATATGCTTTGAGCATGCGCGGCTATACCCGAATGATCAAGGTAGCCAGAACCATCGCCGACCTGCGCGGTGAAGCTGCCATTTCTGCCATGGCCATGGCAGAAGCCATCCAATACCGCATGCTGGATTCAAAATACTGGAGCCGTTAAGCCATGCATGATCTGACTTTTGAACAGTTGTGTATCCTATGGTTAGCATCCTCCAAACATCTTTCATGGAAAGCCTTTGAAAACCTGATCCGCTTTCATGGAAGTGCTGCCGAAGTTTATCAGCATTTCAACGCTTCCTGTTCTGAACAGATTGGAGATAAAGCTTGCCGCGAACTTCTGACTCTTCAAAAACGCGGCATCGAAAAGCTTCCTGCGGCTCTAAATCCCTTTGGATGCAGCCTTCTCTTTCCATTGGACGATACCTATCCATCCCTCCTCAAGCAAATTCATGACCCTCCGCATCTTCTCTATGCGTTTGGTTGCGGTGCGGCGGACGAAAAAAGTGTTGCTATCGTCGGTTCACGTCGCGACACCCGCTATGGAAGGTCACAAGCCTTCAGCATTGCACGGGATCTTGCTTCTGCAGGAGTAACAATTATCAGCGGTCTTGCAAGAGGAATTGATACCGCCGTTCATGAAGGCGCTTTAGCCGGCGGCGGCAGGACCGTAGCTGTTCTCGGCTGCGGTATCGATCGCATTTATCCCGAGGAAAACAAACCACTTGTTACCAAGATCATCGAAAACGGCGGTGCCGTTATCAGCGAATTTCCACTTGGCTCCGAGCCTCTTGCTCATCATTTCCCGATACGCAATCGCATCATCAGCGGCATGAGTGCCGCGGTTTTGCTGATCGAAGGCGGCGAAAAGAGCGGCACCATGATCACTGCCAACTACGCAGCTGAACAAGGACGATAGGTTTTTGCTCTTCCCGGCAATGTGGATTCTCCCGGAAGCGCCGCGCCATTAAAACTGCTTCGTGACGGTGCTCGAATCTGCACCTGTGCAGAGGATATTCTTTCGGATATGCAATGGCAAATACAAAATCACCCGGCACCCTCGCTTCTGCTCCCGGAGGAGATGTTTTCATCGCTTCCGCCGCGGCAACGCCACATTGCGCTGCTGCTATGGAATGAAGAACTACAGTTTGATGAGATTGTCGCTCAAAGCGGAATCAGCGCTGACGAGCTGACAAGCGAACTTACGTTAATGGAACTGGATGGCATCGTTGAACCCCGTGCGGGACATGCTTATGCCGTCAATCACGAATATAAACAATAATCGGAGGAACCTATAATGGCTGAAAGCAAACTTGTCATTGTGGAGTCGCCTGCAAAGGCACGCACCATTGCGCGTTTTCTTGGAAAAGGTTATAAAGTAGAAGCCTCTCAGGGACACATCCGCGACCTGCCCAAATCCCAGCTTGGCGTCGATGTGGACAATGATTTCGAAATGAAATACATCACCATCCACGGACGCGGCAAGATCTTAACCAAAATTCGTAAGGAAGCCAAAGCTGCAGGCAAGATTTATCTCGCAACTGACCCGGACCGTGAAGGTGAAGCCATCAGTTGGCATTTGGCACAGGTTCTTGGTATCGATACCGCCTCTGCCTGCCGAATCGAATTTCATGAAATTACCAAAAAAGCGGTTGCGTCTGCTTTGAAAAATCCTCGAACCATCGATATGGATCTGGTGGACGCGCAGCAGGCCCGCCGCGCTTTGGATCGTCTCGTAGGCTATAAAATCAGCCCCCTTCTTTGGGCAAAAATCAAAAAAGGGCTCTCGGCCGGCCGCGTGCAAAGCGTTGCTACCCGTATGATCGTGGAACGTGAGCAGGAAATTGAATCCTTCATTCCCGAAGAATACTGGAACATCGATGTTGCCGGTCTGCTTCCCAATGCCCGCGGCAAGAAAACGACCTTTAAGATGCGTCTTGCCACTTTGGATGACCACAAGGTCGAATTGAGCAATGCGCAGCAGGTCGATGAAGCTGTAAATCGCATAGAAAATGCCAATTTTGCCGTCTACAATATCCGCAACGGTGAAAAGAAAAAGCAGGCGGCTCCGCCCTTCACAACCTCTTCCCTGCAGCAGGAAGCCGGCAGAAAGCTGAATTTTACCACGCAAAAGACCATGCAGATCGTGCAGATGCTTTATGAAGGCGTGGATCTGGAGGGTGAAGGTACTCAGGGTCTCGTAACCTACATCCGTACCGATAGTGTTACCGTGAGTGAAGAAGCCCTGACTGCAGTTCGTGCTGAAATCGAAGCGAATTATGGAGCAGAGTACCTTCCTGAACAGCCCATCTGCTACAAAGGCAAAAGCAACGCCCAGAACGCCCATGAAGCCATCCGCCCGACCGATGTTTCCCGTACGCCAGACAGTATCAAATCCTCCCTCACCAAGGAGCAGTATCAACTCTATAAACTGATTTATACCCGTTTTGTGGCAAGCCAGATGAACAACGCCGTCTATACCACATTGAATATGGATATCAACGGCAACGGCGTAGGCCTTCACTTTTACGGCGAGCACAAAACCTTCCCCGGATTTACTGCCCTCTATGAGGAAAGCACCGATGAAACTGCCGAAAGCAGTGAAACCACGCTTCCCCAGTTCAAGGTCGGCGATCCGGTCACCATTCAGTCCATCGATAAGCAGCAGCATTTCACTCAGCCTGCTCCGCGTTATACAGAAGCCTCACTTGTAAAAACACTGGACGAAAAGGGCATCGGTCGTCCTTCCACGTATGCCCCGACCATTACGACCATCATCGCCCGCGGATACGCCGCCCGTGAAAACAAACGCCTCTACCCCACCGAACTTGGTCGAATGGTAACCAGCATGATGACGCAGTACTTTGCGCCCATCGTGGACATTGCATTCACCGCCCAAATGGAAGAGCAGCTGGACAGTATCGAAGCCGGCAGTCTGGAATGGCGCCAGATTCTCCGTGATTTCTTCCCATCCTTCGAAACCATGCTGGAGCAAGCCGAAAACACCATCGAAAAGGTGAAGCTCCAGGATGAACCCAGCGATGTGATCTGTGATAAATGCGGAGTCAACATGGTATACCGTGTCGGCAAATACGGCAAGTTCCTGGCGTGTCCCAATTTTCCGGAGTGCCGTAATACCAAGCCTGTGCTCAACTACATCAAAACGCCCTGTCCCAAATGCGGCAGCCGGCTTCTGGCAAAGGTAAGCCGCAAAAACCGCAAATTCTATGGATGCGAAAACTATCCCGATTGCGATTTTGTCAGCTGGGAGATTCCCGTTTCCGAAAAGTGTCCCCTTTGCGGTGGTTACATGACTTTGAAAAAGAACAGCAAGGGTGAAACCTGGCATCTTTGTGCCAACGAAAGTTGCCGTCACCGTGTGAAAGTTGAAAGTGCTGCGGAGGATGAAGAATGAGAGTTTCCGTCATCGGTGCCGGCCTCGCCGGCTGCGAAGCCGCCTGGCAGCTTGCCAAGCGTGGCTTCAGCGTTGACCTGTATGAAATGAAACCCCAAACGAAATCCCCCGCGCATAAACTCGATACCTTTGCCGAGCTTGTGTGTTCCAACTCTCTGCGGGCCGATCTGCTCCAGAACGCGGTGGGTCTTTTAAAAGAAGAGATGCGCAATTTGGATTCTTTGATCATTCGCTCTGCTGATCAGACCCGTGTGCCGGCCGGCGGCGCCCTCGCAGTGGATCGCAATTCCTTTTCGCAAAGCGTAACTGATGCGATTCGCAGTCATCCGAATATTACCGTGATTGAAAAAGAAATGGAATCGATTCCGGATGGCCCGGTCATCATTGCTACCGGTCCCCTGACCAGTGACAAAATGGCAGACTGCATCGCCGCCCTTCCCGGTTTCAGCACGCTTCACTTTTACGATGCCGCTGCGCCGATCGTTACTGCCGATTCCATCAATATGGACAGGGTATTCCGTGCTTCCCGCTATGGACGCGGCAACGATTATCTCAACTGCCCCATGAACAAAGAGGAGTACTATGCTTTTCTGGACGCGTTGCTCAATGCATAGACAGCTCCTGTACACGGTTTTGAAGAAAAATACGTGTTTGAAGGCTGCAAGCCTGTCGAATCCGAAGCACGCAGAGGACCTGAAACACTTCTCTTTGGCATCATGAAACCCAAGGGACTGCCCGATCCCCGTACCGGTCGGGACGCTTTTGCCACAGTTCAATTAAGACAGGATAACAGCTTTGCCACAATGTATAACATTGTCGGCTTTCAGACGCGCCTTAAATGGGGTGAACAGAAGCGGGTATTCGGTATGATTCCGGGGCTCGAAAATGCCGAGTTTGTCCGTTACGGTGTTATGCACCGCAATACGTTCATTTCCAGTCCGGGTTTTCTGGATCATACTTTCCGCATGATCACCAACCCCAATATTTATTTTGCGGGACAAATGACCGGCGTAGAGGGCTATGTTGAAAGCGCCGCCAGCGGTCTTCTGGCAGGTATTTCCCTGGCACAGCGGCTGAACGGAAAAGAAGCGATCGATTTCACTACCAAAACAGCGATCGGCGCTTTGGGGCATTACATCGCCGCTCCGCATGCTGATTTTCAGCCTTCAAACATCAACTTCAGTTTGATCGACCCACTCGAAATCAGAATCCGCAACAAGCAATAGAAGAATGAGGCCATCAGCCGCCGCGCTTTGGACAAATTGATGGAACTGATCCCCCTGGTTGATTAATTGAAAGGACAATGACATCATGAGTATGATGGGAACAACCATTTGTGCCGTAAAGCGCAATGGAAAAATCGCCATCGCCGGTGACGGACAGGTCACCATGGGCGAAAATACCATTTTTAAGAGCAGCGCCCGTAAAGTACGGCGCGTCTATAACGACCGTGTGGTCACCGGCTTTGCCGGATCAGTCGCCGATGCTTTTTCGCTTTGTGAACGGTTCGAGGAGCGCCTTAACCAATTTAATGGCAATCTGGAACGCTCTGCTGTTTCCTTGGCCCAGGACTGGCGCGGAGACAAAGGCATGCGTCAGCTGCAAGCCATGATGATCGTGGCGGATAAGGAGAATATGCTGATCATTTCGGGCACAGGCGAAGTCATCGATCCGGATGACGGCATCTGCGCCATCGGTTCCGGCGGCAACTTTGCTCTGGCTGCCGCACGTGCCCTGATGGAAAACACCGATTTATCTGCTGCCGAAATTGCACAAAAGGCACTGCATATCGCCTCTACCATTTGTGTATTCACCAATGACCACATTATTGTGGAAGAGGTTTGATTTTCTTTTCACAGAAAGGGAATTATCATGAAAGAACTGACTCCTCGTGAGGTTGTAAAAGAACTTGATCGCTTCATCATCGGTCAGGATGAAGCCAAGCGAGCGGTGGCCATTGCCCTGCGCAACCGTTATCGCCGCTCCCGCGTCAGCGATGAGATGCGGGATGAGATTTTTCCCAAAAACATCCTGATGATCGGACCGACCGGCGTTGGCAAGACAGAAATCGCCCGTCGTCTTGCCAAACTGGTACAGGCACCCTTTGTTAAGGTCGAAGCTACCAAATTCACCGAAGTTGGCTATGTTGGACGTGATGTTGAGAGCATCATCCGTGATCTGGTCGAAAACGCCATCCGCATGGTCAAAAACGAACACGAAGAACGCGTACGCGTCCGTGCAGAAGTGTTGGCAGAAGATCGGATCGTCAACATTATTGTGCATCCCAATCGCAAAAAAGAAGTCAATCCCATGCTGCAGATGCTGCTGCCTTCTGCGCAGAATGGCGAACCCGCCATCTCCGATGAATAGAAGGAGCGCCTTCGTGGTCGCCGTTCTGAAGTGTTGGACCAGCTCCGCCGCGGCGAGCTCGAGAACACCGAAATCGAAATTGAAGTCGAAGAAAAGGCCCCATAGCTCGAGGTTGGCGGCAACTCCATCAATCTGGGCGATATGATGGGCGGCATGATGCCCAAACACACCAAGATCCGCCGCATGAAAATTCGTGAAGCCCGCCGTTTGCTGGTGGAGCAGGAAGCTGAAAAGCTGATCGATATCGACTCTGTTCACGAAGAAGCCATCGAGCGTGCCGAACAGAACGGTATTGTTTTCCTTGATGAGATTGACAAAATCGCCGGACGTTCCGCCGGCGGTCACGGTCCAGATGTTTCCCGTGAGGGCGTTCAGCGTGATATTCTGCCAATCGTGGAAGGCAGTACAGTAACTACCAAGTATGGCCCTGTAAAAACCGATTTTATGCTGTTTATCGGTGCAGGTGCCTTCCACGTTGCCAAAGTGACCGATCTCATCCCCGAACTGCAGGGACGCTTCCCGGTGCATGTTCACCTGAAGAGCCTTTCCGTCGAAGACTTCGTCAACATCCTCAGCAAGCCCGACAACGCTTTGACCCGTCAATACGCTGCCCTGCTTGAAACCGACCGCGTTCATCTGACTTTTTAGGAGAATGCTCTCCGATATATTGCAGAAGCCGCTTTCCGAGCCAACGAGGACGGTGAGGATATCGGTGCCAGAAGGCTGCATGCTGTTTTTGAACAGCTGTTGGAGGATATCTCCTTCAATGCAGGCGGCGATGAAATGCCGGATGTCTATCTGAATATCAATGCCGGTTATGTGAAAGAACATCTCGGTCCTCTGATGCAAGGTTTTGACACCCGTCGCTATATTCTGTAACGGTTAATTGTTAGGATGGTGTCTATGTTGCAGACAGAAAGAATCAGCCGTGTTCTTAAAGAAATGGCCCGGGACCATATCGAACAGTTGATCGTCTCTTCCCCTTCTTCCGTCTTTTATCTTACCGGAAAATGGATCGCTCCCGGTGAAAGAATGCTTGCTTTGTATATCCATGCAAACGGAACAGTCAGGCTCTTTGCCAATCGTCTTTTCGCCTTAGCCGGAACGCTGGATACCCCTCTTACGGAGTTTGATGACACCGAGGACTGTGTTTCGATCCTTGCTCATTCCTTGAAACCCGGCAGGATCGGCATTGATAAATTCTGGCCCAGCCAGTTTACCATCCGGCTGATGGAGAGCAGAAGTGACATCCTTCCGGTGATCGGCAGTCAATATATTGACGCTGTCCGTCTTTGCAAGGATGAACAATAGCTTCAATTGATGCGGGAAAGTTCCCGAAAGAACGACGAAGCAACCATGGCTGCAATTTCCCGTATCAAGCGCGGGATGTCCGAGCAGAAACTTGCCGATATTCATACACAGGAAGCCGAAACACGAGGCTCTTCGAGGCCAAGCTTTGAGCCCTTGATTTGTTTCGGTGCCAATGCGGCCGAGCCTCACCATGCCACGGACAAGCATACCATTTTAAGGGACGGGGATGCAGTAATTCTGGATGTCGGTCTCACCTGGCAGGATTATTGCAGCGATATGACACGCACCGTCTTTATGGGCAATCCTTCAGACGAGCAGAAACGTGTCTATGAAATTGTCAAAGCTGCAAACGCTGCTGGGCGTGCCGCAGTGCATCCCGGTGTCCGCATGAAAGACATTGACTTTGCTGCACGCAAAGTAATTGAAGACGCCGGATATGGTGCCTATTTCATCCATCGTACCGGTCATGGCATCGGACTCGATGTCCACGAGTATCCTGACGTCAGTTCCGTCAATGATCTGCCTGCTAAACCCGGCATGGTTTTTTCCGTCGAGCCGGGCATCTACCTCCCGGGGCGTTTCGGCATCCGTATAGAAGATCTTGTCGCGGTAACCGAAGACGGCGCCGAAACACTCAACTCTGCTCCAAGAGAACTGCAAATTCTTTAATATAAGCAAAGACCGGGGAAGAAATCCCCGGTCTTTTGCATCAGATTAACCCTTTGGTCTTTTCATAAGCCGCAATTACAGCTTCCATGACCGCGCTTCTGAATCCGCCGTTTTCAAGCGCCCGCACGCCTTGTATGGTGGAACCGCCCGGTGAGCAAACGGCATCCTTCATCTGGCCCGGATGCTGCTTGTTGCCCAACAGCATTTGGGCTGTTCCCATCATCATTTGCAGTGCATAGGTGACAGCCTTATCTCTTGGCAGTCCGCAGGCTACTCCCGCGTCTGCCAAAGCTTCAGCAAACATGGCTGCAAAAGCAGGACCGCAGCCACTGACTGCAGAAGCGGCATCAATCAGGTGTTCATCCAGAAATTCCGTCCTGCCGGCACGCTCCATCAGACGGCAAAAAGCGTCTTCTTCTTCCGATGATACACCCTCCGTACAGTACTGGATCATGCCGGCACCGACCGCGGTTGGAATATTGGGCATCATCCTGATTACAGGTACTTCCATCGTGATCATTTTTTTTATCTGGGCACAGGATACACCCGCCGCCATGCTGCAAAGAACGGTTCGTCCGGCTCTTTCGCAAAGCACGGGGCGAATCTCATTCAGCACTGCCTGCATCATGTAAGGCTTTACACACAGAAACAACAAATCAGACTCTTTGGCTGTTTCTGTATTATCTACCGTCACAACCGCTCCTATTTCATCTGCCAGCTTCTGTGCTTTTTCTCGTGTTCTGTTGGACAAAAGGATTTTTCCGCAATCCGATGCTTGTGCGATGGCTCTGGCGACTGCACCGCCCATATTGCCGGTGCCAATAAAACCGATTGTCTTGAACATTTTATCTGCGATGGGCCTTCAGGAAATCGCCCATATCCTCCATTGCTTTACGAAGTTTATCCGCTTCAGGAAGCATCACGATTCGAATTCGCAAATCTTCATTCCAGTCAAATCCACTGCCTGGAATCACCAGAATGTGCTTTTCATGCAAGAATTTCATCGCAAAATCATGCCCATTCTCGAAGTCATACATTTCCTGGTCAATACCGGGGAAAAGATAGAACGCAGCACGATTCGGTACAAAGGAAACACCCGGAATTTTCTCCAGCGTCTCGGTGACGGCCTTCCGCTGCTCGAAGAGACGGCCGCCGGGGTTGACCATAGCCTGCGTGCTGGCACTGTCTACCAGGGCCGCGGGAATCACCAGTTGTGTCAACGCGTTGCCGCACAGGCGCATGGAAGCCAATTGCGTCACAGCATCTCGGATATCCTGCATTTCTTCCTTCGGACCGGAAAAAATCATCCAGCCGCAGCGGAAGCCGCAGATAATATGCGACTTGGAAAGACCGTTGAAGGTAATACACGGTACATCAGGAGCCAGTGCAGCAATGGAATAGTGAGAAAGCCCATCCATCAGCAGACGGTCATAAATCTCATCCGCCAGCAGAATCAGGTGGTTCTTTCTGGCAATCTCGGCAATGGCCAGCAATGTATCACGACTGTATACAGCGCCGGTTGGATTGTTGGGATTGATCACCAGAATTGCTTTTGTGTGTTCAGTCACCTTCGCGGCAATGTCCTCGGGATCGGGATTCCAGTCATTGTTGGGATCACAGCGATAAAACACCGGCTTGCCCGCGTTGATATAAGCGTTGTTGCTCCACAGCGAATAGCAGGGAGAAGGCATCAGAATTTCATCACCGGTGCACACAAGCGCCGTCATGGCCATGGAAGCCACTTCGCTGACGCCGTTGCCAATGAAGATGTCATCGGGCGTGATGCCCTTCAGACCGCGTCCGATATGATAGGTGCAAATTACGTCACGCGCTGCCTCCATACCGCGCATATCGCAATATGGTACAGCATCATCAATATGACGCGTCAGCGCCAGACGTACGCTGTCCGGCAGTCGGAAGTCAAAGCTGCCGGGGTTGCCGGTATTCAGTTTCAAAACCTTTTCGCCTTCCATCTGCATCCGCAGCGCTTCTTCATACAAAGGGCCGCGAATGTCAGAATGCACTTTGGCCATTCGATCGGAACGTGTAAACATGACTTCTCTCCTTTTTTACAGCTGAATCAGTTCGGTACCTTCTACTGCCGCATTGACAAGCGCATCAATGTCCAGACACTTTTCAGCCGCTTCTACCTTTTCCATTCTGGGATGTGTGCAGGGATGGCGCGGCGTAAACACCGTGCAGCAATCCTCATAAGGCAAGCAGCTTGTTTCATAGGTGCCGATTTTTTCAGCAATATGAATGATTTCGATCTTGTCGTTGCCAATCAGCGGACGGAAAACAGGCATTCCTGCAACAGCATCCGTGCAGCACAACGCTTCGATGGTCTGGCTGGCAACCTGTCCAATGCTCTCGCCGGTCACCAGTACACGAGCCTGCTCCTTTTCAGCGATTTTAGAAGCAATACGCATCATGAAGCGGCGCATGATCAACGTGCCGTATTCTTCCGGACACTTCTCATGAATCGCAAGCTGCGGCTCCGTAAAGGGTACAATGTACAGCTTGACACCGCAGCAATACTCGCTCAGCATCCTGGCAAGCGTAATCACCTTTTCCTTTGCCCTTTCGCTGGTATACGGATAGGAATGGAAATGCACAGCGCTGATCTCCACACCGCGTTTGGCAATGCAGTAGCCTGCTACAGGGCTGTCAATACCGCCTGAAAGCAGCAGCGTGGCTTTCCCACCGGTACCGACAGGCATACCGCCAACGGCTTCAATTACCTTGACATACAGGTACGCCATGTCCCTGATTTCAATGTTCATCACATGTTCAGGATGATGGATATCCACCGAAAGATCAGGGCATCTTTCCTGAATATAGCCACCAAGCTCCATGTTGATCTCCGGAGATGTCATTGGATACCGTTTATCTGAACGTCTTGCATCCACTTTGAAGGTACCTTTGATACCCTTCATCATGGAAACAGCCTGCTCACAAAGTGCGTTAAAATCATCTTTTTCCATTTCGACTGCCGGACACAGCGAGTGCACGCCGAAAACCTTGCTGACACGCTCCATGCAGGCTTCCATATCCGTCATATCGGATACAAAAATGCGTCCATCATGAAGCCAGACACGTCCCTCAAACGGCTTTACCGCCTGCTTGATGCGTGCCACCAGAACACGCATAAAATATGGTCTGTTTTGTCCTTTTAGATAAATCTCTCCGTAACGAACAAGGATAAGAGGTCTCATCCTGTCACCTTCTTTCAAAACGCTTCAGCAAATCATAATGCCGTTTGATACAATCTGCTGCCAAGTCAATTTCCTCTTCGGTTGTATAGGGACTGAAGGAAAAACGGATGGCCGATTCTGCTTGACGCCGGGGAATGTTCATTGCGCTCAGAACCGGTGAAAGCTTTTGCTTACGGGAAGAGCACGCCGAACCATTCGCTACATAGATGCCGTCCCCTTCCAATGCGTACAGCATCGTCTCCGAACGGACAGGAACCAGTGAACAGTTCAGTATATGCGGAGCGGCCATTACCGAATCAGGAGAAGGCCCATTCACATACAGCTGTTCCCCGGCAATCTCACGCAGCTTTTCGTACATTTTCATCTTGATGCTCTGCATATGATTCTGCACCGGAAAATCCATTACAGCCGTCATCAGCCCTGTAATTCCGGGCGTATTTTCCGTTCCGGAACGTAAGGTCTTTTCCTGCCCGCCGCCGATGTTGCGCGGGCTCAAACGAACTCTGCTGCCCGTTACAAGCGCGCCAATGCCCTTGGGAGCGTGAATCTTGTGACCTGACAACGCATAGCTGTCTACGCCGAGTGCTTTCATGTCAAACGGCAATCGCAAAAAACCCTGTACCCCGTCCACATGAAGAATCGCTTCCGGGCACAAGCGATCGCGCATCGCCGCAATTTCCTGAATAGGCATCACCGCGCCGGTCTCATTGTTGACCTGCATCACACAAATCAGCCGTGTATCCGGTGTCAGCGTCTCTTCCAACGCATCAAGGCGTACAATGCCCTGTGCAGTGTACGGAATCTGCTGAACATCAAAGCTGCCTTTCAGGCTTTCACACGCAGCAGCCACCGCCGGATGTTCTCCTGCGCTGTAAAGAACCCTGCCGCCACGTACATGAGACATCGTACCAAAGATGGCAAGGTTATCAGCCTCGGTACCGCCCGAAGTAAAAATGACTTTGGACGAATCAGCATGCAGTTCCTTCGCAATTACCTCGCGGCAGCGTGTCATCTGCTTCTCGGCGGTAACCGCCGGAGCATATAATGCTGAAGGGTTATAATACCCCTCCAACATGCAGCGGCTCATTTGCTCCACCACATGCTCAGTAGGACGCGTAGTGGCACTGTTATCAAAATAGCAAATCACTTAGTTCACCTGAAAAGTACCGGGCGTGGCATAACGCTTCAGCAAATCAGCCATTTCATCGCTGACTTCGATCACGATCATTCGCTTGGTATTTTCTTTGTTGAAATAGAAATAGAACAGCTTGGCATCGCGGTTCACGAACCAGTTATTGGTCTTCAGGCCGGGCATTTTCAGATACCTTTGAAAACTTCCGGATTCCACAAAGCCAAGTGCTTCCACGTTTTTAATGTTCATCGTGCCCAGATTTTTACGCTTTTTGTTGTTGTACACAACAGCAAAGTCCATTACTCCGTTGGTGAACGTATATTCGTACTCAGTACGGATTCTGTCACGGAAGAAGAAGAGCAGCACCGCCAGACCGGCCATCAGAAGCGTTTGAACTACTGCAATGATGATGTCCATCGTCTCCACACCGGAATTAAGCATCATCATAATGATCTGAAGATAAATAAATGCAATGACACCGAATACGACCATCAGCACATTGGCCAGAAGGAAACTGAATGTCTGCAGTCCGCGGTTGTGTTTGGTTGCGATCTCTTCGAGGAAATTGTCGTTCAGCATAAAACACTTCTCCTTTATTAGCTGATTCTGATCAGCATATTTCTGGCAATGCTCTGAAGGAATTCCGCTTTTTTTCCCATGGGTTCGAGCGCTTGGATTGCCCCTTCGGTATACATAGCAGCATCCTTGCGTGCTTTTTCCATGCCATAGACGCTGACCCAGGTGCACTTGTTTTCATCCGCATCTTTGCCTGTATGTTTACCGAGCAGCTTTTCATCACCGATAACATCAAGGATATCATCAATGATCTGAAACGCAAAACCCAGGTTTTGCCCATATTCCCTGCCCGCTTCCAGCCATTCCTGTGATGCATCCCCGGCAGTGAGGCCCATCAGTACCGGCGCAGTCAGTAAATCGGCCGTTTTATGACGATGAATATAATGCAGATATTTTTCGTCTCTGTTTCTGTTTTCCGGGTACAGATCGGCACACTGTCCGGCGACCATGCCCCTCGTTCCGCAGCCTTCCGCCAGCAAACGCAGAATCTTTGCGTTTTTCAGGCTGCTCTCAGCGGCGATTGTTTCAAAAGCAAGGCTGAGCAGCCCATCGCCTGCGAGGACCGCCATGCCTTCACCGTAAACCTTATGGCAGGTCGGCTTTCCGCGGCGCAAGTCATCATTGTCCATTGCCGGAAGATCGTCGTGTATCAACGAGTAGGTATGAACCATCTCTACCGACGCAGCATACGGCAATACTGTTCCGATACCATCTTTCAGCATTGCATAACCCGCCAGTACAAGCACCGCTCGCAACCGCTTTCCGCCCGCTGTCAGACTATACAGCATGGCTTCC
>JAZRWA010000108.1:0-37595 GCA_045599485.1 Clostridia bacterium | reverse complement strand
CTGATAGAGGGGGCAGGAGCGAAGCAGCTCCTCATGCGAGCCGAGGCCGGCGGGCAGGCCATCCTCAAGCACCAGGATCTGGTCGCAGTGCATGACGGCGCTGATGCGCTGGGCGATGATCAGCGTGGTGCTGCCGCCCTTTTCGCGCAGGGCGGCTCGGAAGGCCGCCTCGGTCTTGAAGTCCAGCGCACTGGTGGCGTCATCGAGCAAAAGGATTTCGGGGCTGCCGGCGAGGGCACGGCTGAGCAGCAGGCGCTGCTGCTGACCGCCGGAAAAGTTGGAGCCATGGGCCTGCACGGGGCTTTCGAGGCCGCCCTTTTCGGTAATGAAGGGCTCTGCCTGTGCCCTTTCGATGGCGTCGTTGACTTCCTCCAGCGTCAGCTGACGGCCGAGGCGGACATTGTCCTCCACGGTGCCGCGGAAGAGGGCGTCATTTTGAAAAACTGCGCTGATGCGGGGGCGCAGGTCGCTCAGCTCCATGGTGCGGATATCGCGTCCGTTCAGCAGGATCTGTCCCTCATCGGGGTCATAGAAACGCAGCAGCAGCTTGATGAGCGTGCTTTTGCCGCTGCCCGTGGGGCCGAGGATGCCGAGCGTGCTGCCCCGTTGGAGGCTGAAATGGATGCCCTGCACGGTGGGCTGTACGTGGTTGTAGGAGAAGGTGACGTTTCTGAATTCAATGTGCGGGGCGGAGGCGTCCTCCTCGGCGGCCGGCAGAGCGGTGTGCTCGGTTTCGGTCTCCATGACCTCCTGCAGGCGGCGGGCGGAGGCGAGCGCCTTGGAGCCGGTGGTCAGAAAGCGTGTGATGGCCAGCAGGGCGTTTAAGATCATGGTAAAGAAGCTCATGAAGGTGACGATCTTGCCCGCCTGCGTCAGACCGCTGTTGACACGCTGCGCACCGGCCAGGATGACCAGCACCAGACCGAGGTTGAGTAAAAACTGGGTGGTGGGGTTGTTGATGGCCATGATGACGCTGGCTTTGGTTTCCTGCTGTGCCACGCCGCGGTTGACCTGCTGAAAACGGTCCTTTTCATAATCTGTTTTGCCCAGTGCCTTGATGATGCGCACACCGGAGGCGTTTTCACGCACCACACGCACCAGCTCATCCACGCGGTGCTGCAATTCTTCATACAGCGGCACGCCTTTTTTGCTGATGAGGAAGATGAGCCCCGCCATAAAGGGCAGCATGGCGAGCAGGATGAGCGAGAGCACAGGGTCCAGCGTCAGCGTCAGGATGATGCCGCCGATGAGCATGATGGGGGCGCGTACGCCCATGCGCTGCGTCATGCCGATGACACGGTAGACATAAAAGGTATCGGTGGACATGCGGGAGATGAGCGAGGGAATGGTGAGGCGGTCGATGTCGCGGCTGTTCATGTGCACGATGTGGCCGAACAGGTCGTGACGGATGGCACGGGTGGCATCGCGGGCGACGGCGGCGGCAAAACGGTTGGCGATCACGTTGCCCGCCCACGCCAGAAGCGAGCAGAAGATCATGATGCCGCCCCAGAGCAGTACCTGCGGTACATCCTTGAGCGGGGTGATATCATCGATGATATGGGACAGAATGTAGGGAATAAGCAGCTCCATCATGGAGCCGAAGAGCTTTAAACTCATGCCAAACGCCACTCGGCTGCCCAAAGGACGGATATATTTTAATATGAAGCGCACAGTGATTGTACCTCCGCAATAATCATTATCAGTATACACTTTTCCAAAGGGTGTGGCAAGCAAAATGACGGAATAAGACATATATTAAAGCATATGGACAAAATGTTTTGTTTCGTAAATGAGACCAATTGTAAAATATTTTGTTAAAATTGTCATAAAATTGAAACAAAACGCTTGCGCGGAGGCGATAAATGCGGTAAACTGATAATAAGGAGGGTGAAAAAGATGGACACACCCGATGTACTGATCGTGGGCGCGGGCCCGGCGGGATGCTCGGCGGCGATGACGCTGCGCATGCGCAACCTGAAGGTGCTTGTGTTTTCGGCGGCGCCCTCGGCGCTGGAAATGACCAAACGCATTGACAACTATCCCGGTCTGCCCTCGGCGGACGGCAAAGCGCTGCAGCAGAGCATGCGGCAGCAGGCGGTTCAAATGGGAGCGGAGATCAAAGACGGCTCGGTGCGCCTCATCATGAAGCGCAAAAAGGGCTTTGATGTGCTGATGGGCGAAGAGATCTTTTCCGCCCGGACGGTGCTGCTGGCATGCGGCGCCGCAAGGAAGGCCGCCATCGAAGGCGAGGAAGCACTGCTTGGCAACGGCATCAGCTACTGCGCCACCTGCGACGGCATGCTGTACCGCGGCGGTCATGTGGCGGTGGCGGCGGAGGATGAAAGCGCCGCGGCGGACACTGCCTTTTTGAAGGGCATCGCCTCGACCGATTATTACGCTTTGAAGCCGCACACGCTGCCGGAGGGCATGACGGACGGCGGAAAGCCGCTGAAGGTGGAAAAAACGCCCGAAGGCAAGATCCGCCTTTTTACGAAGGATACCGAAAAGGATTATGACTGTGTGTTTATCCTGCGGCCTTCGCTGCCCCCGACCTCGCTGGTGCCGGGGCTGAAGACCGAGGGCAATGCCGTGGGAGTCGATGATGACCTGATGACCTCGGTGCCCGGGGTGTTTGCCGCGGGCGACATGACGGGACTGCCGCATCAGGCGGCGCGTGCCGTGGGACAGGGCAATGTGGCCGCGCTGGCCATCGCCCGATACTTGAGTGAACAAAACGCCGCAAGCGTGAAATAAAAAAGGAGAAATCACCATGAAAAAACTGCTCGCCCTGCTGCTTTGCCTGCTGCTGCCCCTGTCTGCCCTGGCTGCCCCTGTGCGTGATGTGCGTCAGAGCGTACTGAGCGACGCGGAGCTGGCGACCATGCGCTCCTGGCTGGATGAAAATGTGCGCGAAGCGCTGCCGGTGGAATACGAGAACGATATTTATGTGGGTGCCTATGTCTATTCCTGCGTGGAGGACGGCGGCTGCTATGTGCTGGAGTGCGATGTGTATCTGGAGGCCGGTGACGATACGAATCCCATCGACGCCCCCGAGGATGCCGTGCAGTGGCTGTGCGGCGCGACGGTGTGCGTGACCCGCGACGGCAGCGGCTACGGTATGGTCAGCTGCGAGATCACGCCTTACTACAGCGCGATGGAATACCGCACGGTGCATAACGATCAGCACGGCTATGAAATGAATGTGCCCGAGACCTATGTGGAGCGCGATGACGGCTTTGATTACAGCTGCTATGAAGAGGATGAGCTGATCTCCGGTGTGCGTTACCGCTGTGAGGATGCCGGCAATTATGACCTGGCGGGCTATGCCGCCCTGCTGACCGGCGAGAGCGAGGACGACATGACCGTGACGGTAAAGGAAGATGTGGGTCTGGCGACCGCGCAGGCAGCCGGCTTGTACATTGCTGTGTATGAGGGCAATGGCGTGTTCTATTCCCTGACCGTGACCTATCCCGAGGACCGTGAGGCGGAATTCTCGCTGTATGCGGAATTTATGCGCAACTCCCTGGTCGTGGCGGGCGAAAGCAACGGCTGATGACGAGGGAAGAGGACGACGAGGGGCTCTTGAAAACCACGATTTTTGATGCCAAAAAGCATGGTTTCCAAACCTTCCGAGAAAAAGCGGTTTGGATGAAGGGGAATGAGTATACCACGAACCGGATTCTTTGAACATGGCTTTTGATGGCCCTATGCAAAAAACACCCTTGCAATGATGAAGCTTCCCTTCATCAAAGCAAGGGTGTTTTGCTGTGTGATAAGATTGCCTTTTCTCAGGTGGGGTTTGGGGAGGGCATGCTTTTCGGCACGAAAAGCGTGCCCTCCCCAACGTTCTCCGTCAGAACAGCTGTCCCGGGAGCCTGAGCTTTTGTTTGGGCGGGAACAGGCGGTCGAAGGCTTCGGCTTCGTTTTCATCCACCAGATAGCTCTGCGGCGTGGCGTACTCGCCGGTGATGCCGTTCAGGTAACCGGGGATCAGCTCCTTGCACAGGAAGAAGGACGCGTCCTCGCCTTCGGGCAGATCGTGATAGCGGATGCCGAAGCAGGAAGCGTACGTGAAGCCGCTTTTGCCGTAGAAATCGATATTGCCCTCAAAGCATACGGCACCGCAGCCCATTTCTGCCGCTTTTTGCAGGGAATGATCCAGCAGCAGCTTGCCGTAGCCGCGGCGCTTGAGCCCGGGCGTGATGCAGATGGGCCCCATGGTCATGATGGGAATGCTGCGTCCGTCGTCGGCCTGGATGACAGCACGCATGAACATGTTCTGCCCGATGAGGCAGCCGTTTTGTTCCATCACAAAATCAAGCTCCGGCACAAACGCGGGATCGTTCCGCAGGCAGTGCAGTACATAGTGCTACAGACAGCCGGGGCGGTACACGTTCCAGAAGGACTCCCGGACCAGGGTTTCCACAGCGCGGTATTCGTCTTTGGTTTCATTGCGAATGATGATGTTATTTGTATTCATTGTTTTTCCTCCCGAATGTTGTTAACTTCAACTGCATTGCTGCGGGAGGTTGGGATCATTTTGCGGCCGCAACCTCCCGGTTACGCTGCAAGATCCATTGTTCTGATACTTGTCAAAAAGCACTCTCCGAAATATTGATATATGCGGCTTTGCCGCTGAAAACATCATAGCACGTTTTCAACGCATCGCATAGTCCTTTGCAAAAATTATTACAAACTGTGTAAAAATATGACCCGTGATCATCGGTATACAAGTCAGGAAACAAGGGCGCTAAACGCTGTATTGCTTGATAATGCTCCTGCCGGATGATATAATGCGGAAGCAGGTCCGGAAAGAACGAGGAAAGGATGTTGGAAACCATGAAAAAAGTGGCTGATCTGCTGATAGTAGTGGTGTTGGCACTGTGCATGACCATCGCCGCCGTCAACGCTGAATCTGTGAATGTGTACCTGACTTCCATCGTTTTGGACGGCGAATCGTATGCCCCTTCTTAGCTTGATATGGAGCTGGTGCTTGTTTTCAATGATGATGGCACCTGCACCTTCATCGTGGATGGAAAGGAAAATCTTACTGCCACTTGGAGCGTCGAAGGCAATATGATCACTCTGGATAATGGGGAGGAAGCCCTTGCCCTGACCGTGGATGGCAACCAGATGATCACTGAACAAGATGGAGTCCGAATGGTGTTTGAAGCCGAGACCGATGCGGCATCAACGGATGCGGGAGAGACCGATGCCGCATCAACGGATGCGGGAGAGACCGATGCCGCATCAACGGATGCGGGAGAGACCGATGCCGCATCAACGGATGCGGGAGAGACTGTTGCGGCATCAACGGATGCAGGAGAGACCGATGCCGCATCAACGGATGCGGGTGAGGCCATTGCTGCCGGGTCTGCCGCTGATTTCAATGGCAGTTGGGTGTGCGTTGAATTCAATGTAAATGGTGTTGTGAAGCTCGTCTCGTCTATTAGCGTGGATGAAATGCAGATGATGTTCAGCACCGATGAGATCAGGTTTGTTATCAATGACGGCACTGTGTCCATATTTGGACAGGAACCGATCGAGTTCACATTTGAAAATGGCGCGCTGATATTGCACGAGAATATCCTGCCCGCTACCCTGACACTGACCGATAATGGCTATCTGAATGCCGATCTAATGGGGATAGGGTTCATCTGTACTGCGGAATAATGACTTTTTAAAAACAGAAAGATCCTCCTGCTTTGGCGTTGAGCCTCGGCGGGGGGCTTGTTTGTAAAAAAATCAAAGTGCTTTTTTGGGGCAGGCTTTGACGCATTCCATGCACAGGATGCATTCGGTGCCGTTTTTGCGGCGGCGGGAGTTGTCGGTCATGTCGACTTCCATGGGGCAGACACTGCGGCACTTGCCGCAGGAAACGCATTTTGTTTTGTCGCATTCGATGCGGACCAATGAAAAATAGCTCATGGGCTTCAAAAACACCGTGACGGGACACACATATTTGCAAAAGGCGCGGTTATCCCGGAAGCGGAAGGCCAACAGGATGCCAACGGCATAGTACAGCACGTTGCCGACGATGAAGGCCGCAAACATGATCTTTTCCAACGGCCCCACATGGCACAGAAACAGCGCCGCCACAAACACAAGCGACACGGCAAAGGCGATATAGCGGACAAAGCCGGGGCGCTTCTGCGGCTTTTGCGGCACCTTGTAGGGCAAAAGATCGAGGATCATGGCTGTCCAGCAGGCATAGCCGCACCAGCCGCGGCCAAACAGCAGGGGACCGAACATTTTGGCGACCGCGTAGTGGATGGTGGCGGCTTCAAACACGCCGGTGAACAGGTAATACCAAAACCCTTCAAGCTGCATGTTTTCACCGCAGATGAGCCCGAGGTATACCAGCATATAGGTACCGACCAGCAGCTGCGCCACGCGCCGCGCATGCCGGTAACGATACTGAAAAAGGACCAGCCCCAGCGCGAGGGCGGTGCCGATATAGCTGAAATTGAACAGGTAAAACAGGTTGGATTTGGACAGCGTCAGCACGACGGCGACGGCTTCAAAAGCAAGCCACATCAGCAGGGGGATGAGGAATCGGTTTTTGCGGTTCATGCCTGTCGCCTCCTTTTTGCTTGATAGGGTAGAGATTGCCGCTTTCAATATAGCACAGGCAGCCGTTTTTATCAATGAAAGGGGTTAAATGCCGCGGTTTTCCTTGCTATTATGCCCTTTAGATGATATAATGCGGCAGAAGGTCCTGAAGGACCGATGAAAGGATGTTGAGAACCATGAAGAAGTTTGCTGCTCTGCTGACGGCCGTGATGATGGTGCTGTGCATGACCATCGCCGCTGTCAACGCCGAATCCATCACCGTATATCTGAACACCATCGTGATGGGCGAAATGACATTTTCTCCCGCTCAGATGGGCATGGAGATGACCATCACCTTCAATGATGACGGCACCTGCACCATGACCGAGAACGGCGAAACCAGCCCTGTCATGACCTGGACCAGCGAAGACGGCGTGATCACCGTGGATGACGGCGCTAACCCCCTGGCTCTGACCGTGCAAGGCAACGAGATGATCGCCGAAGATGAAGGCATCCGTCTGGTCTTCGGTACCGAACCCGCCGCTGCCGCTTCTCTGGATGTGGGCGAAGCTGTGGCTGCCGAATCCGCCGCCGCTTTCAACGGCAGCTGGGTGTGCGTTGAGCTCAACCTGGGCGGCATCGTGATGCCCGTTTCCGCTGTGAGCGAGGAAGAGATGCAGACCATGTTTGGCGCCAGCGAGATCAAGTTCGTTTGCGACAACGGTGCTGTGTCCATGTTTGGTCAGGACGCCATTGAGTTCACCTTCGAAAACGGCGCATTGACGCTGCCGGAGGATGTGATGCCCGCCACCCTGACGCTGACCTCCAACGGTTACCTGAACGCCGACCTGATGGGCATGGTGTTCGTCTGCACCGCGGAATAATCCTTCCTTTTCGGAAGACACGAAGATCCCCCTGCCAGGAGCAGGGGGATCGTTTTTTTGGTATTATATGTTTTGCGTGTGGAGGGCACGAATGGCGTTGAGCACCGCCAGCACCATGACGCCCACATCGGCAAAAATGGCCAGTCCCATGTTGGCCATGCCCAGTGCGCCAAGGAGCAGGCACAGCCCTTTGACGCCCAGGGCAAAGACGATGTTCTGCCGCACAATGCCCGTGCATTTGCGGGCAATGCCAATGGCTTTGGCCATTTTGAGCGGGTCATCATCCATCAGCACCACGTCGGCGGCTTCGATGGCGGCATCACTGCCCAGCGCGCCCATGGCAAAGCCCACATCGGCCCGGGAGAGCACGGGGGCATCGTTGCTGCCGTCGCCCACAAAGACCAGCACCTCTTTGGAACGCTTTTCCTTGAGCAGCAATTCGACATGGGCCACCTTGTCGGCAGGCAGCAGCTCAGAGCGCACCTCATCGATGCAAAGCTCCTTTGCGACGCTGTCAGCCACCTTGCGGCTGTCGCCCGTCAGCATGACGGTTTTGCGCACACCGCGGCGGCGCAGGGCGGCAATGGCTTCCTCCGCGTGGGGCTTCAAACGGTCGGCGATCAGCACATGACCGATATACCGGCCATCCAGTGCCAGATGCACCACGGTGCCCACGCTGCGGCAGGGGTCGCAGGCCACGCCGAGGCGGGTCATCAGCTTTTCGTTGCCCGCGGCGACGGTGTGGCCATCCACCACAGCGGTGACGCCGCCGCCGGCGATCTCCTCCACGGAGGAAACACGGCTTTTATCAAGAACCTTGCCATAGGCGCGCTGCAGGCTGAGGGCGATGGGATGCGTGGAATAGCTTTCCGCCAGGGCGGCGTATTCCAGCAGTTTTTCCTCGGGCAGGGCGGCGTGATGCACGCCCGCGACCTCAAACACGCCCTCGGTCATGGTGCCGGTTTTGTCAAACACCACGATGCCGGCGGAGGCGAGCGCCTCAAGATAATTGGAGCCTTTGACCAGCACGCCGGCTTTGCTTGCGCCGCCGATGCCCGCAAAGAAGGTGAGCGGGATCGAAATGACCAGTGCGCAGGGGCAGCTGATGACCAGGAAGGTGAGGGCACGCATGACCCAGTCGAGCCATTCGGCGGGCTGACCCAGCAGCAGGCGCAGCAGCGGCACGGCTACGGCCAGCGCCAGCGCGCTGCAGCACACGGCGGGGGTATAGATACGGGCGAAGCGGGTGATGAAGGCTTCACTGCGGCTTTTGAGGGAGGAGGCGTTTTCGACCATGTCCAGAATCTTGCTGGCGGTCGATTCGCCAAACTCCTTTTCGGTGCGGATGCGCAGCACACCGCTCTGGTTGATGCAGCCGGAGATGACGCTGTCCCCCTCCGATACATCGCGGGGCAGGCTTTCGCCCGTCAGCGCGGCGGTGCTGAGGGCGGAGTGACCGCTGACGATGACACCATCGATGGGAATCTTTTCGCCGGGCTTGACCACGATGATGCTGCCCACGGCGACCTCATCGGGATCGACCTTTTCGGTCTCGTTTTCAGCAATTTCCAGATTGGCGTAATCGGGGCGGATATCCATCAGCTGCGAGATGCTGCGGCGGCTTTTGCCCACGGCGACGCTTTGAAACAGCTCGCCGATCTGGTAGAACAGCATGACCGCCACGCCCTCGGCATAGTCGCCGCTCTGCACACGCCCCAGCGCGATGGCACCGAGGGTGGCGACCGCCATCAGAAAGCATTCATCGAAGGGCTGACGGTTTTTGACGCCCTTTGCTGCTTTGATCAGAATGTCGTAGCCGATCACCAGATAGGGAATGAGGTACAGGGCCAGCTTGAGCCAGCCGCCCAGTACATTGTCGATCGGAAGAAAATGCAGCACAAGCATCAAAGCCGCGGCAATGAGGATGCGTGTGAGCATCTTTTTTTGTTTTCGGGTCATGGCAAACGCCTCCGTTCAGCCCCAAAGCGTTGGTTTTTGGGGCCGTGATGGATCAAAAATAGATTTCGCAGTCGGGTTCGATCTTGCGGCAATCCTTCAGCACGCGGGGCATGACCTCCTTGGGGTCGGCACCCTCGGCGAATTCGACGATCATTTTGAGGGTCATAAAGTTGACCACGGCGTTGGTGATGCCCTCGGTCTTCTTGGCGGCTTCTTCCATCTTGGCGGCGCAGTTGGCGCAATCGACTTCGATCTTGTAGGTCTTTTTCATGACGGTCTCTTCTTTCTTTCGGATTAACATTTGAACGATTGTTCAAATGATGGTTTGAGTATAGCACCGCGGGGCGGGGTTGTCAACAGGCGAAATGAATTTTTCCATACTTTTTAGAAAAAGCATGCAGCGCGCGTACTGCGCCGCTGTGCTTGACAACCCCTGTGCTTTATGCGAAGATACAAGAGCGATATGATTGTATGATTTCGGAGGAAAAATGAAGAAAATCGACCGGCAGCAGCTGCTGCCGCAGATCAGAGAGGTGGGCCGGTTGAGCCTGCCCGCCATATTGACGCAGATCACCACCATTGTGATGCAGTACATCGATTCCGCCATGGTGGGCGCGCTGGGCGCCAACGCCTCGGCGAGCATCGGGCTGGTGTCCTCCAGCACGTGGCTGATGAACAGCGCCGTGTATGCCGTTTCTGCCGGCTTTTCGGTGCAGGTGGCGCACCGCATCGGCGCGGGGAAGGATGACGCGGCCAAGGATGTGCTGCGTCACGGTCTGTGGACGGCGGCGCTGATCTCGGGCGTGATGTGCCTGATCGCCCTGCTCATCAGCGGTCCCCTGCCCCGGTGGCTGGGCGGCGATGGAGCGATCCGTGCGGACGCCTCGGCGTATTTTATGGCTTTTGCCCTGACAATGCCGTTTTTCCAGCTGAACAACCTGTGTTCCTCCTGCCTGCAATGCGCGGGCGATATGATGACGCCAAGCATTCTGAACGCGCTCATGTGCGCGCTGGATGTGGGCTTCAACGCGCTGTTGATCCCCAGATTCGGCGTGTTGGGCGCGGGCATCGGCACGGGGCTGGCGTGCGCTGTCATCGCTCTGGTGATGTGCGGCATGTGCTGCATCCGAAACAAACATCTGCGGCTCCTCCATGCCGAAAAGGGGCACTATGACCGGGATATTATGAAAAAGGCGGTACGGATCGGCCTGCCCGTGGCGGTGCAGGAAGCCGCGCTGTGCGGGGCCATGGTGGTTTCCACCGTGATCATTGCCCCTCTGGGAGCGGTGGCCATTGCCGCCAACAGCTTTGCCGTGACTGCCGAAAGCCTGTGCTACATGCCGGGATACGGCATTGGCTCCGCGGCGACCACGCTGGTGGGGCGCAGCGTCGGCGCGGGAAAACCCGATCTGGCCAAGCGGTACGGCTACATCTGTACTGTGCTGGGCGGCGGCTTCATGACCCTGACGGGGCTGGGGATGATGGTCGTCTGTCCCCTGATCTTTTCCTTCCTGACGCCCGACCCCGCGGTGCGTGAGCTGGCGGCGACGGTGCTGCGCATCGAACTGCTGGCCGAGCCGCTGTTTGGCGTTTCCATTGTGGCGGCGGGCGCGCTGCGCGGCGCGGGCGATACGCTGGTGCCTTCGCTGCTCAACCTCATCAGCATCTGGATCGTGCGTCTGGGGCTGGCGCTGCTGCTGGTACCCACCATGGGACTTAAGGGCATGTGGATCGCCATGGCGGCGGAACTGTGCTTCCGCGGCCTGGTGATGCTGGTGCGGCAGGTGACCTCCGGGCATTATACGTTGGCGGCCCGGGCGGAGCACGCCGCGGACTGACAGAAAGCAGAAGGAGAAAAAAACGATGTACGATGTGTTTGAAAAAAGCATTTTGCAGCTTCAAGCCGATATGGAGGCGGGCATCACCACGTCCGAGGAGATCACGATGGCGTACATGGAACGCATCGCTTTGCTTGATCAGGCCGGCCCGAAGCTCAATTCGGTGCTGCAGATCAACCCGGATGCGGTTTTCATGGCACGTGCTTTGGACCGTGAACGCCGCCTGAAGGGTGCGAGAGGGCCGATGCACGGCATTCCGGTGCTGCTGAAGGACAACATCTCCACCGGGGACAAGCAGCATACGACCGCCGGGGCGGAAGCACTGGCAAACCATTTTGCCTTGGCCGACGCGCCTGTGGTGAAGCAGCTGCGGGCCGCCGGCGCGGTGATCCTCGGAAAGACCAACCTTTCCGAATTGGCGCGTTTTCTCAACACCGAGATCCCCAACGGGTACAGCGCGGTGGGCGGTCAAACGCTGAACCCCTACGGCAGTGAGATCGATCCGCTGGGCAGCAGCACCGGCTCGGCGGTCGCGGCGGCGATGAGCTTTTGCGCCGCGGCGGTGGGCACGGAAACCTCGGGCTCCATCATTTCACCCAGCAGCGCAAACGGCATTGCGGGGCTGAAACCGACGGTGGGGGTGGTCAGCCGCAGCGGCATCGTGCCCATCAACTCACAGGATACAGCCGGCCCGATGGGGCGCACGGTGGAGGATGTGGCGGTGCTGCTCAACGCCCTGAAGGGCGAGGACGAGGACGACCCGGCTACGCTGTGCACCGAAGCGGTCGTGGCGAATGACTATACGGTGTTTTTGAACCGGGACGCGCTGAAGGGCGCAAGACTTGGCGTGTTGATGCCGGGGGCGGGCTGGCTGAGCCAGGAGCAGCTGGACCGCTATGCTGCCGCCTGCGAATACCTGGTGAAAGCGGGTGCGGTACTTGTAAACGTGGAATTGCCCTATGTGAAGCCCAAGGGCGAGTATCTGACCGCGCCGGTCATGCAGTATGAATTCAAGCAGTACATGGATGCCTATCTGGCCAGATACTGCTCCCTGCCGACGATCCGCACGCTGCACGATATCGTGTGCTACAATAAGGAGCATGCCGGTACGGCGATCCGCTACGGGCAGGATATATTGGAAGAGTGCGACGAACACACGACCGGCCGCATGACGGAAGCACAATATCTGCTGGAAAAGAACCGCGCGCTGCGGGAGGCCGGCCCGGAGGGGATCGACCGTGTGATGCGTGAAAACCGGCTGGACGCGATCGTGTGCCCGTCGGCAAACGCGGTGGCGGCGATGGCGGGATACCCGATCCTGACGGTGCCTGCCGGTGTGGCGGCGGACGGAAGACCGATCGGATTGTCGTTTGTCGGCAGCGCGTTTGAAGAGGGCAAGCTGATCGGCTACGGCTATGCGTTTGAGCAGATATCGCATCTGCGCGTTGTCCCTGATGTGAAGTGAAATATCGCTTGATTTGAGCAAGAAAAGAGCAGTTATGCTGAGCATAACTGCTTTTCTGATGGGATCATTTGACGCCCTGTTTGACGGTCAGCTTGGTGGATACGGCCTTTTCAAGGTAAGCCGGTCCGCCGCTTTCGACAAAGCCGCCCATCATCAGGTAGGCGTCGGCGATGCAGCGGCCATCCAGCGTGACCGTCAGGTCCTCACTGCCGTGCAGGGTGAGCGTGTAGGTGGGATAGATATAACCCTTCTCATTCATGTGGGCGGCAATTTCGGCCCCGATGCGGCGCACAGCGGCAATGAAATCGGTGTTGCCGCTGCCGTAACGGATGAGCAGCGATTCCTTATACCCGGAGTCGGTCTCCTTGCGGCGGTCCTCGCTTCCCACATTGCTGAAGGTATAGGCGGTGCCGTCCAGCACAAAGGTGACGCTGCCGGCGCGGACAGGCTGCTTGCCGTTGTAAATGATCCACGTGCGCAGGACGGGATAGGGCTCTTCGGCGGAAGTGACGACCAGAATGTCGGTGTAGACATAGCTGTAATAATCATCGCTTTCGTAGGCGTGGACGAAGGACTTTTCCGATGTGCCGTAGTAGGGCGAGGCATCGATGAAGGTGCCGTTCTCCTGCACGCTGACACGGTAAATGCCGGGACGGTCTTCAAAATATTGGGTGCTGTAGGGCGCCTGGAGGGATCCTTCCGCCAGGGCGGGCAGGATGCTTCCAAGCAGGCACAGCGCCAGCAGAAGGGCGATCGGGCGCATCAGCCGTCTACCTCAAGCTGTACGTTGCTTTCACGCAGGATCTTACGGACCTCCTGCACATCCACATCGGCAGGCTCGATGCCGTAGCGCACCGCCAGGGCGGCGCCCACACCGGCACCCTCGCCGATGGCCATGCAGATGGGCATCACGCGGGCGCTGGACATGACCACGGCGTCCATGGAGGCACAGCGGCCGGCAAACATGAGGCCTTTGATCTCGCTGCTGACGGTGATGCCGTAGGGCAGGCCGTAGGGAGGCACACGCTTGACGACGGTGCCGGCGGCGTCCGCCATGTGGATATCCACGATGTAGCTGGCGATGCCGATGGTCTCCTCATCGATGACGCCGTTGACGGCGGCATCCTCCTGCAGTTCGCGGATGCCCTTGAAGCGGCGGCTTTCGCGGATGCCCATGGTGGGATAGATGTTGGTGATAAAGCAATTTTCAAAGCCGGGGATGTACAGGCGCAGGCAGTCGACAAACTTTTCGACCTGCAGGTAACCCTCGATCTCGGCGTGGGTCAGGCTGAAGACATCGCTGCCGTCCGTGCCCAGATGACGGGTGCAGTTGAGGTGGATCTCACCGGGCAGCAGGCTCTTGATGGCGATGAGCGTATCACGGTCCACGGGCAGCTTGCCCTCGCTGCGCAGCTGGGTAAAGAGCTTGCGCAGACCGACCAGCACGTAGTTGGGGTTATTGCGGAAGAATTCCGCGTCATAGCCACCGCCGATCTCAATGGTATCGCACAGCTCCATCTGGTCGGGGTTGTCGGCAATGAACTGCAGCAGCTTGTCCTCATCCACACCGCGGACGGTGAACATGAGGGTGGGCGGCTGGATGTTGCCGGTATCCTTCTGCCCCTTGGCGTAGCTGGCGCCCGCAAGATAGGCCATGTCGCCGTCGCCGGTGCAGTCGATGAACACCTTGGCTTCCACACGGATGTGCCAGCCCTTGCCGACCAGCTGGATGGCGGTCAGGCGGCTGTTATCCACCTCGGCATCCACGATCTCACAGTGCAAAAGCAGCTCGATGCCGGCATCCAGCACCTTGCGCAGGGCGACAAACTTGAAAATTTCGTGATCGTACAGCGTGACGCTGTTGTGCATGGGGCACTTCAAATGGCTGCTGGCTGCGGTGCCGTAGGGCGTTTTGTAGGCGCGCAGATCATCAATGAACTCCTGGGCAATGCCGCGGATGACCTGACGGCCGTCACGATCCAAAAAACCCAGCAGGGGCAGGCCCAGCGTCATGTTGCCGCCCACATAGCCGTTCTTGTCGATCAGAAGTACCTTGGCGCCGTTGCGCGCCGCCTGCAGCGCGGCGGCCAGACCCGCGGGGCCGGCACCCAGCACTGCCACATCAAACTGTTTTGTAACTGTATTCATTTTTTTTGCGCCTCCTTGTTGATGTTTATTATAGTACTTTATGCAAAAAATTCAAGCGGGGTTTTGGTTTTTAAGCACCTGATGACGAAGCCACGCGCCGCTGCGGAAGCGAACCCAAAAGATGATGGCGCGAACCGTCCAATCGGTGAACATGCCGATCCACATGGCCATGGGGCCGATGCCGGGATGGGCGTTGGCCAGATACAATACAACGCCGACACGGCAGATCCACATCGACAGGGTGGAGACGATCATGCTGAAGCGCACATCGCCCGCGGCACGCATGCCGTACGCCGGCATGAAGGCCCACGTCCACGGCAGGGATTTGTAAAGGGCGATCCACAGCGTCATATGGATGCAGATATCCGCCGCCTGCTGCTCCATGCCGCTGATCTGCGTGATCCAGCGTACGCTGGCGGCCATCCAGACGGTGCCGATGAGCAGGAAGCCCCAGGCATACCCCGTCAGCTTTTTGGTGTAGCGGATGGCTTCATCCTGCCGTCCCGCGCCGATGCACTGCCCCACCACCGTCATCATGCCAAGCCCCATGGCAATGGGAGCGTGGCTGATAAAGTTTTCCAGCTGGGCGGTCATGGCATTGGCGGCGATGGCAGCGGTGCCCATGGTGGAGATGGTGGACTGAATGACCAGCTTGCCGAACTGGAACATGCTGTTTTCAATGCCGGTGGGGATGCCGATGCGCAGAATGTTGCCGATGCGATCAAAGTCGGGCTTCCAGTGCAGCAGGCCGCTCACATGCACGCTGCCGCTTCCGCGGCGGAGGCATACCAGCATGGCCACGGCGGTAAACATGCGGGCCAGCAGGGTGGGAATGGCTACGCCCAGCACGCCCATGTGCAGCACGTAGATCATGATGGCGTTGCCGATGATGTTGAAAACGTTGGAGATGACCGAGATGGTCATGGGCAGTCGGCTGTTGCCGTGCGCGCGGTAGATGGCCGCGCCCGCGCTGTACAGCGCCAGGAAGGGAAAGGACAGGGCGGTGACAAACAGGTAGATGCGGCTGTCCCGCATGACATCGGGTTCTACCTGACCGAAGATGAGGCTCAGCAGCGGCGTGCGGAAAACGGCGCAAAATACGCCGATCGCCGCGGCGATCAGCGTGATGGAGGCCAGCAGCTGCTGACCGGTGGCGGCGGCTTCGCGCTTGTCTCCGCGGCCGATGTATTGGGAACAGATGATGGCACCGCCCGTTGCCATGGCGGAAAACAGCTGGATCATCAGCACGTTAAGGGAATCCACCAGCGACACGGCGGAAATGGCGGAGCTGATGGAGCTGACCATCATGGTGTCCACGGTGCCCAGCAGGGACGTGAGCACCTGTTCAAAGATCAGCGGGATGAGCAGTGCCCATAATTGCTTGCGGTTGAACATATTTTTATTTGGCTTTTTTTCCGAAAAGCTGTTTGAAAATGAGTTTGAGGGTCAGCCGTTCCTGCTTGCGCTCCTGCAGGGTGCCGGCATCGGCATCGAGGGTGACGCGGCACAGGTTGGCGACCAGGGGGCCTACGATGAGACCGGTGGCGCCAAGCACCTTAAAGCCGGCGAACATGCACATCATGGTGACCAGCGGATACAGGCCCAGCTGTTGGCCCACGATGCGGGGTTCAATGATCTGACGCACGGTGACGACCGCGATGTAGGTCAGGAACATGCCGATGCCCGCGGTGTATTCACCAATGGCGAGCAGCACGACTGCCCAGGGGTTGAGGAAGAGGCCGGCGCCGATGACGGGCAGCACATCGGCAATGCCGATGAGCACACCGATGACCAGCGGGTAGGGACGGCCGGTCAGAGTCAGGCCGGCGATGACCACCAGCATGATGACAAAGCTGATAAAGCACTGGGCACGGATCTGGCCGAACAGTGCGGAGAACACGCCGCCTTTGATAAGGCGGACGTTTTTGACCACGTGGGCGGGAAAAAGATTGCGGAAAAAGTTCAGGATGCGCTCCCGGTCATAGCTCATGTAGAAGCTGCCCATGATGGTGAATACGATCGCCAGAATGGCATAGGGGAGCGATACGGCCTTGGAAATGGTAAAGCTGGCGGCTCTGGCGGAGATCGATACGGCCCAGGTGCTGACGTTGGCAAGGGCGCTTTTCAGAACGGATTCCAGCTGTGTGGAAATGTCGCCCGACAGCAGCTCGGCAAACTGGGGCGGCAGACGGTCGGGCAGCGTGGCCAGCCAGCCGCTGGCTTCGGTATAGACTGCGCGGGCGATGTCGGGCAGGTTTTTGATCAGCCCCAAACCTTCCTGCAGCAATCTGCCGGTCAGCATCACCAGTACGGCACCGGCGATGCCGTAAAACAGCAGCATGCAGATGAGCGTGGCGGCACTGCGGCCGAAGGGCACCTTGTGCAGTGCCTTGCGCAGTATACGCGCCAGTGGCTCCATCATCCAGGCGATGATCAGGCCGATCAGGAAGGGCCAGAAGAAAGGCAGCAGCTTGATCAGCACAAAGCAGAGTGCCGCTACCAGCACGATCAGCATGACACGGCGGGGCACGTCGTTCATGCGCTTATTCCAATCGCTTGTACGCTCTGTCCAGGTGTTCAAATGGCATATCCTCCGCTGTGGTTTGTTCTATTTTAACAGATTGTACACAGTTGTGCAACAGGTCATGCAATTGACCGCTTGTTTTTTTCGGTTTATAATAGGAGTGTATATTTGATTTTCTTCCGAAAGGATCATGCTATGAAAAAGAGGACCCATGCGCAGATGCGGCTTTTGTACGGCTGCTTTGCGGCGCTGATTCTGACCTTTGCGGCGCTGCTGCTTGTCTCGCTCGGACGGGGCGAAAAGGTGCGTTTTGGTGTGACCGCTACCCCCGATTGCTATGGCGCGGCGATGCTGCTGCAGTCGCCCTCGGCGCAGTACACAGTCTCGGTCGGCAGCGGCGATGCTGTGCTGAAGGAAGCGCTGGAGAGCGGCGCCATGGATGCCGCGGTGCTGCGCTATGAGACCTTTGAAACGCTGGACGCGGAAAAGTACGAGATCAGGGCGGTGCTGTCCTACTGCAACCTGACGGTGCTGAGCCGTGATACGGGCATCCATAAGATCACCGATCTTATGGACAAACAGCTGGTGCTGGCGGAATCCCTGCGCGGCAGCGCGGAGGAAAGGATGCTGAAAAAGCTGCTGGAGAAGGCGGATGTTATTTGCTCCATCGCCTTTGGGGACAGCATCGGCGAGGGGGACGTGCTGCTGGTGCGCCCGGAGGACGAGTACCGCGCGGTGAAGGCGGAGCCTGCGCTTGCGCGGCGGTTTACGCTGAGCACGGTCTGGAAGAGCCTGATGGACACCCCGCGCCCCGCGGGCGCGTGCCTGGTGGTGAGCAAGGCGTACCTGAGCCGGGCGGGCAGCGCCTACAGCGGATTTGTGCGCACGCTCAAAAGCGGCTGCCTGTACGGCGATGAAAAGCGCAAAAAGACGGTGGAGATGTGCGTGGCGGGCGGTCTGTCCCGCAGCGCGGAAGAGGCGGATCATCTGATCAGCACGTGCTCCTTCAGCTTCCTTGAGGGCGACGAGCTTGCGGCGTCGCTGCAGGCCCGGCGGGAGCTGTGACAGGATTTTTTCGGGGGAGAGGGACGATTTTCGAGACTGAAAAGCGCCCCTCTCCCCCTTGATCCTATCACGGAGAAAAGGAGGAGTTTTTTTAAACAAGGCACATTACCGCTTTGATGATGGGGGAATGGCGGCATGGCGCGGGTTATGCTTTTTTTTATTTCTTAAAAACCTATTGACTTAGTAGGAATTAAGATGTATAGTAGCATTATCGAAGTTGACTGATCCATCGGGAAAGGAGAGAAATGCAATGTACAGAACGTGCCATGCGAATGCATTCATCATGTGCTGTTGTCGAATGGCATCCTCCCGGGCATATCCGTTTTGCAACGTGCATTCATTGGACGATGTATAACATTTCATCGCGGAGATGAAATGCGGTATAGCCGTTTGCCCGGGAGCTTATAAAGAAAGTCCCGGTTTTTTTGTATTTATGTTCCGGAAAAATAAATCAATAGAAGGAGATTTGGACGATGTCTGCCATCTATACATCCGCTGATCAGCTGATCGGAAAGACCCCCCTGCTGGAGCTGACGCATATTGAGAAGGAAAACGACCTGAAGGCGACGGTTCTGGCCAAGCTGGAATATTTCAATCCCGCCGGCAGCGTGAAGGACCGTATCGCCAAGGCCATCATTGATGATGCCGAGGCCAGCGGCGCGCTCAAGCCCGGCGCGACCCTGATCGAGCCCACCTCCGGCAACACGGGCATTGGTTTGGCTTCCGTGGCCGCGGCAAGAGGCTATCGCCTGATCCTGACCATGCCCGAGACCATGAGCGTGGAGCGCCGTCAGCTGATCAAGGCCTATGGCGCGGAGATCGTTCTGACGGAAGGCGGGAAGGGCATGAAGGGGGCCATCGCGAAGGCCGGGGAACTGGCCGCTGAGATGGAAAACAGCTTTATTCCCGGTCAGTTCGTGAACCCGGCCAACCCCAAGGCCCATTACACCACCACCGGGCCCGAGATCTGGGTGGATACCGATGGCAAGGTCGATATCTTTGTGGCCGGCGTCGGCACGGGCGGCACGGTCACCGGCACCGGTGAATATCTGAAGGCGCAGAACCCGAATGTAAAGGTGGTGGCGGTGGAGCCTGCCACATCTGCGGTGCTGTCCACGGGCGTGGCCGGCCCTCACAAGATCCAGGGCATCGGCGCGGGTTTTGTGCCCGATGTGCTGAACACCAAGGTGTATGACGAGATCATCACCGTGACCAATGAGGATGCATTTGCAACCGGCAAGCTGATTGGGCGCAAGGAAGGCGTTTTGGTAGGCATCTCCTCCGGCGCGGCGGCCTGGGCGGCCATCGAACTGGCAAAGCGCCCTGAAAACGCAGGCAAGATCATTGTGGTGCTGCTGCCGGACACCGGTGACCGGTATCTGTCCACCCCGCTCTTCGCGGATTGATGCGTTTGCATCATCCGCGGAAAGGCGCCGGCCGATGCCATGATGAGAAAAGTGACGGTTCGGCATATATATAAAAAGCTGCTCTGTTGTGAGTGATGATTCACAACAGAGCAGTTTGCATTTACGCCGCCCCATTTGCGGCAGTGCTCAGGTGATATGGACACTGCCGCAATGCTGCGGTTCTTATTGCGTAAGGAAATTATTCCTCCACGGGAGCTTCGACAGCTTCGGCTTCGGCAGCTTCAGCGGCCACAGCGGCTTCCTCTTCGAGGACGCGCTTGATGGACAGGCTGATGCGCTTGGCTTCGGGATCGACACCCAGCACGGCGACGGTGACATTCTGGCCCTTGGTCAGCTTGTCTTCCACCTTGGCAACGCGCTCGAGAGCGATCTCGCTGATGTGGACCAGACCGTCAACACCGGGCTCCAGGGCGATGAAAGCGCCGAAGGGGCAGATGCGGACGACCTTGCGCTCCAGCACCAGGCCGACAGGATACTTCTCTTCGATGTGATCCCAGGGCTTATCCTGCAGCTGCTTGTAGCCCAGCTGGATGCGCTCACGCTCACGATCAACGGAGAGCACCTTGACCTGCACTTCCTGATCCTTCTGCAGCACTTCGGCAGGAGTGCCGACGCGGTACCAGGCCAGGTCGGTGATGTGGATCAGACCATCCACGCCGCCCAGATCGACGAAAGCGCCGAAATCGGTGAAGCGGCGGACAACGCCGGTCAGCACAGCACCCTCTTCGATCTTTTCCCAGGCAGCAGCCTTCTTGGAGGCTTCTTCCTCAAGGATAACATCCTTGCGGGAGCAGACGATGCGCTTCTTGGCGGCATCGACGTCGATGATCTTGAGCTTCATGGTCTGGCCGACGTACTGGTCGATCTTTTCCACAAAGCGCTTGGCCAGACGGGAAGCGGGCACAAAGGCGCGGACACCGTCCACCATGCAGATCAGACCGCCCTTAACGGCTTCCTTGGCGACACCCTCGACATACTCGTTGGCTTCGTGCTTGGCCATCAGGGCATCCCAGGCCTTCTTGTTGATGATGTTGCGCTGGGACAGGATCACGTTGCCCTCTTTGTCGTTGACAGAGACGACTTCGTCTTCGATCTCATCGCCGACCTGAACATCCTGGTCGACCATGTCGGAGCGCTTGAGAATGCCATCGGACTTATAGTGCACATCCACGCCCACTTCGTCCTCGGTGATCTGCAGGATGCGGCCGGTCACGGTCTGACCCTTGTGCAGCTTGGTCATGGTAGCGTCGATGCTGGCGGCGAAATCATTTTCGTCGATGACGGGGGTAACCTGGTTTTCGATGTCGTTCATAGTAGTAAAAACCTCCTCAATAGACCACTCCGGTGTGGAAGCACCGGCTGTGATTCCGATTTTAAGATCCGTCTTACGGTGCAGCAGCCGGGACGGGAGCCCCGCGGCGGACTCTGTCAGGATAGTATCCGGGCAAAGGGCGCGGCAGGTTTCGGCGAGCTTGATGGTATTGGCGCTTTGCTTGCTTCCCACGACCACCATGACATCGCACTCGGCGGCCAATTGACGGGCGGCCTGCTGCCGCACGCGGGTGGCTCCGCAGATGGAGCAAAGTTCCCGGGCGCCGGGCGCCTTCTGACGGATGAGGGGAAGCAGATGCTGCCATTTTTCGATGGGCAGCGTGGTCTGGCAGGCGATCAGCGCGCCTTCACAGGGGGGAAGCGAAGCGATATCCTCTTCGCTGCCGACGACCCACACGGGGCCGGAGCACCAGCCTGCCGTTCCTTTGACCTCGGGGTGCTCGCTTTCCCCGATCAGGATGACGGCGGCGCCGCTTTGGCTGTGCTCATGGACGGCGCGGTGCAGTGCCTCAACCCTTGGGCAGGTGCAGTCCACCGCCTGAATGCCGTGTGCCTCACATTCCCGCAGCACCCCGGGCGATACGCCGTGGGAGCGCAGGATGAGCAGCCCGCCGGTGGCATCACGAATCGTATCCGTGACACGCACGCCCAGCGAGGCCAAAGCGCCTGTGACGGAGGAATTGTGCACGACCTCGCCCAGCGACAAACAGGGCACTCCCTGCCGGCGCGCTTCCGCGGCTGCCGCGGTGGCAAGATCGACCGCACGCCGAACACCGCTGCAAAAACCGGCGTGGGCGGCTCTGACACAGGACATAGCCTACTCCTCCATTTTTGTTTCTTCTACCTGTTATGGCATTTTCCTGCCTGAAAATTGAATTTTTTCAGAAAAAATTTTATTTTTTTGCCCGGGAGGCGTCAAAATCCGCCCGCATGGCATAGAAGGTGTCACGCACGCGGTCGCTGAAGGCGTTCAGCGTGTCGTTATTGATGCCCCGGGCGGCCAAATCATCGGTCTTCATGGGGGCGCCGAAGGTGAGCGTGGTGCGGTGGAACAGCTTGAACTTGGGGGCGATGTAGACGGGCACCACAGCCGCGCCGGCGCGCAGGGCGATCATGGCGGCGCCGTTTTCCACCTCTTGCATCAGCTCGGGCTGGTGGCGTGTGCCCTCCGGGAAAATGCCCAGCACGCACTGATTTTTGAGAGCGCCCAGGCAGGTACGTACGGCGGTAAGATCGGTGGCGCCGCGGTGGATGGAGATGCAGTGCAGGTGGCTGAACAGCCAGCGTACGGGCGCGAAGCTGCTGAGCTCCTGCTTGGCGACAAAATGGATCTGGATGCGCGGCACGCAGACGGCGATGGCGACCGGGTCCAGAAAGGCTTTGTGATTGGCGATCACCATGGTGCCGGGCTGAATATGGCGGATGTTTTCCCGTCCGCGGACACGGAGGGGAAACAAAAGCGGAAACAGCACATGGCAGATGCCGCGGCAGAGGATGTAGGTGAAGGTGTGCCGGGGCTCGGTGGCATAATTGCGGCTCATAAGCGCCTCCGTAAAAAAATTATTCGGCGGCTTTCGCCAGCGTCAGAATGGCTTCGACGGTCTGCTCAAAGGTCATGTCGCTGCTGTCCACCACCACGGCATCGTCGGCGCAGCGCAGGGGATCGGCCTCACGGTGCATATCCTGCCAGTCGCGGGCGTTGACCTCGGCGAGGATGGCATCAAAATCGGGCGTTTCGCCTTTTTCCTGCAATTGGGCAAGGCGGCGGCGGGCACGGGCCTCGGGCGCGGCGGTCAGATACACCTTGACGGGGGCGTTTTTGAGCACCACGGTGCCGATATCACGGCCGTCGATGAGCATGGGCATCTGCTGCGCCAGCGCCTGCTGGGCGGATACCAGCATGCGGCGGACGGCGGGATAGCGGGAAACGCAGCTGGCGGCGGTGCCGGCCTCCTGCGTGCGGATGAGACCGGTGACATCACGGCCGTTGACAAAGGTGTGCTGCACGCCGTCCGTATAGGTGACGGTCACCTGCAGCTTGCCCTCCTCGCACAGGCGGGAGACGGCGGCTTCATCCTGAAGATCGGTCATGCCGGCGGCTTCAAGACCGCAGGCACGGTACATGGCGCCGGTATCGAGGTGCAAAATGCCCAAACGGCGGGCGACCTCATCGGCAACGGTGGATTTTCCGGCCCCGACAGGGCCGTCCAGTGCAATGTTCAGCATGGGGTGCTTTCCTTTCGATGTGTTAATGGATCATGGACTGGGTGATCGTCCAGCCGGAAAGGATGGACTCCTGATGGCTGACGGCATAGGGGCCGGTCTCTGCGGCCTCGCTCATCTCCCGGGGGAAATGGATGCAGATGTGGCCTTCCAGGTTGTTGGTGCTGTTGTGGTCGACCGTGTGGCCGTTGGAGTGCGTGGAGGCCATGTAGACGCGTCCGTCCGACAGGATGACCCACACGGCGTGGGGCGTCCAGCTGCTTTTGCCCATGATGCGCTCCATGATGGCGGTGTCCTCGGGCGTGATGGGCTCGGCATCAGCATGTTTGCCGAAGGAGAACATGTTGACGTTGTAATGCAGGCCCGTGGCAAAATCGTAGATGACGGCGTTGGGTAGCGCGCGGGCAAGGGGGCGGATCTATGTGTACCAGTTGGCAAAACGCACCTGATGGGCGGTGGGCGCGGTGAATGCGGCCGGAGGCACCGCGGTGGGCACGGGCGTGGCGGTGGGCTTGGGGGTGGCCGTGGGCCTGGGCGTGGCGGTCGCCGGGGCGATGGGGGCGCCGCTCAGGGCCTTTTCGATGCCGGCAAGCGTGATCTTGCCGGCGATGCCGTCCACGGTGAGGCGGCCGGCCTTCTGGAAGGCGCGGACAGCGTTATAGGTCTTGGGACCGAAGATGCCGTCATCGCTGCCCTTGGGCAGATAACCCAAAGTGATGAGCGCCTGCTGCAGCTGTTTGACGCGGGTGCCGGTATCCTTGAGGCGCAGCGCCGCGGTGCCCAGTACGGTGCCCGGCTTGGGCGTGGCGGTGGCCTTGACTTTGGGGATCGCCGTGGGCTTGGGGGTCGCGGTCGGGGCGGCAACGGCGGTGCCGCTGTACAGCCTGGTCAGCGTTTTTTTGCCGGCGATGCCGTCCACGGTCAGCTTGTTTTCCTTCTGGAAGGAGGCGACGGCCAGACGCGTGGCATTGTCAAAGCTGCTGTTGATCTTGCCGGTGTAAAAGCCGAGGGTCTTCAGGGCTTCCTGCAGCTGCTTGACCTGCGTGCCGGAGCTGCCCAGCTTGAGGGTGACGTTGAGCGCGGGCGTGGGCGCGGGGGTGACCCCGGGGTCGGGCACGGCGGTCACGGGTGCGGGGGTCGCGGTGGGCTTGGGCGTGGCGGTGGCCCAGGCGGGCTGTGCCGCGTCGGAATAGAGCAGGGACTGCGTGTCGAAGCCGGCAACGCCGTCTGCCTTGAGGTTGTGCTTTTTCTGGAAGGCCTTGACGGCGGCGATGTCGTCGCTGTCATAAATGCCGTCCACCACGATGGGAACGTCATAATAGCCCAGCGCGGCCAGACGCGCCTGCGCGTCGGATACGGCCAGACCGCGGGTGCCGCTGCGCAGGATGATGCAGTTTTCCTCGGTCAGAGGCTCCGGCGTGGCGGTGGGCACGGCGTAGTTGGGCACCGGGGTGGGAGTGGCAAAGAGGGCGGAGAGGGCGGTGCGGGTCTTGAGACCCACCTTGCCGTCCGCTGTCAGCAGATAACGGGTCTGGAAGGCCATGACGGCCTTGCGGGTGGCGGCGTCAAACACGCCGGTGATATCGCCGCTGTAATGCCCCAGCGCCTGCAGGCGCGTCTGCAGGAGCGATACCTGGTAGCCGGTATCGCCCTCGGCCATGTCCGCGTCATCAAAGGGCGGCAGCACCGCCACGGCGGTCTTTTTGCCCTTGGTGCTGAGGGGCTTGTTTTCAAAGATCAATTGCTGCTCCTCGGGCGTGACGGCGCCGTTCTGCAGCAGGTCGTTTTTCTTTTGGAAGGCTTTGACGGCCTGCAGGGTGAAGGTGTCGTAGGCACCGGTCAGCACGCCGGTGTAATAGCCCAGCTCGCTCAGCGCCGTCTGCAGCGCGGTGACGGCACTGCCGGTGCAGCCGATCTGAAGGGTGGTGTAGCGTTCCCGCGCGGCGGCATCCATCGGCAGCTCGCGGCCGCCCAGATAGACGGCGGGCACCTCGGCATACTGCGTCATCAGGTAGCCGCTGTAGGTCTTGCCGCCTTTGGCATAGGTGACCTGCAGGAAATCGCCCTTCATGGCCTGCACCGTGATGACTGCCCCGGCGGGCACGGTCAGGATGCGGGAGGAAGAGGTGGAAGCCCCCTTGCGCAGGTTGACGGCGGCGGTGGTGACGGTAAAGAAGGGGTAGACCGCTTTTTGAGGGGAAGCGGTGGGAACAGCGGTGGGCTTGGGCGTGGCGGTCGCCTTGGGGGGGACGGTGGCCTTGGCGGAAAGCGCCGTGCCCGAATAGAGCAGGGCCAGGGTGGCTTTGTCCGCCGTGCCGGTGGCGTCAAGGCCGTTCTTTTTCTGGAAGGCGCGGATGGCGCTGACGGTCAGCGAGCCGCATTTGCCGTCGCAGCTGTTGCTGTAATAGCCCAGATCTTTGAGCGCCTGCTGCAGACGCTTGACGGCATCGCCCTCCTTGCCCTGAAAAATGGGAGCACCCTCGGCAGAGGAAGCCGTGCTGACCGTTACGGTTTTGCCGGATCTGTTTTTGGACTGCCCTTCAAAGAGCTTTTCCTGCGTGGCGACATCGGCGACACCGGTGGCGGTAAGACCGTTTTTGGTCTGGAAATCGCTGACCGCCTTCTGGGTGGCGCTGCCGTATTTGCCGTCCGCCGTGCCGGAGAGGAAGGACAGCTCCTTCAGCGCAAGCTGCAGCTCTTTGACCTGCACGCCGCTTGAGCCGGAACCCAGCGTCTGATAGGCGCCGGACAGATTCTCTGTGGGCACATTGGGATCGTTGTCCCCCAGCGTAACGGCTGTTTTGAGCACATAGCCCTGCTGTCCCTGATAATAAACGATATAGTAAGCCCCGGTCTCGCCCGTGATGTACAGGCTGTCACCGGCGGTGACGGAGCCGATCAGACCGGAGGAAGCGGAAGCGCTTTGCAGCATGCCCGTGCTCAGCGCGACATAGCCCTCACAGGGGTAGGATGCGCCGTGGGCGGGAACACTTGCGGACAGGATGATCACGCCGGCGGCGATCAGCGCCGTGCGGCGTAAAAAGCGGGGATGCTTCATAACGGTCAGAACCTCCGAAACGCAGAAAATATAGGTAGACACCTTATTTTATGACAAAAGATTTACAGTGTCAACGACGAAAGGGGTGTTTTTGTAACAAATTTGTAAAAATATACCGGGCTCCGGCGGTAGGGAGACGGAAAAGACCTTTGAGGAGACAGGAAGCTGAAAGCTTGCGGGCAACGGTTTTTTCTCAATGAACATGGGGCGGAAAAGGAGGGCCGTTGCTTGACGCGGCTCCCGATACAATGGTATAATGTAATGAGCCGAAAAAGGCTTTGTTTGCGCATGCACGCATTTACTGACTTTGATCGTGACTTCAAAAGGAGTTTCCATGAGTTTTCTGAAAAATCTTCTCACGCCCGGCCCGGAGCGCCTGCTCAAGCCCATCTACAAGCAGGTAGACGCCATTGACGCGCTGGAGAGCGTTTACGAAAAGCTGACCGATGCCCAGATCCGCGAAAAGACGGCCGAATTCAAGGCCCGCGCGCAGGGCGGCGAATCGCTGGATCATCTGCTGCCCGAGGCCTTCGCGCTGGTGCGTGAGGGCAGCAAGCGCGTGCTGGGCATGCGCCCCTTCCGTGTGCAGATGGTGGGCGGCATTGTACTGCATCAGGGCCGCATCGCCGAAATGAAGACCGGTGAAGGCAAAACGCTGACCGCCGTTCTGCCCGCCTATCTGAACGCTTTGAGCGGCAAGGGCGTGCACATTGTAACGGTCAACGATTATCTGGCCAAATTCCAGGGCGAGGAAATGGGCAAGCTGTACCGCTATCTGGGACTGACGGTGGGCATCATCCTGACCGGCATGACCCCCGAGCAGCGCCGCGACGCCTACGCCTGCGATGTGACCTATGCCACCAACAACGAACTGGGCTTTGATTACCTGCGTGACAACATGGTGGTCTACAAGGATCATATGGTGCAGCGCGGCCACAGCTTCGCCATCGTGGACGAGGTGGACTCCATCCTGATCGATGAGGCCCGCACGCCGCTGATCATTTCCGGTCAGGGCGAAAAATCCACCGACATGTATGAAAGGGCCGACCGCTTCGTGTGCCGTCTGGAAAAGGGCGAGCGCAAGGAACTGAGCGAGGACAAGGCCTCCGCCGCCGTGCGCCGCATGATGGGCGAAGAGGACATTGAGGTCAGCGGCGATTATTACATCGACGAGAAGGACAAGGCCGCCAGCCTGACCGAGCAGGGAGTGGAAAAGGCCGAAAAGTATTTCGGCGTGGAAAACCTTTCCGACCCCGAAAACAACGAGCTGTACCACCACATCATTCAGGCGCTGAAGGCCAACGCCATCATGAAGCGCGACGTTGATTACGTGGTACAGGACAATCAGGTCATGATCGTTGACGAGTTCACGGGCCGCATCATGGTGGGCCGCCGCTTCTCCGACGGTCTGCATCAGGCGCTGGAAGCCAAGGAGCACGTGAAGGTGGAGCGCGAAAGCCGCACACTGGCCACCATCACCTATCAGAACTTCTTCCGCATGTATAACAAGCTTTCCGGTATGACGGGTACCGCCAAGACCGAAGAAGATGAATTCCAGGGCATCTACAGCCTGGACGTGGTTCAGATCCCGACCAACCGTCCCATGATCCGTCAGGACATGAACGACATGGTCTACACCACCCAGAAGGGCAAGTACAAGGCCGTGGTGGAGGAGATCATCCGCCGCCATGCCACCGGTCAGCCCCTGCTGGTGGGTACCATCTCGGTCGAGGTCAGCGAGCTGCTTTCCCGCATGCTGGAGCTGCGCGGTGTTCCCCATGAGGTGCTCAATGCCAAGCATCATGCCCGTGAGGCGGCCATCGTGGCGCAGGCGGGTCACTTTGGCGCCGTGACCATCGCCACCAACATGGCCGGCCGCGGTACCGATATCCTGCTGGGCGGCAACCCCGACTTTATGGCCCGCCGCCAGATGCGACAGGAAGAGTTCAGCGATGAAATGATCGAGCTGGCCACCGGTCACAACGAGGATGTGGACGAGGAGGTGCTGTCTGCCCGCCGCCGCTTCAATGAGCTGCGCAGCGAGTACAAAAAGACCACCGACGCCGAGCATGAGCGCGTGGTGGCCGTCGGCGGATTGCACATCATCGGCACCGAGCGGCACGAGAGCCGCCGCATCGACAACCAGCTGCGCGGCCGTGCCGGCCGTCAGGGCGATCCCGGCTCCAGCCAGTTCTTCATCTCCATGGAGGATGACCTGCTGAGGGTGTTTGGCGGTGAGAGGATGAAGCTCATTTCCGCCCGCCTCGGCATGGATGAGGATACGCCCATGGACGCGAAGATCCTGACCAGCCAGATCGAAAACGCCCAGAAGCGCATGGAGAGCCGCAACTTTGAGACCCGCAAGCACGTGCTGCAGTATGACGATGTCATGAACCAGCAGCGCGAGCTGATCTATAAGCAGCGCCGTCAGGTACTGGAGGGCGAAAACGTTCACGACAACATCGTGAACATGATCAAGGAACTCATCTCCTCTGCCATCGACCGCGAGTGCGCCGATGAAAACAGCGCCAACTGGGATATGGCGGGCCTGGCCGATTACCTGTGCCGCCTGTGCGTGCCGCAGGAAGCCATTCTGCCCCGTCAGGAAGAACTGGTCAAAATGGGCAAGGACCGGATGAAGGAAGAAATGACCGCCATCGCCCTGTCCCTATATGCCCGCCGTGAGGAGCTGATCACCGCCGCCGGTCACGACATGCGCGAGCTGGAGCGTGCCTTCCTGCTGCACAGCGTGGACCGCCGCTGGATGGATCACATTGACGCCATGGATCAGCTGCGCGACGGCATCGGCCTGCGCGCCTATGCCCAGCGCGATCCCATCAACGAGTATAAGATGGAATCCTACGACATGTTTGAAAACATGGTCAACCTGATCCGCGAGGATACCGTGCGGCTGACGTTCTTGGCCCACGTGGCCGACCGCAACGCCCCGCAGCCCCAGCGCAAGGCCGTGGGCACGGTGACGGGGACCAACGACGTCAAGAACAGCTCCGGCATGGAAAAGGCCGCCGATGCCAGCCGCAAGGCGGGCGCGCAGCCTGTCAAGGTGGACAAAAAACCCGGCCGCAACGATCCCTGCCCCTGCGGCAGCGGCAAAAAGTACAAGAACTGCTGCGGACGCAATGTTCAGTAAGCATCCGGAGGACGCCGCTCTGGCCCGCAGGGTGGCCGAGGCGGTCAGAAAGGCGGGCGGACGCGCCTTCTTTGTGGGGGGCTGCGTGCGCGACGCGCTGATGGGGCGGCAGCAGAAGGATTATGACATCGAGGTGTATGGCCTCGAGCCTTCCAGGCTGCGGGCTGCCCTGGCTCCTTTGGGCGAGGTGTTTGACAAGGGCGCGGCTTTTTCGGTGCTGGGCATCCGCCACAGCGGACTGGACATTGCCATGCCCCGGCGCGAAACGCTGACAGGCGTCAAGCACACGGATTTTGACATTGCCGCCGATCCGTTTCTTTCCTTTGAAACTGCCTGCAGCCGCCGCGATTTTACGGTCAACGCCATGCTGCGGGACATTCTGACCGGCGAGATCATCGATCCCTACGGCGGACAAAAGGACCTGCAGAACAGTCTGCTGCGCCCGGTATCGGCCGCGACCTTTGGGGAGGACCCGCTGCGGGTGTTCCGTGCCGGTCAGTTTGCCGCGAGGCTGAACTTTCAGGTCACTCAGGACGGCCTCGATCTGTGCCGCGGCATGGAGGTCACGCACCTTTCGCGCGAGCGCGTGTACGAGGAGACCAACAAAGCGCTGCTGCAGAGCGATCATCCATCGGTCTATTTCCGCTTTCTGCGGGAATGCGGCCATCTGAGGGAGTTTTTCCCGGAAGTGGAAGCGCTCATCGGCGTACAGCAGAACCCCGCCTTCCATCCCGAGGGCGATGTGTTTGAACACACCATGCTGGTACTGGACGCCGCGGCGACGCACCGCGCGGAGGCACAGCAGCCGCTGCACTACATGTATGCAGCGCTTTTGCACGATGTGGGCAAGCCCGTCGCCTCCTCCGTCAAGGATGGGCGCATCATCAGCTACGGGCATCCCGAGGCCGGCGTGCCACTGGCCGAAAAGCAGCTGCGGCGGCTGAGCGACAACAGCGCGCTCATTGCTTACGTAAAAAACATGGTGCTGTATCACATGCAGCCCAACCTGATGGCGCATGACGGCGCGGGCTTCAAGGCCACACGCAAGCTGTTTGATAAAAGCGTGTGCCCGCGGGACCTGGTGTGGCTGGCGCGCGCCGACGGCGAGGGACAGAAGGCCGCTCCGTACAGCCCGGCCAACTGGGCGTTCACGGTGGGACGGCTCATCGATTATGAGGAGATCGTAAAACAGCCCATGGTGACGGGACAGGACCTGATCGCCCTGGGTGTAACGCCTTCCCCGCAGATGAAAACGCTGCTGGAGAGGGCAAGGCTGCTGCTTTTCAGCGGTCTGGACAAACCGCAGATATTAAAACAACTGCAAAGCGAGATCAATCAAAAACACAGAGAGGACACAGGCGCATGATTCTGGAATTTGAAAAATACCGTACCGATCTGGAGGCCCTCAAGGCCAAGCTGAAGGAGACCGGCGAAGGCCTGCACATTGACCTGATGCAGGAGGAGCTGGAGGAACTGCACGAGGAGCAGGTGGCGGACGGCTTCTGGGATAACCTGGAGCGCAGCACCCATGTGACCCGCCGCATCAGCCAGCTGGAGGGCAAGATCAAGCATTATGAATCGCTTGTGTCCCGCTGTGACGATGTCGATGTCATGATGGAACTGGCCGAGGAAGCGGATGACAGCTCGATGGTGCCCGAGGTGGCCGAAGAGCTGGAAGCCATTCAGAAGGCCGTGGAAGAGCTGGAGCTGGAAACGCTCATGCGCGGCAAGTATGACGACCGTGACGCCGTGCTGAGCCTGCACGCGGGTGCCGGCGGCACCGAGGCGCAGGACTGGACCAGCATGCTCTACCGCATGTATGTGCGCTACTGCGAGCGCATGGGCTTTGAGGTCAAACTTCTGGACCTGCTGGACGGCGACGAGGCCGGCATCAAGTCCGTCACCTTTGAGGTGAGCGGCGACCATGCCTACGGCTTCCTGCGCGGCGAAAAGGGCGTGCACCGCCTGGTGCGCATCTCTCCCTTTGACGCCAACGCCCGCCGCCACACCTCCTTCAGCTCGCTGGACGTGGCGCCCATGCTGGAAGAGGATGACGGTGAGGTGGAGATCGACATGAAGTACGTGCGCGTTGATACCTACCACTCCTCCGGCGCCGGCGGACAGAACGTCAACAAAACGTCCTCCGCCGTCCGCATGACCTATATCAAGGATGATGTGACCATCGTGGTCGCCTGCCAGACCGAGCGCGATCAGGTGCAGAACCGTGCCACCTGTATCAAGATGCTCAAATCCCGCCTGCTGGAGCTGCGCCTGCGCGAGCGCGAGCAGGAGATGGCGGATATCAAGGGCGAGATGAAAAAGATCGAATGGGGCAGCCAGATCCGTTCCTACGTGTTCCAGCCCTACACCATGGTCAAGGATCACCGCACCGGCTATGAGACCGGCGCCATTGATGAGGTCATGAACGGCGCGCTGGACGGCTTTACCGTCTCCTACCTCAAGATGCAGTAAATGAAGGCGCGGGCCTTTTTCCGCGGGCTCCTGACAGGGCTCGCGGCGCTGCTTTTTTCGCTGTGCTTCGCGGCGGCAGTGCTGTTTTTTTCCAACAGTACCTACGCGCTGATGCCCGCCTTTGCCAACGCCTCTTATTTCGGGGTGGAAGACGAGGCTTATCCCCGTGCGGCGGCGGCATTGGCCGCCTATATGCGGGGCGAAAACGATACGCCGCAGCTGACCGTGACCGCCTTTGGCACCGAAAGACCGCTCTATAATGAAAAAGAGCTGATCCATCTGTCCGATGTGCGGCAGCTGGCGAGGGTCATCGCGGCATGTGCCGTGCCGCTTGGCATTGTGTATTTTTTGCTGTCGCTGAAGAAAAAACCGAAAACGCCTGTCGGAGCCTATGCATCGGGGGAGACGGCCGCCCTGCTGCTGCCCGCCGCCCTGCTGCTGCTGGCTTCCACGCAGTTTTACCGCTTTTTTTACGCGCTGCACAGCCTGCTGTTTCAAAACGACTACTGGCTGCTGAACCCCTATGAGGACATCCTTGTCACCCTGATGCCGGAAGGCTATTTTGTCCGTCTGGCGCTGCGGCTGATGCTCATTGCCCTTGGGGTGTACATGCTGCTGCGCGCGCTGCCGCCGTTTTTCCGGCGGCGGAAAGGAATCAAACCATGACCTATCTGGAACGCTGCCGTGAGCGGCTGCCGGAGCTGCAGCAAAAGGACAAGGTGCGCATTCTGGCCATCGAATCCTCCTGCGACGAGACCGCTGCCGCCGTCATTGAAAACGGCCGCGTCATACTGTCCAACGCCGTTTTTACGCAAATTCCCCTGCATGCCGTGTACGGCGGTGTGGTGCCTGAGATCGCCTCCCGCGCGCATGTGGACGCCGTGGACCGCATGGTGGACTGGGCGCTGAAGGATGCCTCCCTGACGATGGATCAGATCGATGCCATCGGCGTGACCTGCGGCCCCGGGCTGGTGGGCGCGCTGCTGACGGGCGTCAGCTGTGCCAAGGCGCTGGCCTTCGCGCTGGATAAGCCGCTCATTCCCGTCAACCACATCGAGGGGCATATCTGCGCCAACTATCTGACCAGCCCCGAGCTGGAGCCGCCCTTTATCTGTCTGGTGGCCAGCGGCGGCCACAGCCATATTTTGATGGTGGAGGATTACGGCGTGTACCGGCTGCTGGGCTGCACGCAGGATGATGCCGCCGGCGAGGCATTTGACAAGGCGGCCCGTGTACTGCACCTGCCCTATCCGGGCGGACCGCTGCTGGACAAGCTGTCCCATGAGGGGAACCCGAATGCCCTGACGCTGCCCCGTCCCCGCACGCCCGGCCGTTATGACTTCAGCTTCTCGGGCCTCAAGACCGCCTTTATCAATGCCGTGCACAACATGGAGCAGAAGGGCATCGATATTGAGGCGCAAAAGGCCGATCTGGCCGCTTCCTTCCAGCAGGCGGTGGTTTCCTCTCTGCTGGAAAAGACCATGGATGCCGCGCTGGCGGGTCATGTGAAGCGTCTGGCACTGGCGGGCGGCGTATCCGCCAACAGTGGCCTGCGCGCTGCCTTTGAGCAGGCGTGCAAAAAGGCCGGCATCACGCTGTATATGCCCAAACTGAACCTGTGCGGCGACAACGCCGCCATGATCGGCTCCGCTGCCTATTATCGCCTCCTGCGCGGAGAGGTGGCGGACCTGTCCCTCAACGCCAAGCCCGCCCTGCGGCTCGTCTGATGTGGAATAAAGATGGAACAAAACGTATTTGGCTTTTCCGTTCAGCTGCGAAGACCCTTTGACTTTGGGTTTCTTGCGCCGTACGGGAAGCCTTTTTGCGTTTTTGAAGGGGGCGCTTCGGGCAACATCAGTTTCGGGCTGGAAAGCGAGCGCTACGGACGCGTGTTTGCCAAGTTTGCCGGGGCGCCGCTGCAAAGCGCCCGCGTCTCGCAGGAGGAGGCGGCGCACGCTCTGGAAGACGCCATGCCGCTGTATCAGCAGTTGTTTTCCCACCCCGCACTGGTGCGCCTGCTGGGCTTTGGACACACGGGCGGCGGCTATCTGGCACTGTACCGGTTTGAGGAAGGCCCCACGCTGCATGACGCCGCCGATGTGCTTTCCCTGCCGCCGCTGCAGCGCCTGCGCATGATGGAGGATATGCTGGATTTTCATCTCTTCGCGCTCTCACACGGGTGGATGCCCGTGGGGCTGGAGGATGCCAATCTGCTGGTCACGCCAAACGGCCTCAAAATATGTGACGTCGATCTGTACCGCCCCTGCCCTTCCCGCAACGATCTGGGACGCATGCCGGGCGTGTCGCGGTATCTGGCTCCCGAGGAATACGAGCTCGGGGCTGTGCTGGATGAAAAGACTGCCCAGTACAAGCTGGGAGCGCTCGCGTTTCAGCTGTTTGCCGAAGGCGGCCGCCGCGACAGGGCGGCCTGGTGCGCTCCGGAAGCGCTTTTCCAGGTGGCTTCCGCCGCCTGCAGCGAGGAAAAACGCCGCCGTTACAACTCTTTTTCGGCTTTCTGCTACGCCTGGCGGCACGCGGTGGGCAGCATTGCCCTGTGACAGAAATTTTGTTCCGGGCGGTTTCAATTTTGCCAATTCAATATGGTTTTTTGTACAAATCTATTGAAGCAATATCTGTTTTGTGTTATACTTCATACTTGAACGGGTATTACAGTGCCTCTGTGAGGTACGGAATCCTTAAGGAGATGACAATATGTACGACGCGATTATTATCGGCGCGGGCGTGGTCGGCTGCGCAGTCGCTCAGCATCTGGCCAAGTACAACGGCAAATTTGCCGTCATCGACCGCATGGAAGATGTGGCCGACGGCGCCAGCAAGGCCAACAGCGGCATCGTTCATGCCGGCTTTGACGCGCATCCCGGCACCGAAAAGGCCCGCATGAATGTGAAGGGTGCCCAGATGTACCCCGAACTGGCCGCCTCCATGGGCGTGCCCTATTCTCAGCCCGGCGCTCTGGTGCTGGCTTTCAGCGAGAGCGACCGCCCCACCATTGAAACCCTGCTGGAGCAGTCTGTGGCCAATGGCGTGCCCGGCTGCCGTATTCTGGAAAAAGACGAGATCCTGAAAATGGAGCCCAACACCAACCCCGAGGTGGTGTGCGCTCTCTATGCCCCCACCAGCGGTCTGGTCAGCCCTTATGAGATGACCTGCGCCCTGGCCGACAGCGCCTGCGAAAACGGCACTGATTTTATCCTCAGCAACCCCGTGCTGGAGGTCAAGCCCACCGCGGACGGCAACTGGATGGTGCTCTGCGAGCATGACGAGTACAAGACCCGTGCCGTCATCAACTGCGCCGGCAACGGCAGCGGTGTGATCCACAACATGATCTCCTCCAAGAAGGTGCGCCTGATCGCCCGCCGCGGCCAGTATTATCTGCTGGACCACACCGAGGATATGCCCTTCAAGATGACCATGTTCCAGTGCCCCACCAAGATGGGCAAGGGCGTGCTGGTTTCTCCCACCACCCACGGCAACACCCTGCTTGGCCCCACCGCCGAGGACATTGACAACAACAACGATGTGTCCACTACCGCCGATGGTCTGTCCAACATCCTCAAGGCTGTCAAGCTGACCTGGCCCGGCATGAACACCCGCAACACCATCACCACCTTCTCCGGCATCCGTGCCCATGAGGAGAACGGTGATTTCGTCATCGGCAAGACCGAGGGTGCTCCCGAGGGCGCCTTTGAAGCCGTCGGCGTGGAAAGCCCCGGCCTGTCTTCCGCCCCCGCCATCGGTCAGGAGCTGGGCGATACCGTGGCTGCTTTCCTGGGTCTGGATAAGAAGGCCGACTGGAAGGCTCCCACGCCTCTGCCCAAGTCCTTCCGCAACATGACCAACGAAGAGCGCGCCGAAGCCTATGCCCAGAACAAGGAATACGGCGCTCTGGTCTGCCGCTGCGAGCAGGTCACCGAGGCCGAGATCCGTGCTGCCATCCGCCGTCCCGTGGGCGCCCGCTCCATCGACGGTGTCAAGCGCCGCACCCGTGCCGGCATGGGCCGCTGCCAGGGCGGCTTCTGCAGCCCCCGCGTGCTGGAGATCCTGTGCGAGGAGACCGGCATGAATCCCACTGAGGTCACCAAGTGCGGCGGCGCCAGCCGTCTGCTGGTGGGCACTCTGCACCAGATCGCAAAGGAGGCGCGCCCCGATGAAAACTGAAATTGCACCCATCTTTGTTGATGTATTGATCGTCGGCGCCGGCCCTGCCGGTCTTGCCGCTGCCATTTCCGCCAAGAACGCCGGCGTGGAAAGCCTGATCGTGCTGGAGCGCGAACAGAACCCCGGCGGCATCCTGCGCCAGTGCATCCATAACGGCTTTGGTCTGCACCGCTTCAAGGAAGAGCTGACCGGCCCCGAGTATGCGCAGCGTGATATCGACACCGCCAAGGAAATGGGCATTGATATCCGCACCGGCGTGACCGTGCTGAGCGTGACCAAGGATAAAGAAGTGACCGCCATCAGCCGTGAATGGGGCCTGCAGATCTTCAAGGCCAAGTCCGTTGTGCTGGCCATGGGCTGCCGTGAGCGCCCCCGCGGCGCGCTGGCCACCCCCGGCACCCGCTGCGCCGGCATTTACAGCGCCGGCACCGCCCAGAAGTTTGTCAACCTCGAGGGCTTCATGCCCGGCCGACGCGTGGTCATCCTGGGTTCCGGTGATATCGGCCTGATCATGGCCCGCCGCATGACCCTGCAGGGCGCCAAGGTGCTGGCCTGCGTAGAGCTGATGCCCTACTCCTCCGGTCTGAACCGCAACATCGTGCAGTGCCTGCAGGACTACAACATTCCGCTGTATCTCAGCCACACCGTGGTGGATATCCAGGGCAAGGAGCGCCTGACCGGCGTGACCGTGGCCAAGGTGGACGAGAACCGCCGTCCCATCCCCGGCACCGAGATCCAGTTTGACTGCGACACCCTGCTGCTCTCCGTTGGTCTGATCCCCGAAAACGAGCTGACCATCGGTGCCGGCGTGGATATGTGCCGCACCACCAACGGCGCTGTCGTGGATGACTGCCTGCAGACCTCCATCCCCGGCATCTTTGCCTGCGGCAACGTGCTGCACGTGCATGACCTGGTGGACTTCGTTTCCGAAGAATCCACCAAGGCCGGTAAGGCTGCTGCCGAGTTCGCCATGGGTACGGTGTACACCGGCCGCGCCATCAACGTCAAGGAAGGCGCCGGCGCCATGGGCGTTGTGCCCCAGATCATCCGCATGAACGAGGGCGAGCATGCTCCCGTCAACGTGATGTTCCGTCCCCGTGCCGTGATGCAGAACCCCTACATCGTTATCCGTGCCGACGGCAAGCTGGTCATGAGCAAGAAGCAGATGATCTGCGCCCCCGGCGAAATGATCAACGTGACCCTCAAGCCCGAGCATCTGGCCATGATGCAGGATGCCGCCGAGGTGGAGGTCCGCGTGACCACGGAGAAGCCCGGATGAATGTAAGTGAGGCTTTACAGTCTCGCTGCAGCGTTCGCC
>JAZRWA010000107.1:0-2646 GCA_045599485.1 Clostridia bacterium | reverse complement strand
AGCCATGCTCGGCAGCGTAGTTCAGCAGATATGACTTCTGATTGGTGATGGAATTGGATTCGCCCTGTAATTCATCATCGCGGGACAGCCTTTCGTATAGAGCCGTGATCATCGGCTCGGTATTGGTAGTCAATGTGTTTTACCTCCTGGGGATAGATTCGTATTTTTATCCCTTCACAGATAGGACAAAAACGCCTCGATTTCGGAACTGTTTTTGGAAAAAGTTTTGAAAACCCGAAAGTTTTTCTTTGCTTTCACTTATAGGAGAAATTCGGGCATTTTATTCAACATTTTTGAAGAGGAAATTTTGAAAACCTCAAAGTTTTTTCAGCCTTCATAGTATAGGGCATGAGAAGGCCCGAATGTTTCCATCGCTTGAAACTTTTTTCAAATTTTCTTCGCCATCGTTTGTCCATATGATTATACGAAGGAAAAATGAGAAAAGCCCCAAATGTGCGCATTTTGCAATTTTACATCGTGGATAGCATCCAGAATTGCAAAAGCGCAACAGCAGCGAAATGAGTTTCTACCTATTATAATGTAAAAACCAGGAGCATCTGCCAGCGCTATTGGGAAGGTCATGTCGCAGAATGCTCCTGGTGTCCCGGAGCATCAGGCGTAGATCAGTTCATCCAGGATGGTTTCCTCGACGCGATGCTTGATGCTGTTCATGCGGGCTACCCATCCCAGCTGATCGACAGCTTTGAGCTGTTCAGTCACGCCCTCCTGCTCCTTCATCAGCAGGATCATATGATCGAGGCGTTCATTGGCAGTACGGTCGATCTCATGCAGATGCTCCATCAGCTTTCCGGTCAGCAGCAGGCGGTTGAACAGGATGGGGCGATGCTCTTTGAGGTAATTCATGCGCATCATGCCGTACTTGCCCAGGGGCTGTTGTTCTTCCTCGGTCAATCCCAGGTCAGGCAGCAGGTAGTCTCCGCAGCGATGGTAGGTCAGCTTCATGGCAATGTCTCCTTTCGCAATCAAAAACAGTAGTTAAGATGGTCGGCGAACAAAGCGTGAGTTTGTTCCTTTACATTCTAACTACTGCAATCACGATTGATATCACAGCCCAATGCTGTTCATGAAATCCAAAGCTGCGGAGTCCACTGTTCCGATTGATGAAGCAGGAACTGTCTGCATGACGGTTGGCGCAGCTGGAGTGATTGTCATCATGGGCTGTTCCTCACGCAGCACCTCACGGACAATCTCACGGATCGTATTCCGGTCACAGGGAGTGCCATCCGCCGGACATAGTGCGTCTACGATCACTTCGCCATAGGATCTGTCACCACGGCCTTGAAGCTTATCCCATGCTGTGCGATGTCTCGGATCATTCATGTTCAGACGGACGATGAATTCGATCCGATTGGACTTCTTGCTCACAGCAGCTGCACTCCCTTGCCGGTGAGGCTGCTCCGTGCAAGCCGCTCATAGCCCTTGGCTGTCGCATGGACATCCGTCTCCAGCAGGATACGACGGTCGTTGATGTCCGCCTGAACATCTTTTCCGCCGAAGTTTTTCAGCAGGCACGCGCCGCCGCCCATCACGTGCATCCGCATCATCATCGGGTTGTAATCATGTTCACGGACATAGGTCATAACGCTGTTCACATAGTCGGCGACACCCTGCAGCATGGCATTGCGTGCGATCGGCGCAGCATCCACCTTGCCGGTGCGGAGGAAATCCTCTGCCATGGCATCATCCAGGCGGCAGTGGCATTGTTTCATCACAGCCGCTTTCATTTGCATGGTACACTGGTATACACCGAGCTGTTCCGTGAACACCTTGCCGGGAACAGGCACACCGTTGTTGATATACATCAGGCTGAGCGTACCGTTGCCGATGTCGCAGAGCATGTTCATACCGGTGAAGCTGTTCAGCCTATCGGCAATCGCGGCGAATCCCTGAGGATACACCAGCACATCCTCGATCTGGATGCTGTACTCCTCATCATTGAAGGTGAAGTTCTGCTGCCAGGGTGTACGCAGATAGTTCCGGAAGGAATCCTTCTGCTGTCCAGCCCAGTCCAGCGGCAGACCTACCGCCAGATAAACCGAGGCTTCGGTACGCCCGATGCGTTTCAGCTCCATGGCAACTGCTGCCATGGTCAGCAGCCGATAGTCATTGTCTTGCACCTTGTCGCTGATGAATTCCTTATGTCCTTCGCCAACGACATACATATGACCGACCCACTGCAGGATATTCTCAGCAAAAGAGGGCTTTGCCGGCACCTCCTTCACACAGGCAGGGAAAACGAAATGGGGCGTCTTGATAAAGCCATACCCGTGGTCGACGGCGATCAGGACAGGGTTGTTGTTGATTTCTTTCATGTGGTAATCTCTCTTTCTCCGCATCATTGCGGGCAAAATAATAAGCAGGCCTTTTCAGTCTGCCGGTTGAAAGTGTTCTTATTACACGTAGATTGGGAAAAAGTATAGTCTTCCCCTATGGACATTTCCCACTCTTGAGGGCAGCCGTGGCATTTCCGCGGCTGATCCACCATCTGCCTGTTTCCCGGGAAGAAACCTTTTTTGGCTCACTCCCAGTCCCCGAAGGGCGCTCTCTTTCGGTTGTAAGGTTCTGTTTTCACTCCTTTGCGATGGTGTAGCTAATCCGAAATGTCATGGCGGTTTATCTCAGACA
>JAZRWA010000106.1:0-18252 GCA_045599485.1 Clostridia bacterium | reverse complement strand
AGGGCGGTGAGGTTGTTTGTGGTGATCTGCAGGGAGATATTGCCTGCAAACGGCAAAGAAAGCTCCCAGGAGTCCATATAGCCCGAGGAGTCATAGTCCCTTCGCAGCGTCAGGGGGGCGGTCATTTCGCTGTTGTACAGCGCGGACATCAGCACGGGCAGCATTCCGGGCGTCAGGAAGGCATCTCTTTCCGCATCGGTCAGCGATGCGCCCAGCGCTGTCATCAGGGCCTCGTCGGCATAGAGCTTGCTCAGCAGCCGTACCGCCATGGAAGCAAGCGCGTCGGGGGCGATGACGGAATCGGCCCGCATCGAATAGGTGCCGTTTTCGGCACGGAGGACGCTGATCTGGGTATAACCAGCAAGCCATTCGGAAACTTCGGCATAATAGGGGCTGAGCAGGTTTTCCGGCAAATCGCCCGCGGTGACATTCATCAGCGCGTGAATCAGCGAGGGCCAGCTTTCGCCCTGCAGCGCATAGAGCATATCCCACAGGCTGCCCTCTCCGCGCGGCAGGCTGAGCGCGCTGCCTTCGGTCAGACCGGAAAGGATCGTGCGGTCACCGATGCCGGTGGCGACAGCGGTCAACAAGGCGTTTTCTTTTTCCGTCAGGGTCAGACGGAGCTGGGACTGCCCGAGGGTGGCTTTGGCACGGGAGAGCACATAGGTGCCGGACAGCTTCAGACCGGGGGACTTTTGTTTGAGCAGCCCCCACACCCCGGGATCCATGTTAAAGGGGGCAGCGCCGCCCAGCGTGGCGGACAACTCAAAATGATAGGTGGAATTGGCCTGGATCTGTCGCTTGATCAGGGCGTAAACATCATAATCCGGTACCTCGGCGTGAGCGGGAACGGTCAGTCCCAGCAGCAACAGCAGGCACAGGAACAGGGATAAGCTTTTTTTCATCGGGTTCTTTCCTCCGCAGGCGGCGGTATCATCACCGCTGTGCCTTTCTATTATATATGAAAGCCGCTGTTTTGAAAAGACCTTGACCGCTTCTCTGCTCTCTTCCCGCTTGCTTGACAGTTATACGCGGATGTAATAAAATATACTATGGTATATTGGTGGCAAAGGAGAACGTTGTATGCAGTCAGAACCCGAAAGATTCCGCCGCTCCGCGCAGGGAGCCGGTCAGCGCCGTCCGCAGTATCCGGATGAGGCGCCTTCTTCGGGTGCGCAGAATTCTCCCGCCTACCCCGGACAGAATTACGGTCCGCAGGGCGGCTACGGCACCTACCGCACGCCCGGACAGGGCAGCTACGGCTATACGGATTACCGCTCTTCCATGCAGGAGCCCCGTGGCCGCCGCTCCGGCGGAGAAAAAGAGAGACGCTCCAGGGACAAAAAGGGACATCCCATCCTCTGGCTGCTGGTCTGCATCGTCTGCATTGTACTGCTGCTGGTCGGCTGGCTCAATGTGCAGGCGCTTTCCACGGCGTATATGCCTGCTTTTAATCAGAAGATGACCTATCTGGCGGGGAATACCTTTTATAACGGCGTGCATGTGGACGGCATCCATATCGGCGGCATGACCTATGATGAAGCCCATGCCGTGCTGTCCCAGAACGCGGCATATTCCAACCAGTTCTTTTCACTGGCGGTCACCATTGACGGCATGACCTGGCACATTACGCAAAATGAGCTGCCCCTCGAACGCAACATCGACGCGATGCTGGAGGAGGCCATGAGCATCGGCCGTCAGAGCGATTCCGCCACGGTGTTTTCCGGCTTGACGCCCTTTGAGCAGCGCTATCAGCAGATGTGGGCGGCCAACCAGAACGGCGCTTATCTCAACACCTCCATTACGTACGACAAGGCGACGCTGCGCTCCCTGTGCGAGACGCTGTCTTCCCGCGTGGGTACGCATCCGGAAGACGCCATGATCTATTCGTTTGATTTCAAGACCCGTTCCTTTACCTTCCAGAGCGAAAGGCTGGGCACGGCTCTTTCGGCGGAGGAGATCTATAACGCCGTGGCGCCGCAGCTGGACGCTCACAACTATAATGCTTCCGTCAGTTTGCAGACGCACGCGATCGAGCCCGCGGTGACGGTGGCCTCCCTGCAAAACTCTTACGGCCTGATCGGCACCTATACGACTTCGACCGAAGGCCTGACTGGCTATAACCGCACCAAGAACATTGAACTGGCCTGCGCCGCCATCAGCGGCACGGTGGTGCGGAGCGGCGAGACCTTTTCCTTCAATAACGCCACCGGCATGCGTACCGTGGACAAGGGTTATCTGCCCGCCGGCGCCATCGCGCAGGGCACCAGCATTGAAGAGGTGGGCGGCGGTGTGTGTCAGGTGTCCTCCACGCTGTTCAACGCCGTGGCGCTGGCCGGCATGGAGATCGTTTATTCCTCGCCCCATGCGTGGCCCAGCAGCTATGTGGAGCCCGGACGCGATGCCACCGTGGACTGGCAGTACGGCCAGACGCTGGCCAAATCGCTGGACTTCAAGTTCAGGAACAATTCCAACTTCCCGCTCTACATCGTCGCCTATCTGGATTCGAACAGCAACTACAACAAGACACGCAAGGTGACCGTGGAGGTGTATGGCGCCTCTTTGGGACCGGGCGTGACCGTGAAGCTGATCACCGACTGCTATGAATATACGCCGGCGCCGGCGGAGCCGAAGCTGACCTATGACCCCACGATGGAGTTTGGCACCGAGAATGTGGTGGTCAAGGCGCGCGACGGCTATAAGTATCACACCTACCGCGTGTATTATTACAACGGTACCGAGACCAAGCGTGAACTGCTGCGCAACTCCACCTACAGGGTCTATCAGCAGGAAATCAAGTACAACGGCACGCGCTGAGGAGGAGACCGTATGCGAAAAGGCGAATTGCGCCGTCAGGCGTTGCTGGAGGTGGCACGGCAGCTGTTTTATGAAAAAGGCTACCGTGAGACTTCGGTGGATGATATCCTGCAGGCGCAGGGCTGCAGCAAGGGCAGCTTTTATCACTGCTTTGAAACAAAACTGGATGTGCTGACCGCCATCAGCGAGGAAAAAGCCGCGGAATGGTTCGATCTGTACTGCAAGACGCCGTGTGCCACCTCGCTGGACCGGCTGAACGCGCTGCTGTATTGCATGCATCCCTTCCGGAAAAGTGAGGAGCAGTTTTTATCCACCCTGCTGGAGCTGCGCTCCCGATAGGAAAGCGCCGCCGTGGAGGGGGCGCTGCGGGATGCTGAACGCAGGCTGTTTAAGCCCGAAATGGAAAAGATCGTCATGATGCTGTGCGCGTCGGACGCGGCACGTGTGGCACGTACAAGGCTGGACGCGCTGGTGTTTGAGGCCTTTACCGCGTTTTATGATGAGATGCTGCTGACCATTGACCTGTGCCGCAAGGACCCGGAAGAGGTATATTCCCTGCTGCCGCCGGTCATTGATTCCGCGCGTTTTTTGTGGGAGCGTGTGCTTGACCTGCCCTATGGACGATTGGAGATCGTGCGCCCCGAGGAAACATTGCCCCTGATCTATCGTTTGCTGACAACCGGCGCCAAAGCCGGTCAGAACACGGAGGTAACCGAATCATGAACACCGTTCTTGCTGCCCTGGACATGAACAAATACGGCTCCAGCGATTTCTGGACAAGCCAGTTTTCCAGCTTTACCCCGACTACCGTGGCGCTGTGCCTGGTGCTGGCGCTGGTGACGGGTCTGCTCATTTCTTTTGTTTACAAGATCACCTACCGCGGCGTGCTCTACAGCCCCCAGTTTTCCATGGTGCTGATCATGCTGACGCTGATCACCGCCCCGGTGGTGATGGCCATCGGCAGTGACGTGGCGCTGTCCATGGGCATGGTGGGCGCGTTGTCCATTGTGCGCTTCCGTACCGCTGTCAAAGAGCCGCTGGATACCTGCTACATGTTCTGGTCCATCACCATGGGCATTTTGCTGGGCGCCAAACAGTATGCCATCTCACTGGTCGTGGCGGTGGGCATCGGCATCATTCTGATTCTGCTGTCCTTTGTCAAAATGCGTCATCCCAACGCGTACCTGATGGTGGTACATTACGATCCCTTTGCCGAGCCTGATATCCTGGATGAAGTGCGCCGCCATGACGCCCGCTCCCGTGTGCGTTCCAAGACCGTGACCCGCAGCGGCGCTGAGATCACCATTGAGCTGCTGCTGCGCAACCGCACGGACATTGTCGGCCATATGCTGGACCTCAAGGGCGTGCATGACGCCACGCTTGTGGCCTGCCAGAACGAAACCGGAGCTTAAAAATGGCTGTACCGCTTCGACATGAGCTGAAGTTTTTCATCTCGCCCATTCAGTATCAGGTGCTGTCGCGGACGCTCAAGGCGACGCTCAACCCCGATCCCAACGGTGATGAGAACAATCAGTATCACATCCGCTCGCTGTATTTTGATACGGTGTTTGACGATGCCCTGATGGACAAGATCGGCGGTACCGCCAACCGTGACAAATACCGCATCCGTATTTATAACTTCAGCGATAAAATGATCCGTCTGGAGTGCAAAAGCAAGTTCAGGGATCTGATCTCCAAGCGCAGCGTGCGCATCAGCCGCGATCTGGCAGAGCAGCTGATTGCCGGTGACCCCACCGGGCTGGAAAACACGCGTTCCGGCCTGATGAGCGATATGTACCGGGAAATGCGCACGAAGCTGCTGCATCCCGTGGTGATCGTGGACTATCTGCGTGAGGCGTATCTGCACCCTGTGGAAGAGGTGCGCATCACCTTTGATATGCAGCTGCGCAGCGGCGTGGGCAGCAAGGATCTATTCAACCCGCATGTGCCTACCGTGGCGCCGTTTGACCATGATGAGATCATTCTGGAGGTCAAGTATAACGAGTGCCTGCCGCCGTATATCGCCAACATACTGACCTATGCGCTGCGGGACGGCGCCTGCCGCTCAGCCATCAGCAAATATGTGTGGTGCCGTCGGTTTGAATTCAAGGATTTTTGAGGAGATTTTTAAGGGGGAGAGGTACGCTTTTCAATGCCGAAAAGCATACCTCTCCCCCTTTCATTCCCTCTTGGAAAAAAGGCAGTTTTTGTCATACATCATAACACCTTTGCCCTGATGAAGATATTCATCAACAAAGCAAGGGTGGTTCCCATAAATCTCCCGTAGTACTGCCCTTTCTCGGAAGGGGTACAGGGGAAACCATGCTTTCCGGCTTCGGAAAGCGTGGTTTCCCCTGTGTTCTTGTATGTGTTCTTGTATGTGTTCTTATTCGTTCTTGCTCAGCTCGCTGCGCAGATAGCCGGCAAGGATCTCAACGATGCGGGCATTTTTGCCGCCGCGGGTGACGATCACATCGGCATCATTGGCATAGTTGCGGATGTACTTCTCATACATCGGCTTGACCGTGGAGCGGTACTGCTCGGAAATGTCCTCGATCTGGCGGCCTCTGTCACGGATGTCGCGCTTGATGCGGCGCAGCAGGCAGATATCGGGCTCCACATTGATGTACAGCTTGAGGAACATCTTGTCCCGCAGACGGTCATCAAAGAAGGCGTGGATGCCCTCGACCACCACCACCTCGGCGGGTTCTAGCATCTGCGTGGAGGTGGCGCGGCGGTGCTGGGAAAAGTCATAGGCTTTGCGCGGCACGCTTTTGCCATCCATCAAGGCACACACATCCCGGTAGAGCAGGTCGTGGTCAAAAATATAAGGCTCATCATAATTGAGCCGGGTACGTTCTTCAAAGGACATATCCGGATGATCCAGATAATAGGCGTCCTGATTGATCATCACGCTGGTGGCGCCCACCGCGTTGCAAAGCTCTCTGGCCAGCGTGGTTTTGCCCGAGCCGCTGGCGCCGCAGATTCCGATAATTATCATGGCATGCTGCCTCCCTTGTAAAAACAGCATACAATATCCTGCCGCGTCTGTCAAGCACGGCATTTTTTCTTCCATATTTGGCTTGAAAACAAGGCATGATAATGCTATAATTCCTTTATGAAACGAAAGGAGTGTTTACACTGATGAAAAAGATTCTGAAAGAGTTCAAGGCTTTCGCAATGCGCGGCAACGTGCTGGACATGGCGGTTGGCGTCATCATCGCCGGCGCTTTCGGCAAGATCGTTACCTCTCTGGTCAATGACATCTTCATGCCCTTCATTGGTCTGCTGACCGGCGGCACCAACGTGTCCAAGATGTTCTTCCTGCTGGGCAAGGCTCCCGAAGGCGTGGAGATCACCAGCGTGGAGCAGGCGACCGAACTGGGCATCGCCACCATGAATTACGGCATTTTCCTGCAGACCATCATTGACTTCATTCTGGTGGCGCTGTGCATCTTCCTCGTGGTCAAGATGTTCAACAAGATGGCTCCCAAGAAGCCCGCTGCTCCGGCCAAGGATCCCCGCAAGTGCCCCTACTGCTTCTCTGTCATCGATGACAAGGCGACCCGCTGCCCCCACTGCACCAGCGAGCTCAAGCAGTAATTCATTCGTCTTTATTCCGGCTCGGGTGCTTACCCGGGCCGTTTTTCATCCCGAAAGGACAACAAAATGAAATTCAAGCATTTTTTCTGGGATTTTGACGGCACCCTGTTTGACACCTACGGACGTATCGCCCGTGCAGTGCAAAAATCGCTGCGGGATCATGGCGTGGATGTTTCCCTGGATGAGCTGATGCCCGCGGTCAAGGTGTCTCTGCCGCACGCGTGGAAGGTTTTTGCCCCGCAGTTTGAGCGTAAGGAGCTGTCACTGGCCTATCATCAGCATGCTGAGGAGGAAGGCTTTGATACCATGCAGCCCTATCCCGGCGCCGTCCGCATGCTGGAGGCGGTGGTGGAAAACGGCGGGCAGAACTATCTGTATACGCTGCGCGGGAAAAGTGCGCTGGAAGCGCTTGAACACTATGGTCTGACGGGACTGTTCCGGGACTGCGTGACGTCGCTGGACGGTTTTCCGGGAAAGCCTGCTCCGGATGCCCTCAATCATCTGGTGGAAAAGTTTTCGCTCGATCTGTCGGAGTGCATCATGATGGGGGACCGCGATATCGACCTCAATGCCGGCTTCAACGCAGGCATGAGCGCCGCCCTGTTTGACCCCGAGGGATGGTATGCCGATTTTTCCATCGACCGCCGTTACAGCACGTTTTTTGATATGACCGCTGACCTGGTGTGGGAAAAGTGCGAGAAGAACCTGCAGGTGCGCGATCTGTTTGATATGCAGGAAAGACTGCAGAAGCAGTTTGAATCCAAATGGGGCGGCATTACGCCCAAGCGCGGGCGCGAGCAGACGCTGTGGATGGTGGGGGAGATCGGTGAAGTCATCGACATCATCAAAAAGAACTCCGCCGAAAAGATCATGACGCGGCCCGAACTGAAGCGTCTTCTGGCTGAAGAACTGGCCGATGTGAGCATGTATCTGTATGATGTGCTTTTGTGCTACGGTATCACGCCGGAGGAGTTTGCCCAGGTCTATCTGGAAAAGCATCTGCATAACATGGGACGTGATTATCACCGCGAGCACATCGATAAGTACGGGAAATAAGCCATGTGGAGCCCTAACCTGAAAACAAAGATCGCCATGCTGCCCGACAGCCCCGGCTGCTATCTGATGAAGCATGAGGGAAAGATCATTTATGTCGGCAAGGCCGTAAACCTGAAAAACCGTGTGCGCAGTTATTTTTATTCCAAGGAGCACACGCCCAAGGTGGCGGCCATGGTGGCGCAGATCGATGATTTTGATATTCTTTTGTGCAGCACCAATCTGGAAGCGCTTGCGCTGGAATGCAATCTGATCAAGCTGCACATGCCGCACTATAACATCCTGCTCAAGGATGACAAGCACTATCCCTATGTGCGCATCGACAAGCGGGAGGCATTTCCACGGGTCACCATTGCGCGGCGCATGGTCAAGGACGGCGCGCAGTACTTTGGCCCCTATATCGGCGCTTCGGCAGTGCGGGACGCGCTGGAAGTGATCCGCAAGGCCTTTCCCATTCGCACCTGCACCCGCAAGCTGCCCAAGGAGCGCCCGGCCCGCCCCTGCGTCAATCATGAGATCGGCCGCTGCCTGGGGCCATGCTGCGGCCTGTGCTCGGCGGAGGATTACGGCAAGGTCATTGACGGCGTCATTGCCTTTTTGAACGGCAACACCAAGGACATCATTGAGCGGCTGAAAAAAGAAATGTGGGACGCTTCGGCGGCCTATAACTTTGAGCTGGCGGCCTTGAAGCGCGATGCCATTCACGATATTGAAGGGCTGATGGAACAGCAGAAGGCCATTCAGACGCGTGACAGCCAGCAGGATGTGATCGGGCTGGCGCAGGATGGACTGGATGCCATGGCACAGGTGCTCATGATCCGCGACGGGCGCATGATCGGCGGCGAAAGCTTTGCGCTGCCGGGGGAGGGCTCTGAACCGCGTGAAAACGTACTGACGGAGTTTACACTGCGCTACTATGCCGATCGCATGCCCCCGAAGGAGATCCTGTGTCCGCTGATGGAGGAACCGGAGGTACTGCAGGAGCTGCTGCGCGAAAAGCGGGGCGGCGTCGTCAATATCCAAATTCCGCAGCGCGGGGATAAGCGCGCGCTGGTGCTGATGGCGGAGCGCAATGCCTGCGACGCGCTGGAAAAGCGCAATGCCCGTGCGCAGATCAAAGAAGAGCGTACGGTCGGCGCGGTCAGGGAACTGGCGCAGGCGCTGGGGATGGAAACGGTGCCGAGGCGCATTGAGGGCTTTGATATTTCCAACACGCAGGGCGTTTTGTCGGTCGCTTCCATGGTGGTGTTTATTGATGGTGAAGCGGCGCACAGCGAATACCGGCATTTTCGCATCAAGACCGTGGAAGGCGCCAATGATTTTGCCTCCATGAACGAGGTGCTGGGTCGGCGCTTTGAGCGTACGCTGCGTCAGGACCCTGCTGAGCGCTGGGTGATGCCCGACATGGTGCTCATCGACGGCGGCCCATAGCAGCTGCGTTTTGCGCTGGAGGCTGTTCACGCTTTGGGGCTGGAAGTGCCCATGTTTGGTCTGGCGAAGGAGGAGGAAGCCATCTGGCTGCCCGATCGCGCGGAGCCGATCCTCCTGGATCATCATACGCCCGCGCTGCATCTGATCCAGCGCATCCGCGATGAATCGCATCGCTTTGCCATTTCCTATCATCGAAACCTGCGCGGAAAGGCGGCGACGCACTCCACGCTGGAGGATATTCCGGGTATTGGTCCTTCCCGCAGAAGGGCGCTGCTGGCACATTTTGGCTCCATCCGCAAGATGAAGGAGCTGAACGACGCCGAAGCGTTTATGGTCGTCAAGGGGATGACACGCCCCGCAGCAGAGGCGGTCTTTGCCGCGCTGCACCCGAAGGACGAAGACGAAAAGTAAGGGAAAATATTGGGGCGACCACGCTTTCAGAGCCTGAAAGCATGGTCGCCCCAAACCCCACCCGAGAAAGGGCAGATTAATTCGAATAGCATAATACCCTTGTGATGATGACAGATTCCTTTTATCAGAACAAGGGTGTTGGCATATTGGTAAAGATTGCCTTTTCTCAGAGAGGGGGACAGGGGGAGAGGAATGCTTTTCAGCATGAAAAGCGTTCCTCTCCCCCTGATTTTTTGTTACCTCCCCCGCCGTGAGCCGATGCGCTCCGCCCAGCCCTCGGGCAGCGGCGCGTTGCAGAAGACGCCGCTGATATCTTCAATGCCGCCGACAGAAAAGAAGCAGCTTTGGTTGAGCTTGCTGGCGTCGCAAAGCATGTAGACCTGCCGGCTGCGTTTGAGCAGCTTGCGCAGAAAGCCGGCACTGCTTTCCCGCCAGACGGTGATCTCGCCATCCGAGGAAACCGCTGTTGGGGAAAAGAACGCCACATCCGGGCGGAAATGCTCCAGCGCTTCCTCGGCAAAGCTGCCCATAAACACATGGTCGGACGCGCGCAGCCGCCCGCCGGTGCAATAGGCTTCAATCCCGTTTTGTTCCAGTGCGATGCACAGTCCGGTGGAGTTGGTCAGCACCTTGAGCCCACTGTAGCGGGAAAGCAGCGGCACCATCAGCGATACCGTGCTGGAGGCATAGAGAAAAACCGATCGGTTGTTGCCAAGCACCTGCACCGCCTGTCGGGCGAGCGCTTCCTTTTCCTCATGATGGGTGGTTTCGCGTACCTCAAGGGGCATGGTGTTGATGTTTTGCCCCGCAAGGACAATGCCGCCGTATACTCTTTCAGCATAGCCCTGCTGCACCAAAGCATCTGCATCACGCCGCGCTGTGGAAAGGCTGGTGTGCATTTCCGCCGCCAGCGTACTGTAACGCACACTGCGGTGTTTTTTGATGATTTCAAGGGTCTAAAGGATGCGGTCGTTTTGCAGCATATGATACGCTCCCTTTCAGCAACAGATGACGTATTATGACATAAAATGATAAAGTATGTCAAGTATGGAAGATTTATTTTCAGCATAACCGCCAAACCTTGCCACGCAAAACGCTTTTTAATATAATTGAGCCAACACAAGTCAGGATCCATGATGAAACCTGACCAATAACAGAAAGGGGATTCCAATATGAAAAAGACGCTTCTCTCCCTTGTGCTTGTATTGGCGATGTTGATGCCGATGCTCGCCTTCGCTCAACCGGAAGCCACGATGGGCGATCCCAACCTGACGGGAACGGTGCGGTTTGTTTGCGCCTACAACGGCGGACAGGGCATTGATGCGCTGATCGAAGCCTTCAACGAGCTGTACCCCAACGTCAAGGTGGAACTGACCACCATCTCCAATAACGAGTCTGGCAACCTCAAGATCAACACCTCCCTGATGGCAGGCGACGAGATCGATGTTCTGCTCAGCTACACCTCCACACTGACGGTCTCCCGTTCCCAGTCCAACTTCTTCTATGATTTGACGGACCTGATCGATGCGGAGAACATCGACATGGTGGATGAATGGGGCGGACGCCTGGAAGTGAACGGGCGTGTGTACTCCATTCCCGTGGATGGTTTGAACTATTACATCGCCATCAATAAGACGCTGTGGGATAATGCGGGTCTGGGCGAGATTCCCACCAGGTGGACGATGGATGAGTATGCCGATGCCTGTCGTGCCATGACTGCGGACGGCGTGATCGGCGGTGCAGACAGTCACGGCAGCAACCACTGGATGAACCACGTCTATCAGGCGTTCGGCTCTGATATGCTCTATAACGCTGACAAGACGGCTGTCACCACCGTCAGCAATCCCGCTTTTGTGGATACTTTGAACCGCCAGATCGCCCTGGAAGAGGAAGGCGTATGGTATCCCTGGAGCGAAATGAAGGCTTCCAATATGCAGACGCAGAATCTGCTGCTGGGTGGTTATACCGCCAGCACGGTCAGCAATAACATGACCCGCTTTATTGCCGACCAGGTCAACTATCCCATCGACTTTACTGTAAGCTTTGCGCCTTATCCCACCCTGACGGCGGAGGATGAGCACAACTACATGGAAGGTCCCAGCAAGTACGGTCATCTGGCCATCACCAGCACGTGCGAAAATGTGGAAGCTGCCTGGGCGTTTGTACGCTTCTTTGCCCGTGAAGGTAATGTGTATCTGGTCAAGGCCGGCCATCTGCCCACCTGGAAGTATACCGACCGCGATAAGGCAGTGACTTTGCTGTTTGGCAGTGAGGAAGATGCTGCGAAGCTGGTGGACGTGGAAGCCTACAAACGCGTGGTGCTCAACCTGGACGGCGAGAACTACTACGATACCTATGTGAACACGGAGATTGACAACTATATCAACTCCACCATTGTGGACGTACTCAACTACGAATTGGATCCTGCTGAAGCCATGGCCGAAGTGGAAGCGTTTGCCGCAGACGTTCTGGCAAAGTAAACAGAAAATGATAGGGCGGGAGCGGCGCTGTCCGCTCCCATCCTATGTGGAGGGTATCATGCGAAAAAGAGAAGAGGCTATCAGCGGATATTTGTTTCTGCTGCCCTCGTTGATCATTTTTTTATCCCTGATCGTTTTTCCGGTGCTATTCAGTGCATTTCTATCCTTTACTGATTGGAATTTTACCAGCGGTCTGGGCGGCATTCGCTGGGTGGGCATCAGCAATTATCAATCGCTGTTTTCGGATAAGCTGTTTGGTTATGGCTTTCGTAATACGTTTGTTTATGCGCTGACCGTGGTGCCAATCTCATTGATCTTTGCGGTCGTGTTGGCTTTTTGCCTGAATGACAAGGTATTCATGCGCAGGACCTTGAGAACGGTGTTCTTTATTCCGTATATTTCTAACGCGGTCGCGATGGCTACGCTGTTCAAATTCCTGTTCCGCAATGAAGGACCCATCAATGTGATTCTTCAGAATTTCTTTGGCATGACGCAGCGCATGCGGTGGCTCAGCAGCAACGATCTGAATAAGATTCCCATCATTGCGCTGATGGTATGGCAGGCGATCGGCTATGAAATGGTCATCTATATGGCTGCCATGCAGGATATCCCGGGCGAACTGTACGAGGCTGCGCAGATCGACGGCGCGGGTAAAGTCCGTCAGTTCTTTTCCATTACGCTCCCGATGATTACCCCGACAACATTCTACCTGCTCATTATTGAAATGATCGGCACTTTCAAGGTGTTTACGTCGGTACACATTATTTCAGGCAACGGTCGAGGCAATACCTCCATTCTGGTCAAAATCTATCAGGATGCGTTTTCCACTTATAAATTCGGATATGCCAGCACCGAAGCATGGGTGCTGTTTGCCATCATATTGGTTTTGACACTGATCCTGTTCCGCACCCAGAACAAATGGGTATACAAATCCTGATGGTAGGAAGAGGTGTACCTATGAAAAAACAAAACCGTTTTGCGAAACTTGTCCTCACGCTGATCCTGTCGATGCTGGGTTTGTTGTTTGTGATGCCGCTGGTGTGGATGGTGTCCAGCTCTCTTAAAAGAATGCAGGATGTATTCTCAAATCGTATCCAATTGATTCCGCAGCCGATCTTTTGGGAAAACTTCAGCTATGTCTGGAACAATGTGGAAATTCCTTATCTGAAGCTGCTGTTCAACTCACTCAAGGTAGCACTCAGTTCCATCGCCGGTCAGCTGGTGGTCTCGGCAACAGCGGCTTATGCTTTTGCGCGTATCCGTTTTCCCGGGAAAAAGGTGTTCTTTCTGGCATATCTGGCGACCATGATGATTCCTTTTCAGGTGACCATCATTCCGCGGTTTGTGTTCTTCAATCAGATTGGCTTGTACAACACGCACTGGGCAATCATCTTGCCCCATATGTTCACGGCAAGCGGTATTTTTCTGCTCAAGCAGTATTATGAGGCGGTGCCGACCGATCTTGTCGAAAGTGCGTGGATCGACGGTGCGAAGCATCTGAAGATATGGTGGAGCATCATGCTGCCCTTGACCAGGCATGCCATGGCATCGTTGGTGATCCTTAATTTTATCAATGTATGGAATGACTATCTGAATCCGCTCATTTTCCTAAACAAACAAAAATTGTATACTGTTTCTTTGGGCATTTAGTATTATAATAGTCAGGAAGTTCCCATGGTCAATATGACCATGATGGCGAGTGTACTGGCTATACTGCCCATCTTACTGATCTACCTGTTCTGCCAGAAGTTTTTTGTACAGAGCATTGCCAGCAGCGGAATCAAGGGCTGAGGAAGGATTACGGTTTATGAATGAAATTACATTTCCAATCGTGAAGGAATATACGACCGATGTGCTGGTCATCGGCGGTGGTCCGGCGGGTATGGCGGCGGCGGTGTGTGCCGCGAGGCAAGGGGCACAGGTGCTGCTGTGCGAAAAGGAAGGGTGTCTTGGCGGCATGGCCACCTCCGGTCTGGTGGGACCGTTTATGCATTGTTATGATCCTTCGATGCAGAAGCAGGTGATCCGCGGTTTTTTTGAAGAGTTTGTGCAGCGCCTGGCGGCACAGGGCGGCGCGATTCATCCGTCCGAAGTGCAGGAGGGTACAAGCTACGCCAGTTATCGCACCACGGGGCATGGGCATGTAACGCCCTTTGACTGCGAGGTGTTCAAGCGTGTTGCCGAGGAAATGTGCCTGGAAGCGGGCGTAAGGCTGTTGTACAACGTGGTGTATCATACCTGCGAAGTAAAGGACAGCCGCATCGCGTCGGCGGTGTTTTCAGGGAAATGCGGCTTTTTCAGCGTTCGGGCAAAGCAGTACATCGATTGCACCGGCGATGCCGATGTGGCTTTTACTGCCGGGGCGCCCTGTGAAACGGGACGCTGCAATGACGGCAAGGTGCAGCCGGCCTCCCTTTTCTTTCTGGTGGACGGCATCGATAAGGAACGCATGGAGGAATACATGCGTCTGCACCCCGAGAACCGCTTCTTTATGCCCGAAATTGCCGAGGAGCGGGCGGCGGGACATTTTGACGTGCCTCGCGCCAAAGTGGAAATGTATGAAGAGGTCGACGGCGCGTGGCGCATCAATATGACGCGCATGAATGATGTGGACGGTCTTGACCCCGAGCAGGTGACGGCGGCTTATGTGGAGCTTCGGCGGCAGATGCCTGTTATCATCCGTTTTTTGCAAAAGTACGTTCCCGGCTGCGAAAAGGCTCGTTTGCGTACCAGCTCCGGGCTCATCGGCATCCGCGAAAGCCGCCGTATCGTAGGCGATTTTATGCTGAGCAGCGAAGCGATGAGCAACGGGGAGATGTTTGAGGACAATATCTTTTTGTGCGGCAGCCTGATCGACATCCATGTGCAGGATACAGTGTACTACAAGCCCATTAAGAGCGGTCAGGCGTATGCGATTCCGTACCGTGTGCTGTTGCCGCATGGCATCGAAAATTTGCTGGTGGCGGGGCGCAGCATCTCGGCCACACGGAAAGCGGTGGGGGCGATCCGCGTGATGCCGCCGTGCTTTGCCATGGGGCAGGCGGCGGGGTTGGCTGCGGCCATGTGTGCCGGCGAGGGCATTGCCCCCAAAGAAGTCAGCATTGCTGCACTGCAAAAAACGCTGCGCGAGAATGATGTGCCGTTGTCCCTGGAGGAACTGGAAGCATGAATCCGAGGCGCATCGTGGTGACCGGCAGTCCGGGTTCGGGGAAGAGCACCTTCGCGCGTGAGCTGCAGAAATTGATCGGGTTGCCCATCATCTATATGGATCAGCTGCTGTGGCGGGCAGACGGTACACGGCGTACAGACGCGGAGTTTGATGTGCTGCTTGCAAAAGCGCTTGAGGCACCGGAATGGATTTGCGACGGCAACTGTCTGCGCAGCCTCAAAGAACGGTTGGAATGCTGTGACGAGGCGTTCTTTCTGGATTATCCGGCAGAATTGTGCCTGAAAAGCATTCATGAACGGGTGGGAAAACCACGATAGGATATGCCTTTTGTGGAGTCTTCGGTAGATCCGCAGATCAGTGGCTACTTTGAATTGTTCCACACGTCCATTCGTCCGCAGATGCTGAAGCTGTTTGAAAATACTACAGGCAAAGAGATGCATGTTTTTTCCACGCGTGAGCAGGCCAATGCCTGGCTGCGGGCGAAAAGCGAAGAAAAACGGATGAACGGAAAGTAACAAGCATTTTTGATAATAAAAAAGGGGGAGAGGAATGCTTTTCGGCATGAAAAGCGTTCCTCTCCTCATGTCACATAGGGCCATGCAAGGCCATGTTCGGCGAAACGATATCGTGATAAAATACGGTCCTCAGCGCTGCATTTTGTCCAGCAGACGCTGCCAGCCTTCGGGATCCTCGCCGATGACCACGCGCTGACCATCCCTAACGATGGGTGTACGCAGAAAATCGGGATGCTCGGTCAGATAATCCAGAATGACGGCTTCATCCTCCGTGTAGGCGATGGGGTGGGAAAGCACGGCGGTGCTGGTGCGGTCGACCAGCTCTTTGGCACCGCCGGCGCAGCGGGCAAACAGCTGCAGCTCACGCAGACCGGGCTTGACCTTTTTCAAATCGACCTGCTGCAGCTGCACACGGCGCTCCTTGAAGAAGCGTTCGGCCTTCTGCACGGCAAAATTCTTTTTACAGGAATACAGCTGCATGGCTTATTCCTCGGTGGAGAAGGGCAGCTCCACACGGTTGGTGCCTTCATCCCACAGGCGCTCCAGCTTGTAGAACTGACGGGCTTCGGGATGGAACACGTGCACCAGCACGGAGCCGTAATCCAGAATGGCCCAACGGCCGTCGTTCACGCCCTCTTTTTTGCGGCAGAGAACGCCCTGCTCGGCCAGCTTATCCTCCACCTCGTCACACAGGGCATGCACCTGATTGGCGACACGGCCGGTGCAGATGACCATGTACTCGGTGATGGGGGTCATGGCGGCAACATCCAGTACCAGAAGGTCGAGGGCTTTTTTATCCGACAGCGCCTTGGCGGCGGCAAGAGCGGTTTCCAGTTCGGTCATGTTATTTCTCCTTTTCGGTCAGGCTCCGCATGGCCGCTTCGGTCACGGAGCAGAAGGGATCACCGCGGGACAATACATAATCCCGCGTGGAGCGCATCGAGGCGAGTACGGCGGCGGCAAGGTCGCTGCGGGCCAGGGCACGAAGGTTTTCCAGCCCGGGGTAGGGCTCGCGATTGGGCTCGATGGCATCGGCGATAAAGACGATCATATCCAGACGGCTCATGCCCGGTTTGCCCGTGGTGTGGCCATCGATGGCGGAAAGCACCTGAGCATCGGTAATGCCCAGTTCGTGCTTTGCGATCAACGCGGCGGCGGGGCCGTGCAGCAGGTTGCCGTTGGACAAGATCTCCTCGGAAAAATCAGCGGGATATTGGCGGCAAACGGCACGCATCTCTTCGAGCGGCATTGGCTTGGCGATGTCGTGCAGGATGGCAGCCAGGGCGGCCTTTTGCATGTTTTCGCCGTGCAGGGCGGCCAGCTCCACCGCGGTGGCGCGCACGCCGAGCGTGTGAGTAAAGCGGTGCGGATTCATGCCGCGGCGCAGCAGCTCGGGCGTGTAATCGGGCTGATAGAGGCCGTGGGCGGCAATGTACGCGGCGACGGACCTGGGCAGCAGGTCGGGAGCGTCATCGAGCAGGCGCAGGCGATCCTTGACCATGCCGGAGGAATCGGTCATACCTTCGATGTTCAGACGGTGGAGTACGGCTCCCTCGGGATCGTGAGCGGCAATGCAGCCGGGACGCGGGCAGACCAGAAACTCACAATTGGCAAAAAGCTGTTCCGCGTGATACCAGCGGCAAAGCCCATCCACCTTGTCTTCCCCGAGGATCCAGTAAAAACGGGCGTCAGGGTATTCGTGCTTGAGCATCTGCACGGTATCGGCGGCATAGCAGGGCCCCTCGCGGAAGTCGATGCCGCTGGCCTCTAGCCCGGGGATACCTTCGGCAGCAAGGGCGCACATGGCCAGACGGTCATCGGGGGAGGCTTGTGCCGCGGGGCGATGAGCCGGTGTACCGCAGGGCAGCAGCAGCACCTTATCCAGTCCCCAGTCGAGCGCAGCCTTGGCGGCGCGCAGATGACCGGTGTGGATGGGGTCGAACATGCCGCCGAACAGGCCGATGGAAAGCGTACTCATGCTTCCTCCGGCGCCTTGAAGGCATTGGTCAGCGCGGCAAACTGCTCCAGTGACAGGGATTCTCCGCGGGCGTCTTCATCAATGCCGGCGCGCTCCAGCAGTGCCGCAGCCTCCTCACGAGCCATGTGCAGGGAGGCGATCAGGTTGTTGCACAGCGTTTTACGGCGCAGGGCAAAGGCGGTGCGCACCAGCTTGAAAAACAGCGCTTCATCCTGCACCTGCACCGCGGGGGTTTCGCGCATGGGCAGACAGACGAAGGCGGAATCCACCTTGGGCGGCGGCGTAAAGCAGGCGGCGGGCACAATGCAGGCAATGCGCGGCTCGGCCTTGTACTGCGCACGAATGCCCAAGGGGCAATAGGCAGGGGTGGAAGGCGGGGCGACAAGCTTGTCGGCGGCTTCCTTTTGAATCATCACATTGATGGAAAGCAGCGGCAGGCTGCTGCCCAGCAGCATTTCCAGCAATTCGGTGGTCAGGTAGTACGGAATGTTGGCCACCACATGGAAGGGTCCCTTGTCCCGCATCAGCTCGGGCAGATTGACCTTGAGGATGCTGCCCTCCACCAGCGTGATGTTCGGATAGGGCTCAAAGCCCACCCGCAGCAGCGGGATCAGATCACGGTCGATCTCCACGGCGGTCACGCTCTTGCAGCGTTTGGCCAACAGACGGGTCATATCGCCGCCGCCGGGACCGACCTCAAGAATGTGATCCTCGGGACCGACGCCGGAGGCGTCGATCAGGCTGTTCAGCAGCGCTTCATCGGTCAAAAAATTCTGCCCCAGCGCGTGCTTGTGA
>JAZRWA010000105.1:0-12693 GCA_045599485.1 Clostridia bacterium | reverse complement strand
TTGCTTTCCTGATACTCCGCCAGCTCTTCGTTCAGCTTGGCGTCCAGCATCTCGATATACTTTTCCTGCGTCAGCACTTCGGTCACGCAGGTCTTTCCCGCCGCCGTGATGACCTCCGGGATACGGTCCCGCACCAGTTTATTATACTTTTTTACCGCCATGGCGTTTTCTTCCTTTCGGCCTTTTCGGACTGCTCCCGGGTAAAATCAATGCCCGTTTGCCATCTCACCTCGTCCATCAGCCGCATCACATTGAGCGTATGGTTCAAATCGTCCGTGCCGTCCCTCTCGCCGCGGCACAGCGACAGAAAATCCGCTGCCTCATAGCACATATCCGCCTCGCAGCAGCGCAGCGGCAGTTCTTCCACGGTACCGTCCCGAAGCTCCAGCCGCAGCTTGTTCGGCATGGGAAAGGGCAACAGCGTCAGTGTTCCCTTTTCGCCCTCAATCACGCAGGGGCGGCTGCTCTGATGCACTTTGGAGCCGCTCACCACCGCAATGCAATCGGCATACACCGCCATCAGCGTGGTCACCGCGTCAATGCCCCCCGGCAGATAGACCGTTTCCGCCTGTAGACGCTCCGGCATTCCCAGCAAACGCTCCATCCAGCTGACCGCGTAGCAGCCGATATCCATCAGCGCACCGCCCGCCAGTTCAGGTTTGAAGGCGTTTTCCACAATGCCGATACGGTATTTATCATACCGCGAAGAATACTGACAGTAGGGAAAATCGGCATATCGGATCACCCCGAGCCGCTCCATCGCCGCTTCGATCTGCGGCAGATCGGGCAGATGCATGGGACGCATGGCCTCCATCAGGCATACACCGTGTTCCCCGGCCAGTGTCATCAGCGTTTGAAACTCTTCCGCGGTCAATGTGGCGGGCTTTTCCAGCAGTACATGCTTGCCGCTGCACAAAAGATCGCGCGTCTGGTCAAAATGGCGCGTGTTGGGCGTTGCCACATACGCCGCGTCATAGCAATCAGAGCGGCAGAAGGCCTCCCAATCGCCAAAGGAATGTTTCGCGCCCCAGCGCTGGGCATTTTCCGCTGCCCGCGCCGCGTCCCGTGAGTAGCAGGCCGTCAGCTGCCAGCCCTCCACCCGCTTCAATCCGTTCATCAGACGGTCCGCAATAAAGCTGGAGCCCACAAATGCCAGCCGGATCATGCTTCCGCTCCCGGGCTCATCATCCACGCCTCGCCGTTGCCCTTCAGCACGGCATCCTTCATCATGGCAGGCAGCAGCACGCTGTCGCCCAGCTTCAGGTCCAGCGCGCCCTCCGCCCACTCCAGGCGCATGGGCTGCATCGGGCACAAAATACGGAAAGCCTGCGGCGTTGCGGAAAGCTGCTTTTCCCCGCGCACAAACCACTTGTCCAGCGAAAATGCCTTTTCGTGAATATAAGCAGCGACACCGTCCTTTTCCTCTGCCTGAGTGGCTTCACTGCAAAGGTCCAGCGCCGTCACATCCAAACCTTTTTGGATGTGCAGTTCACGCGGCTTGCCGTTTTTGTCGACACGGTCCCAATCGTAAAAACGATAGGTCACATCGCTGCTCTGCTGAATCTCCATCAGCGTAATGCCAGCCCCGATGGCGTGCAGCATGCCGGCGGGAATAAAATACACATCTCCGGGCTTCACATCTACAAAACGCAGGCTGCTGCGCAGCGTTTCGCCGCCCTTCGCGCACGCTTCGGTCAACGCTTCACGGGTCATGCCCGGAGCGGTGCCGAACACGATCTGCGCACCCTCGGCGCAGTCCAGAATGACCCACGCTTCCGTTTTACCCAGCTTGCCGTTTTCGTATTTTCCTGCATAGGCATCATCGGGATGCACCTGCACAGACAGACTCTCCTCAGAGGAAATAAACTTGAGCAGCAGCGGAAAGGTCTCGCCCACCTTTTCGCCGCGAAGCGCCGTACCATAGCGCTGCAGCAGTTCCGTCAATGTTTCACCCTGCACCGTACGGCTCTCCAGCCCGGGCAGTACCGACACCTCCAGGCTTTCGCCCGTGCGCTCATCGGGGATCACCTTGCCGATCTTTTCCAAACCGCGCCCTCCCCAGGGGGTCATCGCGCCGTACCGGTAAGCAGGAAGCATCAAAATGGGATCAAGCATCCTTTTATTTCCTCCTTTTTTTGCAAAAAAGGACGGCCGAAGCCGTCCTGTCAGAAGCGTTATTATTCATTTTCGGAAGCCGTTTCCGCTGCGGCCTCCACAATAGCTTCCTGGGGCTTTGCGGCCTTGGGAGCGCGGGCGGGCTTGTTGACGGTGATGACCACATGACGGTTGGGTTCCTCGCCCTCCGAATGTGTGGTCACAGCCTCGTTGCCCTGCAGCGCAGAGTGCAGCACACGGCGCTCGTAGGGATTCATGGGCTCCAGGGAAACACGGCGGCCGGTCTTGATGGCGCGGTTGGCCATGCGATTGGCCAGGCGGATCAGCGCTTCCTCCCGGCGGGCACGATAGCCCTCGGTATCCAGCGTGACGCGGGTATACTCGCCGCGGCCTTTGTTGACCTGCAGGCTGGTCAGATACTGCAGCGCGTCCAGCGTTTCGCCGTGACGGCCAATCAGAATGCCCTGACCATCGCCTTCCATGTTGACGCGCACATTGCCTTCGGCATCGGTAGCTACGCTGACGGAGACTTCCACGCCCATCAGACGGGTCAGCTCCTGCAGGAAGCTCTGCGCCTTGCCGGCGCTGGTAGCGGGATCCGCCTGTTCCGCCGGCACCACGGGCTTCTTTTCCACGGGAACGGCAGGCTTTTTCTCGGCCTTGGGCTTGGGCTGTGCGGGCTTCTTTTCGGTTTTGGGCGCCTTTTCGGCGGCAGGCTTGGCAGGCTTTTCCGCCTTGGGCGCCTTCTCGGCAGCGGGCTTGGCGGGTTTCTCCGCCTTGGGCGTCTTTTCAGCAGCGGGCTTAGCGGGTTTCTCCGCCTTGGGCGCCTTTTCAGCAGCAGGCTTCTCAGCCTTGGGTGCCTTCTCGGCGGGTTTTTCGGACTTTACGGGTTTTTCGGCAGCAGGCTTGGAAGCTTTCTTGGTGCGGGGAGTGTTGTCCAGCGCATCCTCAAACAGGGAACGCGTGTCAAAAAGAGGTTTTTCTTCTTCGGTAGAGGTCACGCGGATCACCCATTCACGGCTTCCGAAGAATCCGAACAGGCCTTTGCTGCCTTCTGTCACCACTTCCACTTTGGCTTCGGCAATGGTCAGGCCCAGTTCCTGAAGGCCTTTTTCAATGGCCTCTTCGCGGGACTTGCCCTTTACTTCGATCGATTTGCTCATTTGGCGGTATTCCCTTCTGTCAGCGCCTTCTGTTTGGCGTCTTTGCTTTCAAGATACTTGTTGATCAGGATGGACTGCGCAGTCGCGAAAATGTTGATGGTTACCCAATACAGGGCAAAACCGGCGTTGCTGCTCAGGCAGATGAACACAGAGAAGATGGGGAAGAACCAGTTCATGAAGCTGCCCATGCCCTTCTGCTGGCCGGCGGCCTGCTGGTTCTGGGCCTGCTGCATGGCAGGATTGAGCTTGGTCATGGCCCACTGGGTCACACCGGACAAGAGGGGCAGGATCAGAAGACCATTGAAATTCTGGAAAAGGGTCACGGTGAAGAGCAGGAAGCCCACGTTTTTCCAACCGGGCACAGCCGCCACATCCGCCACGTAAGCGGGAATCTGCTGCAGGGCGGGCATCAGGTAGGTGTTGACGGTGGTGGACAGGGTACCGGCAGAGGCGAAATTGAACACCTCGTCAAAGCCGAGGCCGGCGGCAGCGGGCACATACTGCTGAATGACCGTCAGCAGATTGGTCTTCTGCAGCTCGGAAAGGCCATTGAACACATTCTGCCACACGCCCTGTCCGGCACTGATCATGCCGGCCGCGTCAGGCGCAATGGCGGTAAAGGGAGAGTCGGCCATGAATACGTTTTTGATCCACAGGAAACTTTCGTACTGGGGAACCTCGCCGGTCAGAAGAGCGATGACCTGAGCGATCAGCTTTTCGCTGGCCACGTCTCTCATCGCGTAGAACATGATCAGCAGGATGGGCCACTGCAGCAGCATGGGCAGGCAGCCCGACAGGGGATTGTAATGCTCCTTGCGCATCAGCTCCGACTGCTTCTGCTGCAGCTTGGCCTGATCGTTGGCGTACTTCTTCTGCAGCTCGTTGAGCTTGGGCTGAATCGCCGCCATCTTGCGCATGCCCTTGCGGGAGGAAACTTCAAACGGGGTCAGGATCACGCGGAACATTACGGTGAAGATCATTACGGCAATGCCGTAGCTCCCCACCACTCCGTAGATCCATTCGAGGATGCTTTTGAACCAAGCGGTCATTCTTTCATTCTCCGTCCTTCCTGGTCAATGGATTCTGCCTCGGGGACGGGATCGTACCCGCCCTTGGCGAAGGGATTGCAGCGCAGCAGTCTGCCGGCGGCCATCATGCCGCCGCGGGCCGCTCCGTAGCGCTCGATGGCGATGCGGGCGTATTCCGAACAGGTGGGAACATATTTGCACGCGGGCGGCAGGAGCGGACTGATATTCCGCTTATAGAAGCGCAGCGTGCCGAGCATGAACCGCTTCATGACTGCTCGTCCCCTGACTCAGTGCTATGTTCCCTGTACAGATTCTGTCTGCGCAGAAGGCTGTTTACGGCCTTCTCCAGCTGCGTGTAGGATGCTTCTGCGGCCTCAGGCCTGGCCACAAAGATGTAGTAACCGTTTTTGAGCTGTGGGACCTGCAGACGGAAAATCTCCCGCAGACGGCGTTTTACATGATTGCGTACCACGGCATGGCCTACTTTTTTGCTCACCGAAAAACCTACCTGCAGCCGATTGGCACGCACGTAGGTTAAGGAGACCAGGCGTGTGCCCATCCCCTTGCCTTTTCGGAAAACATATTGAAACTGACCGTTTTTACGCAGTCTTAACGCTCTCTGCATGTCTTTTCCGCCCTCAAAGCGGCATGGAAAACCCGCCCCGGGAATGCTCGATGGCAGGCACCGGGGCGGGTTGAGCCATGCTTCTTCATTGACCGCGCCGTGCGCGGCCGGAAGTGTGTCAGACCGTCAGTTCCTTGCGGCCACGACGGCGGCGGGCAGCCAGTACTCTGCGGCCGTTCTTGGTGGACATACGGGCACGGAAACCATGCACCTTGCTGCGCTGACGCTTCTTCGGCTGATAGGTACGGAACATCGTATTCACTCCTTAAAATAATGACTGCACGCTTTTAACCGCGCTGTTCATCACGTTATGTTTTTCCGGGAAAAACCCATCAAAACAGCTTTAACATTATATCGTCATTCCATCGGGCTGTCAAGTTTTTTTGAGTCAGGTGTTCAATATTTAACCGTTTTGTATCAAACGGACGCCGCTTGGCGCATTTCAAAGGCACGATCGGCCCGATAAACACCCTTACTGCTGCACGGTCTCGGGGTATTCAGCCTCCGGAGCGGCATAGCCGCCCGCCAGCTGCTGACGGGCCGAACGCAGGCCGTTCAGCTGACCGCCCAGCACATTTTCCGCCTGCAGCAGCACATCAGACAGTTCCTGCATGGTGCGGCGGCGCAGCTCATCGGCTTCACGGTTGGCCTTTTCTTCAATTTCGGCGGCACGGGCCTGCGCGCGCAGGGTGATCTCGTGGCTGCTGACCAGCCGTTTCGCTTCCTCGTCGGCCGCTGCCACACGGCGGTTGGCATGCTCGGCCGCCTGGTTCATCATCTCGTTGGACTTGGCCGTAGCCTGCTCCAGCATGTCACGGCAGGTCTTTTCGGTTTCATTCTGTGCTTTGGCCAGGTTCATGTCGGATTCATGCTTGACACGTTCCGCCTCGGCATTGGCTTCCGACACGGTCTTGCGTTTGTATTCGTCAGCCTGGGCACGGATCTCATCCGTCTGTGCCAGCAGGTCACGGGCCGCCACCAGATCGGGCTCCATACTGTCGGACAGCTCGCGGAGCAGCTCATCCAGGTTCTTGCGGTCCACAAGCACACGTCCGCCGGAAAACAGATTGGTCTTGGAGTTTTCCAGCACTTCCTGGATGTTGCTGATGACATTGAAGACTTTTATCGCCATGTGAATATCCTCCTCAGATATGATGTTCCAGATAATTACGGATCAGCTCCGCCCCTTTTTCGGGCACAAAGGGCGTAATATCGCCGCCAAAGGCAGCCAACTGACGCACCATGCTGCTCGACACATCCCGCAGATCGGGCCGGGCCGGCAGATAGACCGCCTCAAAATTCTCATACAGCGCGCGGTTGAACGTGGACCACGGCAGCTCGGAATCCATCTCCGTGCCGGAGCGTACGCCGCGTACCACGGCAGCGGCATTCTGCTGCCGCGCATAATCCGCCAGCAGGCCATTGTGACTGTCCACCCGCACATTGGGCAGGTCGGCGCACACCGCTTTGAGAATCTCGATGCGCTTTTTGAAGGGCAGCAGCCCCTTCTTGTCGGGGTTGATCAGCACCGCCACGATCAATTCATCGCACAGGAGCGAAGCACGGCGGATCAGATCCTCATGTCCCCGTGTCGCCGGGTCAAAGCTGCCCGGAAAGATCCACACCTTCGGCATTTTCCTTCACCTCGATCCGATAGAATGTAATGGCCGTATCACGGTAGCGGCGGCGATCCGTCTGACGGAAGGCCGGCGGCACCTGCGGCGTCACGGTTTCCAGATGTTCAATGATCACAAGCGCCTCCGGTAGCAGCACATTCGCCTCCAGCAGCTGCCTGCAGGCCGACGCGGTATCGCAGCAGTAGGGCGGGTCCAGAAAAACCAGGTCAAAGCGATCTCCCCGCTTTTTCAGCGTCTGGATGGCCTGTTCGTCGCGCATGAACAGCAGCTCTGTCCGATCTTCCACCCGCAATGATTCCATGTTGCGCCGGATCACAGCCGCCGCCTCGCGCGAGCAGTCGCACATCACGGCTCTTTCCGCGCCGCGGCTGATGGCCTCCAGCGCAAGGGCGCCGCTGCCGGCGTACAGATCCAGCACCCGGGCCCCCGGGCATTCTGCGGCAATAATGTTGAACAGCGATTCCCGGGTCCTGTCCAGCGTGGGCCGCGTCTCGCTGCCCTTGGGCGCCAGGATCGTTCGGGAACGCATTTCCCCGGCGATGATGCGCATGCTTACACCAGTTCCTTTTTCTGCTTCATCTCAAGGGCGCGCTTTTCGCGGGCACGGCGTTCCTTACGGTTATGGCGGCGGCGGTTCTGACGGATGTTGCCGTGCACCATGGCGCGCAGATGCGGCCCGCGCAGATAACCAAGGCCGTAGAAGAAGGGCGTGATCAGCACCAGCAGCGGGCTCAGGCGATCCACCAGATACATGGCATTGTAGTTATCCGCACCGGCCATGTTGATGAACGGGAACACAAACACACGAATAATAATGCGCAGGACATCCTCCAGCGTGACAGGCGATACTTCGCTGTACCAGGCCAGAGCGGCACCGATATCCTCATGCTGCTCATAAGCCCCCACCCAGGAAGGAAGAACCCCCACCGACACCATCTGACGATGCGCGATCATGGAAAACAGCAGTGCCACCGCAAATACCGGCAGCGCACCGACCGCCGCAGCAAAAAAACCTTTCAGCGCATTGAAGCAGCGGTCCTTTTCGCTGTCGGGGACATTTTTGCCGCTTTCCAGACGCGCCTGAGCAATTTCGGCAAAGCCCACATCGCTCTCACCTTTGCCCGCGCCGGCATTATACATGGCAAACGCCGCACCCAGCACCAGCAGCGCGTTGACCAATACGGTGATCCATTGCGCGCCGCCCGTAGCCATGGTGGCGATCAGCACATACATGAAAGCAAACAGCACTTCCATGCCAAGCACGGAAAGGCCGCGTTTGGCCGCCGTGCCGCTGATGACATTGCCCTTCAGGTAAGGCTTGTAAACAGGCTGTGCCCCTTTGTTTTTATTCTTCATTCCGGGTTATTTTCCTTCCTCATAATATAGGACGGGTACGCGGGAATGGGGAGAGAGCATCACCTCGTAGCTGATGGTGCCCGCCCAGGCAGCCAGTTGATCGGGAGTGATCTCCATTTCACCCTGACGCCCCATCAGTACAGCGCAGTCGCCTTCCTTCACGCCGGGCACATCCGTCACATCCACCATGATCTGATCCATGCATACGCGTCCGATCACGGGACACATCCGCCCCCCGATCAGTACCTGTGCCTTGCCGGAGGCGGAACGCAGGTAGCCGTCGCCATAGCCCACGCCCAGGGTCGCCACACGCGTTTCCCGTGAGGCCGTCCAGGTACGGCCGTAGCCCACCGTTTCGCCCGCGGGCAGCGTTTTGATAAATGCCACCCGTGTTTCAAAACTCATGGCATAGCGCAGCGGGATCTCGCTTTGCACGCCCGGGCAGCCATAGAGCGAGATGCCCTCGCGGACCATGTCCAACTGTGCCCAGGGGAATCGTATGGAGGCGTCGCTGGCTGCCGCATGGCGGATAATGCCCTCCGGCAGCGGTGCCGTCAGACGCATAAAGGTACCAAACTGTTTGCGAGCAAAGGCTTCATCGCCGTCCGCCGCCGCAAAATGCATGAATGCGCCGGTCAAATGTACCTGAGGGCACTCCCGCAGTGCTTCCAGCACCTGCTGCACCTCTTCTGCGCTCCGGACACCAATGCGGCTCATACCGGTATCGCACTTGAGATGTACATTCGCCGTCGTCTGCAGTTCCTCGCAGGCGCGCTGCATGCGCCTTACGCCCGCCGCGTCGCACACCGCCTGGGTAATGCCGTTTGCGGCACAGATGCGTGCGCCTTCCTCGCCGGTATTGCCAAGCACCAGCACCGGAGCAGTCAAGCCCGCCTCACGCAGGGTCTGACCCTCCTACGGGGTCGCCACGCCCAGAAAATCAGCGCCGTTCGCCAGGGCGACTCGGGCGACCTGCACCATGCCATGACCGTAAGCGTTGGCCTTGACAATGGCCATCATATGAACGGAGCCCACGGCGTTTTTCAGTGCCGCGGCGTTTTCCGCAAGGGCTGTCAGGTTGACCCTGACGCAGGTCCCGCGGCTGTCCGGCTGTACTGCCATCATTTTCACTCTCTTCGCAAAAACAGATTCTTCAGTTCTCATTATAGCACACTCCGCAAGCGATTGCCACACCTTCCTGTGATTTTCCGTCCACTGACCTATAATATGAAGAAATGTTAAAAAAATTGTTCCCGAAGGCCTTTTCGCAAGCCCTTTTTCATTTGACGAGGGCTACTCGTTGTGCTATAATTCTTTCGTATATTGATTTTTGGAGGGTTATTTATGTCCGGACATTCCAAATGGCATAATATTCAGGCGAAGAAGGGCAAGGCCGATGCCGCCCGCGGCAAGATTTTTACCAAGATCGGCCGTGAAATCGCCATCGCCGTGCGTGAAGGCGGCGCCAATCCCGAAAGCAACGGCAAGCTTCGTGACGTTATCGCCAAGGCCAAGGCTAACAACATGCCCAACGATAACATTCAGCGCAGCATCAAGAAGGCTTCCGGCGAAGGCACCGGCGTCAACTACGAAGAGATCGTTTATGAAGGCTATGCCCCCGGCGGCGTTGCCATCATCTGCAATATCGTGACCGATAACCGCAACCGCACCTCTGCCGATGTGCGCCACATCTTTGAAAAGAACGGCGGCTCCCTGGGCACCCCCGGCTCCGTCGCCTACATGTTTGACAACAAGGGCCAGTTCATCGTGGAACGCACCCCCGCCATGGACGAAGATGAAATGATGATGATGGCGCTGGATGCCGGTGCCGAAGATGTCAAGGCCATGGACGATGTGTTTGAGATCTACAGCGCTCCCAACGACTTCTCCGCCGTGCGCGAAGCGCTGGAAGGTCAGGGCCTCTCCTTCCTGTCTGCCGACAAGAAGATGATCCCCCAGAACACCGTTGCCGTCGCCGATGAAGAGACCCTGACCAAGATCCAGAAGCTGCTGGATATGCTGGATGAAAACGACGATGTGGCCGATGTGTACCACAACGCCGAGCTGCCTGAGGAGGAAGAGGAGGAATAATTCCTCCCTCCCCCGCTTCCTTGTATTCCGCTGAACAAAACGGAGGTACTGACCATGGCAAAGAAGGTACTGTCGATTCTGCTGGCCGTCATGATTGCGGTCGGCGGTGTTCTTGCGTACTTTTTTATCGATGAAAAAAACAAGCGCACGGATGCCGAGGCCACAGTGCGACAGCTGAATGAGCAAAGTGCCGCCGATACAGCGCGCATTGCCGAGCTGAACGCCGCCAACGAAGCGAACGCGGCTGAAATTGCCGCCCTCAACGCCGACAAGGAAGCCAACGAAGCGGCCATTGCCGAGCTGACCGCGGCCAAGGAGACCAACGAGGCCGCCATTACCGAGCTGACTGCCGCCAAGGAGGCCAATGAGGCCGCCATTGCCGAGCTCACAGCCTCCAAGGAGACCAATGAAGCCGCCATCGCTGCCCTGTCCGCCGACAAGGAAGCCAACGAAGCAGCCATTGCCGAGCTGACTGCCGTCAATGAAGCCAATGAAGCGCGAATCGCCGCTCTCATCGACGAGAAGTCCTCCGCTGAAGCGCAGGTGCAGCAGCTGACCGCCGGCATGAGTGCCGCCGAGGCACAGGTGGAAGAATTAACCACGCTCAAGGCCGCCAACGAAGCCAAGATCGCCGAACTGACCGCCGGCAAGGAAGCCGCCGAAGCGCAGGCAACCGAGCTGGCTGCCGTCATCCAGGCTGCCGATACCCGTATCAGCGAACTCACCGGCTCCGGCACACAGACCGCGGCGCAGATCGCCGCCCTCTCCGCCGATAACGAAGCCGCCACCGTCCGCATTGCCGAGCTGACCGCCGCCAAGGAAGAAGCCGAGACCCGCATTGCCGAGCTCACTGTCATCAAGCAGGAAGCCGAAGCCCAGCTGGCGCAGCTGGTTACCGACAAGGATGCCGCTGAAGCCCAGCTGGCGGAACTGGTCAGCGGCAAGGAAGCCGCCGAAGCCCGCATTGCCGAGCTGAACGCCGAATATGCCGCCAACGAAAGCAAGCTGAACGAGCTGAGCGCCTCCCGTGATGCCGCCGAAGCCCGCATCGCCGAGCTGAGCAGCACGGAAGAAACCGCCGCCGAACAGCTGGCTGCCGTCACCGCCGAAAAAGAAGCCGCCGAGGCACAGATCGCCGCACTCACCGCCGACAAGAACGCCGGTCTGAGCGAACTGGCCGAGCTTTCCGCGCAGGTCACCAAAGCCAAGGTGCAAATCCTGGTGCTGGAAGCTACCCGTCAGAAGGCCGCCGCGGAGATTGAAGCCCTGACCGCCGAGAAGGACAACGCCGACACCCAGATCGCCGAGTTGACCGCCGACAGTGCCGAGACCGAAAAGAGCATCAGCGAACTGACCGCGATCAAGGAAACCGCTGAAGCGCAGATTGCCGAGCTGAACAGCACCGAGGGTTCTGTCACCGGCAAGCTGGAAGAATTGGCCGCCACCGTCAGCGCCGCCGAAGCGCAGGTGACTGCCTTGACCGGTGAGAAGGAAGCCGCCGAGGCACAGATCGCCGCCCTGACGACCGAAAAGGAAACGGCCGAGGCGCAGATCAGCGAGCTGACTGCCGGCAAAGCCTCTGCCGAGGCCAAGGCCGATGAACTTTCCGCCATCATTGCCGCCGCGGAAGACAGCATCACGACCCTGACAGCCGAAAAGGAAGCCGCCGAGGCGCAGGTCACGGAGCTGACCGCTCTCAAGGCTGAAAACGAAGCCGCCCTTGCCGCGCTGACCGCCGGCAAGGAAGCCGCGGAAAGCGAAGCCGCCACGCTGGCAGCCGAAAAAGAAGCCGCTCTCGCCGAAGTGGCCCGCCTGACCGCCGAAAAAGAAGCCGCTGAGGCGCAGATCGCACAGCTGACTGCCGAAAAAGAAACGGCCGAAGCCAACATTGCGGCCCTGAACGCCTCCATGGCTGCTGCCCAGCAGCAGATCAACGATCTGGCCGCCGGCAAGCAGGCCGCGGAAGCGCAGGTTGCGCAGTTGACCGCCGCAAAGGAAGCCGATGCCGAAGCCTCTGCCGCGCTCATCTATCAGATGGCCGGCACCTTCAAGAGCATGAACGCCTATAAGGATGCCCAGGCGCTCTACGAGCAGCTGGGTGATTACCTCGATTCCGCCGAGCAGGCCGCCCGCTGTGCCGATAAGATCGCCGAGATCCGGGAGCAATCCTTCACCGTCCGCAATTATGTGACCTTCGGCTCCTACGAGCAGGACAATGACCTGTCCAACGGTGCCGAGCCCATCGAATGGCTGGTGCTGGCCCGTGAAGGGGACAAAGCGCTGCTGATCAGCCGATATGCACTGGATGCCAAGCCCTACCATGAAGGCTATGAGAGCGTCACCTGGCAGGATTGCACCCTGCGTGAATGGCTGAACGATGAGTTTATCAACGCTGCCTTTACCAATGCCGAGCAGAACGCCATCCTGATGACTGACTGCGACAACAGCTGCAAACAGAGTTACAGCGGCTGGCGCAAGGGCAGCAATGACACGCAGGACAAGATTTTCCTGCTGAGCTATCACGAAGCCTTTGTGGATTACTTCTGGGGCGACAGAAGCCGCAAGTGCGTGCCCACTGCTTACGCCAAAGCGCAGGGCGCCGTAACCAGCTGCACCAACTTTGTGGCCGGTCAGGAAACCTGCTACTGGTGGACCCGTTCCAACGGTGAGACCCGTAT
>JAZRWA010000104.1:0-4141 GCA_045599485.1 Clostridia bacterium | reverse complement strand
AGGGAGCCGCACCAACGTCACCAACGATCGCAGCGAGGGGAGCAAGGAGACGGATGTATTCTTCGGTCATGTCATCCGTTACCGGAACAATGCCGCGGGCCTTTGCAAGGATCTGATAGTTTTCCGGCTTCCAGAGCCACTCGAAAAATTCTACGCGCGCCTTGATCTGTGCTTCCGAACCCTTTGCGGAGATCGCGCAGGTCGACTCGGGGGATACTGATGTCCAGGCTGCGTTTCCTGCCTTCTGGAACGGGGGAAGCGAACACTTGCAGTTTCCTTCGCCTGCCACGCCTTCAATGGCGGGGACGATATTTCCTGATGACCAGTTGCCGGCGATGCAGCAGGCAACTTCACCTGTAGCCATGGCAGAAACTACATCATCTTCCGTGTTGGCCGTTGTTCCGGGCATCACATATTTTGCGAGCTGATCCAGGAATGCAGCTGCGTCGGCATTGTTGAAGTCAAGCGTTCCGTCTTTGAACTTTGCTTCGTAATCTGCTGCGCTTACGCCTGCATACTCCGGCCAGGAGCATTCGAACGGCATAAAGTTGCAAGTGGTGTTTGCTCCTGCGAAGGTGATGGCATCATATCCTTTTCCCGCGCAGTCAGCCAGGCACTTGAAGAACTCATCTGCATTCTTCGGGACCTCTGTCCAGCCGCAGTCGTTCAGTATCTTCATGTTGTAGAACATGCAGGTGAACGCAGCGCCCTGCGGGATACCGAGGCAGACACCGTTATAGGTTTCCGCATCCTTGTAGAACTGTCCCAGATGCTTGTAAACTTCTGTTGTAGATACGTCATAAATGAGTCCCGCATCGATCATCGCACGAGCCTGCTCTGACATGGCGGGGTTGATAATGTCAGGCATATCGCCGGTGGCAAGGATGGTGGCAAAGTATAGTAAACGACAAAATATTTTTTACTTAAACTGACAAAGCGACGCCAGTTGGGCATTGGGAACAGCCCAGTTGGCAAATGCCTGATCGACTTTCTCCTTCAGAGCGTTGAGCGTAGCGAAGAACACGTTGTGCGTGTTCTCCCGCCTTGTGATCCTCCAGACCTGCTCGATCGGATTGAAATCCGGAGAGTACGGCGGCAGTTTGACAAATGTTACCTGTTCCAGCACATCGGCATACTCCGGCTGCTTTTCGGTCTCAATAAGACGCATGGTCTTTTTGTGCCATGGCGCATTATCCATCACAAGAGCGTATTTCTTTCCATCCGGTGCTGGATGTGCCTTGAGAAAGTCACGGATTGATTCGATCGTGGTCTCATAGTTGAAAGTTTCGGGCCTTGAAACGAACAGTTCTCCCGTAGAGGGCATGACAAATCCGCTGTAGGAAGCCTTGAATCTTCCGGGATAGGATTTTACCTGGGGACAGCTTCCCTTTTTGAACCAGCCGGCAGTCACGGTTGTCTGGATCTGAAAATGCACCTCGTCCTGATATACAAGGATCAGTGATTCGTCGGATTCTATCTCGTCTCGTTTTTTTTAAAGGCTATGCGCTCGTCTGTTTCCTCGTTTCCCTTGCTGGGATAGGGCTGCGGACGGATACGGGAGTAACCGAGCTCATGAAAGAGCCTCTGGCACTGCCGTACGCACATGTCGATATGGAAAGTGTCTTTTATATAGGAAGACAGGCTTGGCCCGTCCCATACCTTAAAGCCGTGATCAGAGGGATCTTCCTGAAGAACCTTATCTATTTCGGCTTTCTGGGAATCGGTCAGTCTGCACGGTCTTCCGCTGTGAGATTTGGATCTCAGGGCTTCAAAGCCCTGTTCATCGGCGGTCTTAACCCATCCGGAAACAGCCATCTTGCTGACGCCGGCCATTTCTCCAATCTTTGACGCAGGGAAGCCCGAAAGCACCATATTTACTGCAAACACGCGAAAGTGATACCTTGATTCGTCCGAAGACGACATAATAGCTTTACCCTGTGCAAGCAGAAGATCCGGATCTGTATTATACTTACGGTTATTCATATGTGATATCCTCCAAGAAAGAGTATATCACATATGCACCACTATTTCAAAGTAAATTTAAATATGTCGTTTACTATAGATTCCTTTTTTATCTGCCGAATAATTTGGCCAGGGGCGATACCACGTCGGAAAGGCCCTTGATGGATTCGTTCAGTGTCTCCACGTCTACCTTGTTCAGGTTGTCAAGGCTTTCGTACAGCTTGGGAAGACCGTCGGTGGTAATGGACCTGGAGATCTCCGTCATGCCCTTGGCGCTCTGCTCCAGCTCCGGAATGATCTTTTCGATGTCCGTCACTGCCTGGTTGGCGCTGCCGGCCAGAGTTTCCACCTGTCCCAGTGCATTGGTGACCTGGGGGACCATGTTGACGATGGCAAGAGTGATGACGATCATGCAAAGGCAGATCAGGACACTGCAGATGGCGGTGACTCTTAACAGTCCGGTCTGCTTTCTCTGCTTGGCTTCCAGTTTCTCAAAATATTCTTTCTCCATGGTGATATCCTTTCCTGTGGTATTCATACGTAATTGCGCGCGGCGTCTGACATTTCTCGTTCCCGCGCCTTTAAAATACCATTGGATTATAGCACACCAAAGCGGAATACGGTAGAAAAAAGTAAAGTTTGGTCAGACAGCTCCCGTGTGACTCCCGTGTGAAAAAAAGACCGGCCGCAGTCAGCGCATCCCCGATGTAAGGCATACAGAGCACCCACAGTGCGCCAAAACGTTTAAAAAAGAGAATGGCATCGAAAACCGCCTTTTTTGACGATTTCGATGCCAGGCCATGTGCACCGGAAACCGCTTTTTTCGTCTGTGGTGCACATGGGGAAAAAACATGGCATCGAAACTGACGTTTTTCCTCAATTTCGATGCCATCGCACATGTTGTTTGGTTTACATAATTTTCAGCCTGGCATCGAAATCGGCGTTTTTCCCTATTTTCGATGCCATTTTCAATTTTCAAACTGATTTCCCCTTTTTATCTTTTTCCCGCCGATACCTCTGCCGCTCATCCAGCCGAAACTTATGCCGCACCCACTGCCGAAATACCTCCTGATCGAACGGCACCGACGGGCTCTCGAAAACAAGCATCAGTCTGTCCCCGGGATACAGCCCGGCGTGGGCATACGCCCCAAGCTTCTGCATACAGCCAATGGCGTAGTCCGCCTTTTCCATCATGCCGAACGCCTCCAGATACGTGAATTTCCCGGTCAGCGGATCCGCCAGCATGAAGTCGGGCAGAAACAGTTGGTGATCCAGTTCCAACTTCTGCTCGTAGCGATACGGAATGTCCTCCTCATATAGTACATTTGCGATCGCTGCCTCCAGCTTGGACCGCACCTTGTCTCCGCGCCTCGTGGGCTGCGTCAGTTCCTCTCTGCGGAAAGAAGACTCCATCATGCGCTTTGCCCACTGCTCTGTCCTGACGCGATTCGGTATCAGTTTCTTTGGCATCAGCCTGTCAAACACCAGATACATCTCTTCCAGAGCTTCCTGCAGTTCAAAAAGCACGGTGCCCGGTCTGATCTTTCCCTCGCCCCGCAGAACACGATCGATCTCTTTCAGGATCCTCCCGGCGCAGTAATTTCTGACCAGACCGGGATCCGATGCCAGGTCCTCTGCTGAAAGATACTCTTCTTTCTCCGAGCTTCCTGCACCGATCTTCCGCCTGTAAAACTGCGGCGTCTGACTGCCGTTTCGCGTCCGAAACTTCACATATAGGGTATACTCCCTGTTTTCTGTCTGAAGCTCCTGTGCCGCCGATGACAATTCCGCCAGCATCTCCTGCTCGTCCTTTGTAAGGACAACCGTTTTAGAAATACCATCACCTCCCAAAAATAAAATAGCAGGAAAAACAACAGAAACTGTCGTTTTCCTGCTTTACTGAGGAAAGCATACCACGTCCGGCGCAAAAAAGGAATGGTGCAATTTTTGAAATTTCGCCGCATGATCGTTTATTATGTTTTGGCAATACAGAATGTATACAGACCATAGGAATTGGTTTATAATGGGGACATTGAAACCAGCGGCTGCGGGAATGCGTGTCAGCTGCCCTGCAGCTATGAAACACAAAAGCGGAGAAAACACATGATCATTAAGAATTTTGTACTGACCGGCGGGCCCTGTGGCGGCAAGACCACCGCCCTCGCAAAGATAAAAGCAG
>JAZRWA010000103.1:0-7423 GCA_045599485.1 Clostridia bacterium | reverse complement strand
GAAAGTGCAACGCGAAGAAGGAGAAATCCCATCTTTTGGACCCCAAAAACTTGCTGAAATTCTGAATTCTCCAGAATTCCAGATTTTGCAATTGAATATCATCGCTGTTTTTCACTGATTTTCAGCATGTTTTGTTTGCTTGACCCTTTTTTCGATTCTCTGACGTATCAAAAGGGGCCATTGCAGATTTTTGTGTTCTGCAACAGCCCCTTTTGATATCCAAGAATACGTGCGGGATGACCTCAAAGCGAGGAAGCCATGGTGAGCTTGCGCAGTCGCCGCATCATTGCGATCCTGTTCCTTGACGGAGATCAAGTGCTGATGCAGTGGAAAGAGCGCTTACATGGTCATATCCTCTGCCGTCTTGGGCTGAAAATCCAGCTCGGTGAAAGCGGCAGTAAAGCTGGAATCGCCGGGGCTGCAGGCGTATACACCGTAGCTGATCTCGCCGTCAGACTGCCACATGTGGAACATGCGCAGGAGATTCCAGGTCTTGCCGTCCATGGAGCATTCCAGCAGGAAGTCGCCCTTCTTGCGCGTCATGCGGTACCACACGGTGGTGACGGAGGCAGGCACTGCCGTGGTCGCCCAGTCTGAATAGCCATGGTTGGTGACCACAGAGCCCAGGTGCTTGATCTCGTCGTTCTCGCACTCCATGGACGCCTTGAACCAGGTATCGCCGTTCAGGTGCATGATGAGACCGGCCTGGTCATACTGCTTCGCGCCCTCAAAGGAAACCCTGGCGGTGAAGGAGAAGTACGGCTCTGCGGTCGCCGCCTGCAGCACAGGGGCGTTATCCTTGCAGAAGTCCCCGAAGGTACGCGCCCACAGATCGGTCTGGGGCTGGGTTGTGATCTCAATGCGGTCGGCTGTGATGGTGCAGGGCAAAGCTGCAGGAGTCCAGGTCATTTCGGATGGGTCGAACATAGAGGTGCCTCCCTGTTATCATTTTTAGTGTGTCTGCAAGTATGGATCCGGCGCTCATGGGGATGATGACCGGAGCCTTTCCGGGCATAGGCGTCATGGAGCAGCCGGTCCTTTCAGCTGCTGCCGAGTGCCTTTTTTATCAGAGCGATCTTTGCATGATCCTGTTTGTTTTTGATGTTTTTGCGGTATCCGTCTTTCGAGGATGCTTCATAAACCTTGAGATAATCAGCAAGCTCCAGCAAAAGGTATCTGACGCCATTCTCATCAATAACAGGAATAGCAGACAGGTCTGTTCCGGCAAACGATGTCAAGCTTTCCAACGCGGCATAAGCGATGGTAACCTCTCCGTTGCTGAATTCGTGTTCATGTTCATCAACCAAATGATAGCCGTCCTCATTCATCAGGCTGATCAGTTTATCCCAGTCGGATTTTAAGAATCTTTCCGGCAGCAGCACATCTATATCATCGGCGTTCAGACAGACGGAAAGCCTTAATTCCAGATCCAGGGAGCCATAGAGCAAAGGATAAACCAGCAGCTTCTCGTTTATCAGCCCGGCAATGTGGATAAAGCTTGAATACATCACATTCGCCTCCCTCCATATACTGTATGGCGGCTGTGCTGAATATCACGATAGATCATCAGCATCAGCGGAAATATCAGGCCGACATACGAAAAACCAAAGAGCATGTGCTCACTCCGGCTGTGTGTTCGTTATGGATTGCCGCTCAATTGCGTATCGGCAAAATGGAAAACACCAAGGATCGCACAGAATATCACGGCGCTGTATGTGCTGAATCGCTCCACGACGCCGAAATATTCCTTGGGCGCTGCACCGCTCCCGACTGCACCGACAAACATCAACGCCAACGCAGTGAGCGCACAAACGCCGAGGGCTTTTCTGTGATCCTTGAACGATCCGACAGCGATCAGGATCAGCGATACGATAGAGAGCAGCACAACAGCGGTAGTAATGATGCAGACATGGATGAAGGATCGAATGGTGCCATCATAGCCCGCGCTGGACAGCGGAAAGAGCGAATAGCCCACGGCAGAAATAAATTCCATCACCGCAAACAGCGACACGCCGACCCGCGTAAGCCTGTGGCGATTCTGCGCCAGCACACAGACAAACAGACAGCACACCACGCTCATGACGCCATACACATTGCTGAAGCCGCCGGCGACCGTGGAGGAAGGCGCATCCGTGGCTGTCAGGTCGCTGACGGCCTGGCTCATCCACTGATACCCCGGGTAGTTCATGCCGCCGATGACGTCATGCATGAGATAGAAGACCAGCCCAACAATGCCGCTCAGGCAGAAGAACCGGCACAGGTTCCTTTCTTTTGACGTCATGATTCAATCATTCCTTTCTTATTCGCGAGGCATTTTTTTGAATATCCTGAAGGTCTTTACCATCAAAGGGATATAGGTGATGATAAAGATGATGGCCGCAATGATGGCAGCAGCTGTTTTGACCGTACCAGGCAGCAGCACGCCAATCAACACACCCATTGCGCACAGACAAAATTTTGTCAGCGCAAAATCCTTCCAGGTGCTTTGCTGAGCAAATCGGTTTCCCAGTTCAAAAAACTGTTTCACAAAACCATCCTTTCACAGTGTCGCTGCTTCTGAACATATAGGAATGACAGCATAAATGTTGGCTCCGGAAGCCTATTATTTATCTGCTGGACTGAAAACACCATAGCCATTATAGCACAAACAGACGAAGATGATAATAAGCCCCGGTACAAAATACTTTCCGTGAAGAAGCGCATTTTTCGCCAAACGAAAAGCCCCTCACGCCGCGGGGCATGAAGGGCTGTGCAGTTATCAGGCTGCTGTGTCAGATTACTTGTCGCAGTACAGATGGGTGATGGCGGAATCAACGCCATCGGCGACCGCGCACACGATGCCGTCGCCCTCGGTCAGCGTAATGCTGAAGGCGCCGTTGGGGAAAGTCACCATCAGGGCGCCATCCACAAACTCGGCGGTGCCTTCCATCGCATTGAGTACGTTCACCTTATCGCCCTCGATGACGATGGTGGGGTCGTCAAGGTGGAAGTAGTCATTCTTAACGGTCTGGCCTTCTTCAGAATCGAAGCTGATCCAGCGGCCTTCCTTGATGACAGAGGTGACATGCCAGGTGCCCTGGAATTCATCGATGCTTTCGGCGTTCAGTTCGGCAGGCAGATCCACACGCAGGCTGAACACGGCGGTGGTGCCGTAGCCGTCGGACAGGAACAGGCAGTTGGTCTCTTCGTCATAGACGAAGGGAAGGCTCGTATCGTTCACGGTGGCAAGATAACCCAGGGGATCGCTGGTCATCTCAAAGGTGCCGGTATAGGCATCCTCGTCGGATTCCACACGCAGGGTATAGTCATTGTAGAGGAACAGGGAGATGAGGGGGTAAGTGCCTTCTTCCATCAGCTCGTCATTGCTGTACATGGCGACAATGTCCCAAATCTCAATGCATTCGGGTTCTTCGGCGGTCTCGGCAAAGCAAATGCCGGTCACGGTCAGCAGCATCAGAGCAAGCAGCATAGCGACAAACTTTTTCATAAATCATTTCCTCCTGAAAACACCATGGAATTGGTTTTGCTTGTGTTTTCGATTGTTATTATACAGACGAAGCGTTACAGATGTGCAACACTTTTTCGGTTTTTTGCTTATTTACCGTTATTTTATGAAATTGCCCCTGTTTCCTTTCAGCCTGTCTCTGAGCGGCAGTCTGTTTCACTCTGCCATGATCAGATGAGCGACCTCGTTTATCGACGCTTATTGACGAGACGCTGCCCATAGCTCCAGCGCGTCCATTTCGCCTTCCACGCTTACCCCAACAGAAGGAACAAGGTTTTTGCCTGAGAGAATACTCTCATATTCAAAAAGGTCATCAAACTCAGGAATTGCCGCAGTCTGTTCAACACTGGCTGCGTAATAGATTTTGTCAACGCGCGCCCAGTAGATCGCAGCTTCACACATCAGGCAGGGCTGTGCGGATGTATAGATCTCGCAGTCCTTCAGATAGATTTTTCCAAGAGCGTCTTCTGCTTTACGCATCGCGCAAATCTCGGCGTGGTCGAAAAAGTGCCGGCTGGTGTGGATCTCGTTGGTGGATGCAGCGATGACCTTTCCATCCTTTACGATAACGGCGGCAATTGGACCGCCATTTCCGCTGGCAGCATTTTCATAAGCAAGATCCAAAGCCATCTGCATGAATTCCGGATGATACCCATCCTTTGCAGCTTCTTCTTCCGTCAGCTTTGCTGCTGTCCATTCCGGCTTCACCTTTGGTGCGAAGAGCAGAAAGCACAATACTGCATTCGCGATCAATGAGATTGAAAGAAAGATCATCAGCAGTTTTTTTGCATTTGACTGTTTCATGTGTTTTCTCCTCAAGATGATTATGCTTATCAGTGTGCTTGGGGTGGATTATGCGAAGTAAGGTTGGGATGACAAACTGGATTTTGCGTTCTGCAAAGGATGATGTCTATCCGTGGGGCCAGGCATGACTGTCTTCCGTGTAGAAGCTGCCGTCATCAGGCAGCGCGGACAGCGAATACGGTGATGTACCGTTCCCGTTCGCCTGTTATTTCTTTTTTGCGGTCATTTTTTCCGCAGTGGCTGTGAAGGCCACGTCCGAGCTGGAATTGAGAGCCGTCTCCATGGAATCCTGAATGACACTGATGACGAAGCCCACAGCGACCATCTGCATGGACGCTTCTCCGGGAATTCCCAGCAGGGAGCAGGCCATGGGGATCAGCAGCAGAGAGCCGCCGGCCACACCGGAAGTTCCGCAGGCGCCCAGGGTCGAAATGATCGCCAGCAGGATGGCCATGGGCACGGGCACATGGATGCCCAGCGTATTGGCCAAGGTCAGGGACATGATGGTGATCACCACAGCGGCTCCGTCCATGTTAATGGTAGAACCCAGAGGGATGGACACGGAATAGAAATCCCGATCCAGTCCCAGCTTTTCGCACAGGGCCATATTGATAGGGATATTTGCCGCGGAGCTTCTGGTGAAGAACGCGGACACTGCGGATTCCCGAATGCAGGTAAAGATCAACGGATAGGGATTTTCACGGGTACACAGGAACATAATCAGGGGATTGGATACCAGCATGACCATCAGCATGGTGCCCACCAGCTCCAGGATCAGCTTACCGTAAGCGGTAAAGATGGACAGGCCGTTGGTGGAAACGGCTGTGAACACGACACCCAGAATGCCGAAGGGCGCACACTGAATGACCCAGCCCACCACCGTAGAAATGGTATTGGAGAATATCTCCACCAGATGGACAGCTGTCTCATCTTTCGTCATTTTCAGTCCCAGACCGATGACCACCGCCCAGAACAGGATGCCCAGATAGTTGCCGCCGGCCAGGGCATTGACGGGGTTTTCCACAATATTGCTCAGCAGATTCTCAAAGATTTCACTCAGAGACTGGGGAGCAGCGGTCGCCGTGGCCGTCTGCGCCAGGGTCACCGTTAAGGGCAGCAGATAGTGCGCCATAACCGCAAGGAAAGCCGCTACAAAGGTGCTGAGCATGTACAGCACAATAACATTGGTAAATTTGGCGCCGATCCCGGAGCCGGCTTTGGAGATCGAACTCATAACCAAAACGAAAACCAGAATGGGGGCAATGGCTTTCAATGTGCTGACAAACAGTGTGCCCAGATAGCCAACAGGCGTGGCTCCCGGAACAGCCAGGCCGAGAGCTGCACCGATCAGGATACCGCACAGAATCTTTAAAATCAGGTTGGTGTTTTTCCATTTTTTCAGAATTTCTTTCATCTTCTTGTACCTCTTCTTGAATAGGTTTTTGCCAGACCGCCCTCGGAGGTCTCTCGGTAGGATTCATTCATATCCAATCCGGTATGGTACATACTTTTCAGCACCATGTCATAGCTGATTCGCCGGGTTTCCGACAGGAAGAACGCCAGATTGGCGGAGTTCAGGGCACGCATGGTTTGCGATGGAGAACGGGCATCTGCGCCCGATGCACTGATTGTTTTCGGGAGAATGCCCGCAGACGATCAGGGGCTTTTCCATCTGTATGCCAAAGTGATCCCTGACAAAATCAATTGCCGCAAGGAGCGAAAGGAAGGAATCCCTTTTACAGCAGCGGGGGCCGCCGACGGAACCGATCGCATTCAGCGCAGCCGAAGTCATCAGATTTGACAGTCCCCACGGTTCTTTCGAAAGCGGAGTGGCTTTGGAAATGATCGATATAAACATGCCCGCGCTGATGCCTGCGCCACAGGCTCCCCAGAAACCACAGGCGCCCCCGGGAACAGATTTGCCGCGATCCATCATTTCCACCAGGGCAGCATGCAGATCAATATTGCCGCCGGCGTTCTTATACGCAGTGAGCAGCGCGGAACCGACCATCACATGGTGCTCAGGGCCGTGCATATGGCAAAACGGCTGTGCCATCATTTTTTCAATGATCTCAACAGGATCGCGGGATGCTTCCGACAGGCACAGGCCGATGATGGTATCCATGCCCTGCGTATGGCATTCGCTGCAGACATAGTGCCCGTGAATGCAGCGGGTCTTGCTGTTCTCCTTTTGGTGACAGAGAACACATTCCATCTCTTCATCCTTTTCGAGGTATTCAAGAGGGGCTTTGCAGATCAGGCATTCGTCATTCATCATCCGTATCCTCTGTTTATTCGGCTTCACAACACCGCAGCTGTGATGGCGTCAATTGATGAAGATGATAACTATCTCCGGTGCGCAGGCGGTTATACGTTGAACATCGATGCAATGCCCAGCAGGCTTTCCAGCCAGATGGCGCCAAGCGCAACGATAACGACGAGCGCGGAGATGATGAAGCCATGCAGCATCGGCTTCGCACCGCTCTTGCGCATCGTGCGGAAGTCGGTATTGAGTCCGATCGCTGCCAGCGCGCCGACCATCAGGAATTTGCTGACCTGCTTGAGCACATCGGAAACCGCATCCGGGATCAGGCCAACGCTCTTCACGCCCGACATCAGCAGGAAGAAGAGAATGAACAGCGGAACGATCTTGACAACATTGACTTTCGATCCGTCCGCATTCGCATTGCGGCTTTCCTTCGCCTTGATACGCATATTGATGGCGGCAAAGATCAGCACGGTCGGGATAATGGACAAGGTTCGGGTCAGCTTGACCATGACGGCAAATCCGCCGGCCGCCTCAGAGAAGCCATAGCCCGCCGCAACGACGCTGGACGTATCATTGACTGCCGTTCCTGCCCACAGGCCATAGGCCGTATCAGTCAGGTTCAGCCAGCGTCCCATGGTCGGGAAGAGGACGATCATCACCATATCAAAAAGGAAGGTCGCGCTCATGGCAAAGGCAATATCCGTATCGTCTGCCTCGATGACGGGAGCAATCGCCGCGATGGCAGAGCCTCCGCAGATGCCTGTGCCGGCAGAAATGAGATTAGACATCTTCCAGTTCAGACCAAGCGCTTTGCCAGTAAAGTGGCCAATGCCAAAGCAAGTAGC
>JAZRWA010000102.1:0-7332 GCA_045599485.1 Clostridia bacterium | reverse complement strand
CCGCTCATCAGCAGAAGGCAATCCGCCTTGCCGACATTCAGCGCCAGCAGGCGGGTACCCTCGGTTTCATCCGCCAGAGCAGCGGAAAAAAGAAGCGCAATACAGAAAAACAGGCAAAGGAAGCGCTTAATCGACATAGGTGATGTGGCCGTCGGCGATGGGGTGAGCCGCTTTGGTATCGGCGGGGATGCCGATGGAAATGGCGATCATGAATTCCTGACCGGGCAGGAAGCCGAGACGCTGCTCAAACTCCGCTTTTTTTTCGCCGGTGAAGCAATCACGGGGCATGCCGAGGATGACGCTGCCCAGACCGAGGCTTTCGGCGGCCAGGGCGATGTTCTGCACGGCGATGCCGCAATCCAGCTCACTGTAGCGCCACGCAGGGTCGGCAGACAGAAAGAGCACAAGCGGCGCATGATAGAATACATGGAAGGCGGAATCGGCCAGGCGGGGGCTGCGGCCTTCGGGGGCAGCTTTCATGAGGTTTGCGACCATTTCGGCGTGCATGTCATCCAGCAGCTGCTGATTGGTCACCACAGAGAGGTGCCATGGCTGCTTGTTGACGGCGGAGGGGGAAGCCAGGAAGGCGTCGATCAGTGTCTGCAGCTGCTCGGGGGTGACGGCGTCGGGCTTGTAGGCACGGTGACTGCGGCGGGAAGAAATGATGCTCATAACGTCGTTCATGGGAATGCCTCCTTGTTCTTTTGTGTTTGTCATGTTATGATAGGGTGAAAGGAATGAAACGAAGATGGAAGAAAAATGGATGGCGGAAGCCCTTGAAATGGCCGCTGCCTGCCGGGGAGATGTACCCGTGGGCGCTGTGATCGTCAAGGACGGAAAAGTCATTGCAGCCGCGCACAATGAGCGGGAGGAAAACAATGCTCCTTTTGCGCACGCGGAAATGCTGGCCATGCAGCGCGCCTGCGAAGTGCTTCAGGTACGCCGGCTTCACGGCTGCACGATGTACGTGACGCTGGAGCCTTGTCCCATGTGCGCGGGGGCCATGATGATGGCGGAGCTGGAAGCATGCGTGTTTGGCGCGTGGGATGCCCGACAGGGCTGCTGCGGAAGCGTTTATCACCTGCCGCAGGACAGCGCTTTTTATCATCGGGTGCGCTGTATTGGCGGCGTGATGGAAGCGGAATGCAGTGCGCTGCTGACAGCGTTTTTCCGGTCCAAACGGATATAAATCCATTCTTATTATAACGGAAGAATGGTTTGATTGCAATCTTCAGCACTGCCCAAATATGGACAGAGTGTAACATTTTATGAAGTTCTTGCGGAGTATCCGCAATTGTGCGATAATACTGTCAACAACCACTCGAAAGGAAGGAAATTCTGATGAATCTGTTCAAACGTACCCTGGCGCTGCTGGTGGCGCTGATGATGCTGCTGTCCGCCGGCGCGGCGCTGGCTGAAACGGCTGCAGGCAGCTTTGACATGAGCCGTACCATTCTGACGGTCAATGGTAAGGAATACAGTGCAGACTATCTGGACAATATGGCTTACCAGCTGTACAGCTACGGCTATGTGGAGACCTATCCCGATTATGATTATGCGATCGAGTACCTTTATGAACAGGGTGTGATCGAAAACCATCTGGCTGACGCCGGCTATCTCAGCTTTACGGCTGAAGAAGAAGCGGCCTTCGCCAACGAAGCTGCCCGGGAATGGAACGATGCCCTGAACAGTTATGTGGAGTATTATCTGGCCGAGGATACTGCGGAAGCCCGTGCCGCACTGCGTGAACAGGCTGCCGCATATTATGAAAGCAATGGCTATAGCGAAGCCGGTCTTCTGGAAAATCTGAAGATGCAGGCAGCTTGGGAAAAGCTGGACGCCGAGATGACGGGCGGCTATGTGCCCACCGAGGACGAGATTCAGGCCGTTTTCAATGAGTTTGGCGCTCAGTACGCGGCCATGTATGCAGATGTGGGCATGTATGAGTTCTACACACAGTACTATGGCTATGAAAGCTGGTATACACCCGAGGGCTACCGCGGTGTGCTGCAGATCCTGCTTGAGGTGGATGAAAGCCTGCTGAATGCTTACGCAGAGGCTGCGGAGGCTTATGAAGCGGAAGCTACCGAGGCGAACAAGGCGGCGGTGGATGCCGCGGCCGCGGCCTGCATTGCGTCCCGTCAGGATGCCATTGATACGATCAACACCACGATGGAAAACGGCGGCAGCTGGCTGGAACTGATCAAGGAATACAACATTGACCCCGGCATGGAAGATGAGACGACTCTGGCGGAAGGCTATGCGGTGCACAGCGAGAGCATCATCTACGATCCACAGTTCATTGCCGCCGCGTTTGATGAGCGCATGAACCAGCCCGGTGACTGGAGCAACCCCAGCGTGGGCGATTACGGCATCTATGTGGTCTATTATCTGCGCGATATTCCCGGCGGCCTGATCATGACCGATGATATCCGTGCCGAAATCGAGGAGTATCTGATCGGCAATGTTGCCAACAATGCCTATTCCTCTCAAATGGGCGCTTGGGCCGAAAAAGTGGAATTCGTTTGCGATACCGACGCGCTGGCCGAGCTGAAGGCGCAGACCGCCGCGGAGTAAACCTGAATCATCAAAAAGGGACTGCCTGTCGGCGGTCTCTTTTTGATGGAACGAAGGGGAAAAGTGTCAGCTGGCATTCGGGTGCGTTTTGTGTTATGATACTGAAGGAGATTCAGCGCGAAATACAGTTGCATCTGTTCATAACGGATGATAGAGAGGGGCAGAACGTGCAAGTAAGAAATGATCCTGTCAACCGCAAATCCCTGCCGGAAAGAACGGCAGACACGCTGATCGGCATGCTGCACAGCGAAAATTACCGGGTGGGGGCAAAGCTGCCAAGCGAGCCCGAGCTGGCGGAACGCTTTGAGGTCAGCCGTTCCACACTGCGTCTGGCACTGGAAATTTTGCGGGAGCGGGGAATTGTATATACCGAACGCGGCTCAGGCACTTTTGTGGCGGATTTCCGGAAGGAAAATGAAACGGAAGAAGATCCGCTGGGGTTGAGTGTCATCTATGACAAAAGCAAGCTGGCACTGGATCTGTTGGACATTCGTATGCTGATCGAACCCAAATGTGCCTTGCTGGCGGCGCAGAATGCCAGACGGCATGACATCGAAGTGCTGATGCACATCTGCGATGAGTTTGACAAGCTGGTGGCTTCAGGACAGGGATATGTACAGAAGGATATGGAATTCCATCAGGCGATCGCCAATTGCAGCGGTAATCTGGTGGTGCCGAACCTGATCCCCTATATCCATCAGATGCAGCGCCTGACGGCCCGCATTGCCCCGAGAAGGCGGAGGGAGGATACTGCGGCAGAACACCGCCGCATTGCGGAAGCCATTGCGGATCGCCGGGGCGCGGATGCCCATGACCTGATGCAGTACCATCTGAGTGTGATTCGTGAAAGGTTCATGCGAAGCAGGGCGAATCTGCAAACAGACAAATAAATATACAAATTTGTCTGAAATAGAAATAATCATATCATACAAGTTTGAAAAACGGACAACCTGTGGAAATATCCGGTCAGGCGATCTATAATCAATTCAACAAAACGCCGCAGCAGAGCTGCAGAAGGGAATGTATTATGGAGCGTATTGTACTGGATACTGCGATCAAGTTCGGCGCCGGCCGTTATCGTCAGGGCGTTGGCATTCTGGAAGAAGTCGGCGGTGAGGTTGCCCGCTTTGGCAAGCATGTGATGATCGTGGCGGGCCCCCGTGCTTTTGCCGCGGTGAAGGATCGTCTGACCGCCAGCCTGGAAAAGGCCGGTGTGCGCTATGAAGTGGCCATCTACGAGGGATGGTGCAGCTACGAGAGCGCCAAGGAATATGCTGACAACTGCAAGCGCCTGGGCTGCGATGAGGTCGTTGGCGTGGGCGGCGGCAAGATCATGGATTTTGCCAAGGCTGTGGCGGAATACGCCGGTGTGGGCGTTGTGAATGTACCCACTTCCATGTCCACCTGCGCTCCCTTCACCTGCATGAGCGTGATGTACACCCCCGAAGGCGGCAAGCTGGATTGCTGGCGCTATGAGCATGAGCTGGACGCTGTGCTCGTGGACTCTCAGGTGATCGCCGACTGCCCCATCCGTTACAACGCCGCTGGCATCCTGGATGCCATGGCTAAGCGCATTGAGATTCAGAACGGCAAGCCCGTGATGCGCCTGGAGGAGAACAAGTACGACCTGTTCACCGCTTTCCGCATGGCCGAATACACCTATGAGGTGCTGGAGAAGTTTGGTCCTCAGGCCATTGAAGACAACCGTCATCATCAGGTCACCAAAGCGCTGGAAGATGTGATCTTCATCAACATTGCCGTGACCGGTGTGATCGCCAACATTACCAAGAGCTTCAGCCAGTCTGCCATCGCTCATTCCATGTATGACGGCGTGCGTACGCTGTTCACCAAGGAAGCAAGCCAGGCTCTGCACGGCGAAATCGTGGCGGTGGGCCTCTTTGCCCAGCTGCATTACAATCAACTGAGCGCCGAGAAGGAAGCCCTGAAGGAGTTCATGCGCGGCATGGATATGCCTCTGACCTGGGAAGAGCTGGGCATTCCCGGCACGGATGAGAATATGGCGAAGATCGAGGCGTATCTGATCGATTCCCCCTATGTGGCTCCGGGTGAGGAAAGCCTGAAGCGACTGCATGAAGCGGTTTATCAGATGCTCTGATTCATTTGACAGGAGGCTGTTTGCATGAAGATTGTCCGGCAGTTTAGCATCATCACGCTTCTGGCGCTGATCGGAGAGGGACTGCATTATCTGATTCCGCTGCCCGTTCCGGGCAGTATCTATGGTATGCTGCTGCTGTTGATCGCTCTTTGCCTGAAGATCATCAAGCCGGAACAGATCCGCGAAACAGCATCCTTTTTGATCGAGATCATGCCGATGATGTTTATCCCGGCGGCGGTTGGGCTTCTGGAATCCGGAAATACAGCTGACCTTGTGCCGATGCTGATCATCATTGTGATCTCGACGGTGTTGGTATTCGGAGCTGCCGGTCTTGTCACACAGGCGGTGATCCGCGCAGAAAAGAAGGGCGAGGAGGAACAGGCATGAGCGCTTTTGTGAGTACCTCCGCATTTTTCGGGTTGGCGGTCAGCCTGCTGGCCTATCAGGCCGGGGCGATTCTGTATAAAAAGACGCGCTTTCCGCTGTTTAATCCCCTGCTGGTGGCCATCGTGCTGACAATGGTGCTGTTGACGGTCTTCAAAATTCCCTATGACAGTTACAATGCCGGGGCAAAGTATCTGAGCTATCTGCTGACTCCCGCTACCATTTGTCTGGCGCTTCCGCTGTATGAAAAGCTGGGGCTGCTGAAGAAGAACGCCAAAGCCATCCTGCTGGGCATTCTGGCCGGCGTGCTGACCACCATGGTGTGCATTCTGGCACTGGGGGCGCTGTTGCGCATCAGTCATACCGCTTATGTGACGCTGCTGCCCAAATCCATCACGACGGCCATCGGAATGGGCGTGTCGGAGGAGCTGGGGGGCAATGTCACGCTGACCGTGGCATCGATCATTGTGACCGGCCTGCTGGGCAACATCACGGCACCGATGCTGTGCCGCCTGTTCCGCATCAGCGAGCCGATCGCCAAAGGCATTGCCATCGGTTCCGCCTCGCATGCCGTCGGAACAGCCCGGGCGATGCAGATGGGCGAAACGGAAGGCGCGATGAGCAGCCTGTCCATTGCGGTAGCCGGCCTGCTGACCGTGGTAGTGGCGCCGCTGTTTGCACAGCTGCTGTAACAGAATAAAAATGATGGCCCGCAGAGAAGAGTGATTCTTTTCTGCGGGTCCTTTTGATGTGCTTCAATGGGTTTTCAGATAATTCAGTGCTTCGAGATAGGTGTCATATTTTTTTGTTTTGACGTTGTTGACCCTGCGTGTATCCATGTTGTGTTCAAGGTCGGCCATTTTGACTTTTCTGGCGATGGGGTTTTCGGCGATCTGCCGGATGTAATCCATATAGGGAACCTCCGCGGCATGGGTCAACAGCTTCAATGCCGTCAGAATGTCCTCGCCAAAGCCTTCGCGCTGCAGCGATTCAAAGCTGTACAGGTCGGAGTGGTCTTCGATGACATCATGCAGGAGTGCTACACAGACCGTTGCTTCATCGTCCATCTGAGAAGCCAGATGATACGGATGGAATACATAGGGGTAGCCGCCTTTGTCAACATCGTTCCGGTGGACTTCAAACATGATACGGCTGGCTTTGAGCACAAGCGGGGAATAATACATGATGCGTTCTCCTTGTGTTTGTCAGGATTCGGTGGGATCAAAGCAAGGGAGAGGCAACAGCGTATGCTCCTGCAGAAGCAGGCGGTCAGCCTCCAGCAGCGCGGAAAGGTTGCGGGCTTTGCGGATCTTTTTGGCAGTGGACGCGGCATCGTCAAAACAGCAGGCGATGTGCTTCATGATGACACGCAGCTTCATGAACACAATATTCGGTTCGTACCAATCAGAGAGTCCTTGCAGCAGGGCATCATGATAGTGCACAAGCTCCTCCACGGTCAGATTTTCACCGCCCAAAGCCATTCGCGCCAGGGCGGGGTTGGCAATGAGCCCTCTGCCCAGCATGGCGGAGCTGCCGGGGGCGGCGTTTATCTCATCCGGTGTGAACAGGTCGCCGTTGACAACGACTTCACCGGGAAACATGCTGAGCGCGGCGGTGACGCAATCCGGGTGGATCGTACCGGGGGAATAGCGTTCCCGATTGGTGCGGGGATGAACGATCAATTTTTGAATGGGATAGCGGCAGTAGACAGCAAGCAGCGGTTCCCATTCCTCGGGAGTGTCATAGCCGATGCGTGTTTTGACGGAGACGGGCAGGGGACTGGCGGCGCAGACGGCATCCAGAAAGCGCGCAAGCGCTTCGGCGTCGCGGAGCATGCCCGCCCCTTTTCCTTTGGCGGTCACCGTTCCCGAAGGACAGCCGGCATTGAGGTTGACCTCGGTATAGCCCAAATCCGCCAGCATTTGTGCCGCCCACAAAAAATACTGCGGGTCGCGGGTCAGCACCTGCGGCACACAGGGAACACCGCGGTTGTATTCCGGCAGAATATTGCGCTTTTCACGGCCGTTCAGTGACAGATGCTGTGTGGGGCTGATGAAGGGGATGTAGTAGGCGGCGACGGAAGGGAAGCATTCATGATGAACGCGTCGGAATACGGCATCGGTAATGCCTTCCATGGGGGCAAAGTACAGCTTTTTCATCACGGTTCGTTTTTGATCTCTTCCAAAGTGACGGGAAGAATGATGGAACGATCGTTTTCATTGCGTACGGCATACAGCTGTGCGCCGTTTTCATCC
>JAZRWA010000101.1:0-16318 GCA_045599485.1 Clostridia bacterium | reverse complement strand
ATGCGTCGTGACCCGCTTCTGCGAAGTCGTGCCGGCTTCTGCCGACAGCTTATTTTAACACAAAGCGAACTTTTGTGTCAACTATGCCCATAAAATGCCCCCGCATCGGCTGCGGGGGCATTGAAATATCACAGTATGATGATGCCGTTGCGGCGGCAGGTCTCACGGGTATCGTTGTCCCACAGGCTGCACTGCACCTCGCCGATGTGCGCCTTGCCCAGCAGCAGCATGCACAGACGGCTCTGACCGATACCGCCGCCCATGGTGTAGGGCAGCTCGCCCGCCAGCAGCTTTTTGTGGAAGGGCAGCTCGGCACGGTTTTCACAGCCGGCCTTTTTCAACTGCTCCGTCAGTACTTCGGGAGAGACGCGGATGCCCATGGAGCTGATCTCCAGCGCGCAGTCCAGCACATCATCGTAGAACATGATGTCGCCGTTCAGGTTCCAGTCGTCATAGTCGGGAGCGCGGCCGTCATGCGGCTTGCCGCTGCCGCGCAGCGCGTTGCCGATCTGCAGAATGCCGGCGGTGCGATGCTCCTTCACAAAACGGTTCTCGCGCTCACGGGGCGTCAGATCGGGGTACATGTCCTCCAGCTCCTGCGTGGTGACAAAGCTGATGTCACGGCACAGCTGCACATCCAGACGGTCATACTGCCACTTGAGGAAATCAAGCGTGCAGCACACTGCCGTGACGATGCGGGTCATGGCGTCCTTCAAGGTCTTGAGGTTGCGCTGGGATTCGTCAATGACCTTTTCCCAGTCCCACTGGTCTACGTAAATGGAATGGAGGTTGTCCATTTCCTCATCGCGGCGGATGGCGTTCATATCGGTGTACAGACCTTCGCCGCGGGGGAAGCCGTAATCATACAGCGCCTGGCGCTTCCACTTGGCCAGAGAATGCACCACCTGTGCTTCACGGCCTGTTTCCTTGATGTTGAAGTTGACGGGGCGTTCCACGCCGTTTAGGTCGTCGTTCAGACCACTCATGGCATCGACAAACAGCGGCGCGGATACGCGCTTCAGGTTGAGTGCCGTGCTGATGGACTTTTCAAATGTCTGCTTGATCAGCGAGATCGCTTCCTGTGTTTCATACAAAGACAGCTTGGAGCGATAATCCTCCGGAATCACAATGCGGCTCATGTTATTACCTCCCGCAGTAAATCAAAATCAGTCAGCTTATTATATCCGTCTTTATTCCGCTTGTCAAACCATAAACAAAAGCAAAACAGCGATACGGTCACGACAGGAAGGGGAACAGCACGGGCAACGCGCTTTGAAGGGTCAGCATGCCTGTCAGCAGCTGAATCAGCCAGATGATCAGTAGGTGCGCGGGGTAAGCCGCGTAGGCCGCCCAGCGGGGGAAGTGGGTGCGGCGTTTATTTCGGATCAGGATCAGGGGAAGTGCCAGCAGCGCCATGGCCTGCAGGTGCAAAAAGGGTGATACAAAGTTGAGAGCAAAAAAGTCTCCGAGATAGGGAATGCGCGAAAGCTTCATGCCGAAAAGGGCATTGACAGCGGTGGTGCCCTGACCCCAGAAGGCGCAGAAGGCGATCATTACGGCGGCGATGGCGCCGCGGCGTTCCCTTGCCAGATACAAAAGCATCATGAGCAGCACGCCCTTCCAGCCGTAATCGGTGCTGTATACCGATGTCATCAGCAGCACCGCCGCAGGTGCCCACAGGCGGGAGCCCGACCTGTTTTCACGCATGCCCCAGATGCCCATCAACCCCAGCAGCAGCGTAAAAAAGACATTGCCGTTCCGCCAGGCATGATGCATGCCCAGCATGTACAGCGGCTGGGAGATGACTGCCGCGATCAGCAGCCGCAGGGCATAGCGCGGCATACTGCGCGTGTGACAGGCACCCACCACGATGCACCAGCAGTACAGCGGAAAGGCGATACGTCCGAGAATACGCATTTCCAGCATGTTGCCGCAAAAGCGTACGCCGACATGGTCGATGATCATAAAGATCAGTGCCAGCCATTTGAGCAGCCCTGTATCGGTGTTGCCCGCGATCTCATCCTTGTATTTCAGCATGTTTTTCTCTCTTGAAAACAATAAAAGGGGCGGCGCTGCCGCCCCCGAAAGTGCAATGGGTTATTCCGCCAAAGTCAGGCTGCTTAGCAGGGATGTCATGCGCTCCGCGGTGACCGGTTCATGGGAGCGCAGGGCGAAGGTGATCTGCACGCTGTCATGCAAGCTCAGCACAAAAGCGATGTGCCAAAGACCGGCTTCGTTTTCGGCTTCGTGCAGGCTGTACACAAAACGGTGGTCCGCATAGGTGCCCAGCTCGCCGCTTTCCAGCGAACCGTCCCGCACATAGTCATACAATGCCTCGTCCAGCGTTTTTTCTTCCTGCTTGGTCAGGTAGAGAATGATAAGGTCATCCCTGTTCAGCAGATAGGCCACCTGTCCCTGACGCAGCTGATATTCGCTCAGTTCCACGGCCTCATATGCTTCGGGCAGCTGCCACTGAAGCCCCGTGGGCCCCAGCGTCAGCGTCTCCTCTGCCGCAGCACCGCAGCATAGCAGCAAAAGGGCGGTGAGCAGGCAAATCACTTTTTTCATCGTGCGGCTCCCCTTACTGACGGTTTGGCGCGTTGCAGGAGGTGCAGGGCAGCAGCTGACGATAGGCGGCGTCGTTCAGCTCGGAATACTTGAAGCTGCCCTTTAGTGGCCTGTACTTGGTGCTGACCTTGCTGCACTCGTTGCTGGCATGGTACTGGGTGCCGCCGTCGGGATTATAGTACAAGGTCTGATTGGGGTCGGGCGTTGCCGTGGGGATCAGCGTGTACACGGGCGTCGGCACCGGGGTCACCTTGATTTCGGTATGGGAGGAGAGCGAGTTGGGATCGATATACCATACGCCGTTGACACGGATCATCAGCACATCGTACTGATAGGTGACCGGCGAGGAGCCCGTGCCCTTGTCGATCTCGGCACGCATGGTGATGGTGCGGCTGTCGTAGGATTCATCGCCGGCGACGTTGAGGATGGTGTAATCGATGGGGACGCTGATGCCGCGGATGGTAAAGATGGCGTGCAGCGGGTCGGCCTGGCTGTTTTTCCAGGCGGGCGTGCAGTAAGCCAGCATCATCTCTTCATCCTGATTCATCCAGGCGGCCATGAACATTTCCAGACGGCCCTGCGCCTCGGATTTGCTGTCCGGCGTAGCGGTGGGACGCGCCACATTGCTGGTGGGGTTGGCGGCTGCCAGAGCGCTGACATCGCTGGCCGTCACATCGCGACTGAACAGCGAGGAGGACGCAGTGCTGTCGGCAGGATTCTGTACCGCCGCCGGCTTGATCAGCGGCGTGGTGAACCACAGCACCGAGGCCGCCGATACGATCATCATGGCGATATAGAGCAGCGTGATGGTGGGGCGGGCCTGGGGGACAAACGCCTGAGCCGCCCACATCCAAAGCAGGCAGATCAGCGACAGGGCCAGAAACACCAGATTCGGCTCGGTATAGCCCAGGATCAGGCTGACGATAAACAGCAGCGGCAGCACGGCCGTAAACATCAGCTGCAGCAGATGCTGACTGCGGCGGCCGGGGCTGCGGCGGGGACGGCGTTCGTCCGCTTCGTGGTAGCTGCCATCCCTTCTGCGGTAATTTTTAAACTGCGCCATCGGCGAATCGGAATATCTCCGGCGATCCTCGCTCATAGGTGAGATCCTTTCTTAACGTTGCTTTTTATTTATTATAGCACAGGCTGCCCGGCGGCAGCAGGAGCAAAAATGTAAATTTACGGTTTAACGGCAATGCAGGGGGTGAGAATGGAAACGTATCTGGCCCCGGCGGCGGTCAGAACATCGGCACAGGCGCGTGCCGTGGCTCCGGTGGTGCGGACATCATCGACCAGTAATAGACGCAGCCCCTCGGCGGTGGGGTCCGCCGCGAAGGCGCCGCGCAGGTTGCCGGCCCGGTGTGCTGCATCCATGCGCGCCTGCGGGCGGGTATTGCGTACCCGGCGCAGCAGCGGCAGCACGGGCAGACCCACCCGGGGGGCAGTCAGACGGCACAAAAGCTCCGCCTGATTGACGCCGCGAAGGCGCTCGCGGGCCGGATGCAGCGGCACGGGCACCAGCGCGTCATATTCCTGTGCGGGAAAGACCATCGGCAGAAAAGCGCACAGCGCCTCCGCCGCCTCATCGGTATAACCGAATTTCAACGCTTTGACCAGCGTGTTGGCGGGAGGCGCGTACACATAGGCACCGTATCCCGCCCGCAGCCCTTCCATGCCGCCTGTTTTGCAGTAGCGGCATTCACCGCGTCCGTTCATGGGCGTCATGCACCGGGGGCACAGGCCTTCCGTCAGGCGCAGCTTCAGCAGCTGCGCCCGGCAGTCGGGACACAGACAATATTTATCATCCGCGCGGCGGGGATCTTCGCATACCAGACAGTTGGCCGCGTGCGGAAGCAGCGCGGCATCCACCGCCTGAAGGATCTGACGGAGCATCAGCCGACACGTTCGTGCTCAACAGCCTTGAAGTAAGGCTTGCCGATGAGCAGGAATACGCCGCCCAGCACAAACAGCAGGATCAGCGACAGAATGCCGAAGGAGGCCTTCTGCGTCAGGCCGTACACCAGCTCGTACAGCGCGGGGCCGATGACGCAGGCAAACTTGCCGAAGATATCCATAAAGCCATAGTATTCGCCGCTGCGTTCAGCCGGAATGAGCTGACCGAAGTAGCTGCGGCTCAGGGCCTGAATGCCGCCCTGCACGGTGCCTACCAGCGTCGCCAGGATCCAGAACAGAACATTGCCAATCGTCAGCGCGGCTTCGGCGGTCAGACCCAGCATGTCGTGGAAGTCCACCGTGAAGCCCATGGCAAAGCCCACCACGGTGATGAAAGCATACATCATGACCGCCGCGGTGATCAGCTTCAAAGCACCCAGCTTGCGGCTCCAGTTGCCAAACAGGATGGAGCAGGGCATGGCCACGATCTGCGTGACGAGCAGCGCCAGCACCATGCCGATGGTGCCCAGTCCCAGCGTATCGCCGTAGTTGGTGGCCATGGAAATGATGGTGTCCACGCCGTCAATGTAGAAGAAGTATGCCGCCAGGAAGAAGAAGACCGCCTTGTTTTTGATGATCTGGCGGGCGGTGACCCACACATTCTTCCACGCGGAGCCGATCAGCTCCTTGCGGGGCGTATCGACGTAGCTGATCTGATGCACGTGCTTCATGAAGGGCACGGAGAACACCAGCCACCAAACGGGCACGATCAGCACGGCAAGGCGCATGGACAGCTCGTTCATGTCCATCACCAGCATGACGGCAATGGAGATGAGGAAGGGGATGGTGCTGCCGCCGATGTAGCCCATGGCGTAGCCCCAGGTGCTGACCTTGTCCATGCGGTCGGCGGTGGTGACATCGGTCAGGAAGCTGTCATAGAACAGGCAGGAGCCCGAGAAGCCGATGCGGCTGATGACCAGACCCACCAGCATCAATTGCCAGCTGCCTACCAGACCCATCAGACCCGTAAAGACAGCGCCGATGAGCATAAAGCCAAACCACAGCTTTTTTTTCATGCCGCGGAAATCGGCAATGGAGCCGAGGAAGGGCGCCAGCGCCGCCACCGCCAGGTTGGCCAGCGACACGGCATAGCCGTACAGCTGACTGCCGGTGGGATCGGCGATCTTGTTGTACAGGATGGGGAAGATCGCCGCCATGATGTTGGTGGCGTAGACGGAGTTGGCCCAGTCATAGAAGATCCAGGACCATTCCGCACGGGAAAAACGCTTGGTTTTGCCTTTCATACTTATGCCTCCGCGTTCATCATCAGGCTTCGCTTGCCGCGCCGCCTGTAATCAGCTGTGCTTCGGGCAGCGTTTCGATCCACCGGCAGAATTCCCGCCATTCGGGCAGACGGTGGGTACGGCGCTGCTGATAAATGGTCTTCAGCTGGCGGTAATTGGTGGTCATGCGCGCCGTCAGTCTGAAGCCGCTGGGAATGTTGTACAGTACGTGCAGGTAGTTTTTGGGGGTCTGATCGGCGTTGTACACGGCGATCTTTTCCCGCAGGATGTCGATGATGCGGCTGTCCACATAGTCGTTGCACTGGCGCGCGGGGTCAAGCCGCGTGATGCGGTGCATCGTGCTCTGGCTGGATACAAAGTCCAGAAAATGATAGCGCTCCGCTTCCACCCAGGCTTTGTTAGAAAAGGTCAGGTCAAACTGCACGATCACACCCGTCAGCCACTGATCGTGACCGGTGCCGGTGGGTACCGTCGCCAGATTGGAAATGCCCTTGGTGAGGTCGCCGCTCAGGCTATCGACATCCACGGACATGGGAAATTTGGCGCCGCGGATGCTTTCCTCCAGGCCAAATACACTTACATGATCTACGATCTGCATTTATTTCTCCTTGATGTTGAAAGGCTTGCAGCAAAGCGTCCGTGTATGCCGGCTGTCTTCGCAGTCAAAGCCCGTTTCGTAGGAACGGTTTTCAAACATGTTTTCGGTGATCGCTTCACCGTTGTAGATGCACCGGGCGGCCGCGGCGATCCATTTTTCCGCCTGCCCTGCAGCCTGATCCATGCGGTCAAAGAAGGAGTCACGGCTGACCTCGTTCTCGTCGCAGGGATGTGTCCACTCATTGTGTGCCGCATTGGCAACGTCGATGTGCGGACGTTCCTTGCCGTAATAACACAGCGAGGTCAGGTCATTTTTGCTTTTGCCGTTATCCACACGGCGCAGCAGACGATCGAGCAGGCCGGTGCGGTCCTGCATCAGAAGATAAAACAATCTTTGTGAAAAGATGCAGCGGTCCATATCGGCGGCGGCGTTTTCCCAGCCGTAGACGGCCTTGAAAACGCTGTCCAGCCCGGCGCGGACGCCGTCCGGCAGACGGCGCATATACAACACCTTTTTCAGGATGGGACGGGCGGGCAGGTTTTCCTTTTTCATGACCAGCAGGTCCAGCGCGCGCTCCAGATAGGTGTGGTTGCCGCGATACATCCGTGTCGCCTCGGTGCCGTCATAGTGCCCCGTGCGGTAAATGATGTAGGGGTGGGCGGCACTGTCCAGCGCGTAATGACACAAAAAACCGGCAAGATAGGAAAAAAGCAGATCCTTTTCGGCGCTCTGCTGTGCTTCACGGCACAGCACGGTCAGAAAAGCACCGGTCTTTCTGTTGTGCATCTGCCCGCCGCGGGCGGGCTTGCCTTCCTGCCTGGAGGGCAGATAAAAACGGTAGGAGAACCAGGGGTCGGGGCCCAGCGTGGCCAGATCGAACAGCCCGCGGTGGATGTTTTTTTGCAGCTGCGGCGCCATCGCGCGCAAAACGCGGTCGCCCAGACAGTAGTGTGCCAGGATATCCGGCATGCCGCTTCCCTCCTGCCATAATTATTCATGATATTATAGCATAGCCTGCCGAACAAAATCAAGCAAAGTGCAAGCAAAGAACGCTCCGGGAGTCAGATGGGGATCAGGACAAAAAAAGAAAAATTTTGCCCGGTACACTTTCAGTACGCATTTTGTGGTATATTATCCTTGGCGTTCTGTATCAGACGGAACGCAGCATAAAAGTTACTGCGTATTGTGCGGCAAAACAAACGTGCGCAGCAAAATCCAGTCAATGAAACCAAAAATGAGAGGATATCACCATGATGAAAGCAGATCAGATTATTTTGGGCAGGATCGTGACCCTGGATACCGACCGACCCACGGCGGAGGCCATGGCCGTCAAGGACGGTCTGATCGCCTATATCGGCAGCCGCGAGGTGGCCATGACCATGAAGGATGACACCACCTGTGTGCAGGATTATGGCGAGAATGTGGTCTATCCCGGCTTTATGGATGCCCACACCCATGGCCTGATGGCCGGCCAGCGTTTGGCTTTTGAATGCAACCTGGTTCCCGGCAAGAGCATGCCGGAATACGTGGAGATGGTACGCCGTTTTATTGAAGAGCATCCCGGCCGTGCCTGCTACCGCGGTGCGGGCTGGGAAAAGCATGAGGAGCCCACCCGTCAGATGCTGGATGCCGTCGCTCCCGATGTGCCGGTGGTGCTGACCTCCATCGACGGTCACTCCATGTGGCTGAATACCGCCGCGCTCAAGGCCTGCCATTATACCGCCGAGACGGTGAAAGAGCTGGGCGAGGCGCAGGTCCATGCCGATGAGAACGGCGAGCCCAGCGGTGTGGTCTGCGAGCAGGGCACCACGGTGCCGCGCAACGCCTTCCCCATCACCAAGGAGGAACTGAAGGAAGGCCTTTTGTGCTGGCAGCAGTTTGCTTTTTCACAGGGCATCACCGCGGTGGGCGAAGCGCTGGCGGATATGTATCCCGGCTCCCTGGACGCCTATGCCGAGCTGGTGGCCGAGGGCAAGTGGAAGCTGCGTACCTTTGCCTTCCCCATCAACATGCCCTATGCCGCGTCCGCTCCGGAAAGGATCGGCGAGATCCTCCGGGAGGAAGCCGCCAAATACGATTCGGAATATTTCCATATCGCCGGTCAGAAGATGGTGCTGGACGGCGTGGTGGAGGCACATACCGGCTACCTGCTGGAGCCCTATGATGACCAGCCCGGCTACCGCGGCGTGTGCAATATGAAGGATGTGGACAAGCTGATCGCGCTGGTGCGCTCCGCCAACGAGGCGGGCTTCAGTGTGCATACGCATTCCATCGGCGACGGCGCTTCCAAGCTGATGCTGGACGCCTATCAGGCGGTACAGGAGGAGACCTGCAACTTCAATGCCCGCAACTCGCTGGCGCATCTGCAGCTGATCCGTCCCGAGGACATCAAGCGCTGCGGCGATTACAATGTGGGCGCTGTGGTGGCTCCCCTGTGGGCGCCCATCAGCCCGCTGTATTTCAAGCAGGAGATCGAATATATCGGCGAGGACCGTGCCTGGAGCAGCTACCCGCTCAAGTCCTTTGAGGATGCCGGCGCCAACATCTGCTTCCATACCGATTATCCTGTGTCCTCCGAAATGAATGTGCCCAAGTCTGTGTATTGTGCCGTGAAACGTCAGAACCCCGAGGCGGGACCGCGCTCCACCATGGTGGCGGAGGAAGGCATCAGCTCCCTGCGGGCCCTGCTGGCGATGACCACCAACGTGGCGTATCTTTTCCGTCAGGAGCATCATCTGGGCACGCTGGTCATCGGCAAGGTGGCCAACGCCTCGGTGTATGACCGCGACTTTATCCACTATACCGATGTGCGTGACATTGCCAAGGCCAAGCTTGTGGCCACCATTGTGGACGGACAGGCCGTTTATCAGGCATAAAAACGCACCGTATAACGGCAGAAAGGCACGACATCATGAACTGGAAAGCCCAAAACCGCAGCGCTTTTTTGCATAAAAAGGCCAATCTGGATCAGATGGTGCGGCATACGTTTCTGGAAGGCGATCAGGCGATCATTCCCTGCCGCGTCCGCGATTACAGCGACATCATCAGCCCCTACAGTGTGGAGGGCTGCGAAACGCTGAACCCGGATTTTCAGGCGTATATCCTGGACATCATCCGTTTTATTCCCGATGAATACGGCATTGTGCTGTAGATCGACGGCCCCGAGTTTTCCAAACAGCAGCAGGAAAGCATCATGACGACCGTCAGGACCGATATGCTCTATGCCCTGGGTGAGGCGGAAGAACAGGAAAATGCCGCGTTCAGAAACTTTTTGTGGATGATCGCCGGCTGCGTCGGCATGGGCGTGTTTCTGACCTTTGCGCATTTTGTGATCGACATCGCACACGAGTTTTTCTACATCGTATTCTGGTTCTTTGCCGATACCCTGGTCCGTTACCTGCTGCAGGAGCGCTCCGGCAAGCGCTACAGCCGGCTGCTGGCGGGCCGCCTGGCCAGCATGAGCCTGCGCTTTGGCAAAAAGGACAGCTGACCGTCCGAAACAAACCGTCATCCCGGATCGGCAGACCCCGCGTTGCTGCGGGGTCTGCTTTTTTGCTGTCTGAAAAAAATAAAAAATATTGAAAAATGCATTTTTTGATTTTTACAGGTACGCTTTTGGTACACCTGACCTGTTATACTGGCACTGTCAGATTGATAAAGCCACCGCAAACGACGGCTGACGATATCAATACGAAAGATTTTCAGGAGGAATGATTGTTATGAAACGCACCCTTTCCGTTTTGCTCCTTATGGCCCTGATCGCCGCCATGCTGATGCCTACCATGGCCTTTGCCGTGAGCAACCCCAATTCCCGTTTTGTCAAGACCGGCAACGGCAAGCCCCTGAACGTGCGCTCCGGCCCCGGCAGCGACAATGAAGTTTTCTTCCAGCTGCCCTATGGTACTCAGGTAGAAGTGATCGATACCCACGGCGACTGGTGCCTGGTTCGTCCCTATGATGAAAACCTGTGGAAGAAGGCCGGCAACAGCACCAACATGTGGGTTGCCAAGTCCTTCCTGGTGACCAAGAACCCCGGCCCCTGGAAAAAGCCCGAAGGCCCCACCTATGAGGATGTGGATGCCGCCGTGCGCCAGATCAAGCCCCTGGAATATCCCGTACTGGCTGAAGTTGTGACTTCCCGTCCTTCCAACTATGTGCATCTGCGTTGGATCCCCAACACCAGCGCCCGTTATTCTGCTCAGTACCTGGCTGGTGAACAGCTGCTGGTGCTGGCTCAGAGCAAGACCTGGTCTCAGGTGCTGGATCTGGCGGACGGCCATGTGGGCTTCATCCTGACCAACAACGTTAACCCCCTGCTGGAGCTGAATGAGGATGTGGAAGCCGCGATTCTGGAGCTGCTGTTCAACATCGACGAGCCCGAAGCCGTCGGCGCTGCCCAGTAATCACCCCGAATGGATGGATATAGGAGGATAATCGCTATGAAAAAGCTGCTTGCTATCGTTATGGCTGTCATGATGCTGATGGGCATCGCCCTGGCTGAAACCGCCAAGACCCCTGTTGTGTACGACAACAACCTGACCCTGAACATGGTTTTCCCCGCGGACTATGAAGTGACCGTCGAAGACAACGGCATGTACAAGCTCATCCGCATGAGCAAGGAAAACGCCCCCCAGCTGACGCTGCTGATCTGCCCGGATGACGAGTATGCCGATCTGGAGCGCCTCAACGACATGGAGGAAGCCGATCAGGAAGCCTTCACTCTGAGCCTGATGGAAGACTACCATGATGCCAATGTGACCTGGCTGAAGACCGAGTTTGAAACCGATGTGATCCTGCTCAACGAAAACAGCGCTGTCATCGATTACGCTGAGCTGGTCACCCTGTATCACGGCTACATGATCGATATGCTGATCGTGGCCAATGACGGCGAGATCGTGAGCGAGAACGACATTGCCGTTGCCATGAAGGTGCTGTCCGATATGGACTTTGTCTACACCGGCAAGTAAGATCAAATACCGGTCCGGTACAAAGGGCCCTGCGGGACACCGCGGGGTCCTTTTCGATCAAAACAAGGAAGAGAAAGCACATGATGACAAGTCAACCCCTGCGCGGCGAGAAGCTGCACAACCTGCGCGATCTGGGCGGCATGACCGGCGCGGAGGGAAAGCACATCCGCAGCGGTCTGCTGCTGCGCAGCGAGCAATTGTATCAGGCTTCCGGAAATGACATCGCCTTGCTTGAAAGCATACCGCTGCGCCTGATCGTGGATTTCAGAAACCCGAAGGAAGCGGCGGAAAAGCCGGAACCTTCCGTGGGCGGGTGTGAATACAAGCACCTGTCGATCATAGATGATTCGACGCTGCTCAGCTGGGAAAAGGACCGCTCCGAGCAGGGAATGAAGCAGATGGAAGCGGCAGACAGCGACGCGGCCGGCAGCCGGGCCATGTGTGATCTGTACCGCGATTTTGTGCGGACAGCGTATTCCAGGGCGCAGTACAGCCGTTTTCTGCGGTCGATCATGGCCGTGGAGGATGGCGCGGTGCTGTGGCATTGCACCCTCGGAAAAGACCGCTGTGGTTGGGGCGCGGTGCTGGTGCAGCTTGTGCTGGGGGTCAGCAAGGAGGATATCCTGCGGGACTATCTGTTTACCAACGAGTGCCTGAAGGATGAAATTGCCGGTATGCTGGCGATGCTGCAGAAGCTGTCGAAAAACACGAAGCTGGCGCACGCGGGCCGCGCGATGGTGGAAGCGCGGGAGGAATATCTGCGGGCGGCGTGGGACGAGGCCGAAAAACAGTATGGCTCAATGGACGCCTTTCTGGAGCACGGACTTGGCGTGGATGAGTCACTGAAGAAACAGTTCAGAGCCCGTTATCTGGTATAAACAGAGTATTGCGATTTGTCAGGAGGAAGAAACAATGATCATCGGTCTGCTTTCCTTTTTGTTTGGTCTGCTGGCCATCGGCTTTGGCATCCGCTGTATGACGCTGCCCCTGGATGCGTATACGTTGATCCCGACCCTGATGGGCATTGCCATGCTGGCGGAAGCCGTTTGCTGTGTGGCAGCCTGGTGGCGGGGACGCAGGCAGGGCGTTTCGTGGCTGCTGCTGGCAAACGGTATCCTGTCGGGCATTCTGGGCGTGATGCTGCTGGGCTCCTGGGCGCTTCAGCTGGGCTTGGCAGCCGCATATGCCACTTTTGTGGCCCTGTGGCTGGTTTTTTCCGGCGCTGTCCGTATTTTTGAAGCGTTTGAGCAGCGTTCGGCGGGCAAGGACGCCGAACGATATGAGGCTGTCACTTCCGAAGAACGCAAAGCCCGGGCCATGCTGCGTGAGTTCAGCCGTCACTGGGGCGTTTCGCTGGCGATGGGTATTCTGATGGTCGCGCTGGGCGTGATCAGCTTCATGCATCCCTTTGCCACCATGATCACCATCGGCATGTATATCGGTGTGGATGCCGTCATCATCGGCGTCAACCTGATCTTCCGTGCCTTTGCTGTGCAGGAATGACTGCCTGACGGTATTTTGCCCGCTGATTTTTTCGGCGGGCTTTTCTGATTTTTGACAAAAGATTTATCCAAAGGACAGAAACAATCGCGGTTTACGATGGGCGCGGTTTTATGCTATACTGTGTATCGGGCGCTTTGCCTGTCATTGACGGACCGAGGAGTGTTTCTATGCAGTATCAGGGCGAGATGCTGAACGCCGCCATGCTGGGCGTCAGCTTTCTCTATATGCTCATTCTTTTGATCTCCAGCCTGGCAAAAAAGAGCAAAACGATGATGTCCACGCCGTTTATTTCGCAGTGCGGGATGGTGACGGGTCTGCAGCTGATCGCTTTGCTGGAGTGGCTGTGGAAGCCCGGTGTGTATCCCCGCGCGTTGTTTGTCACGCTGATCTTTCTGGAGTATCTGTTTTCTTATCTGGCGGCCGCGGCGTATTGTTGGTATGTTCGCACTTATATTTACGCGCTTGCGCATCGCGAGGTGCATACGCGCCCGGAAAATGAAAAAAACTATCTGAAAACAGTGGCATTGGTCGGCGCGGCAGCGCTTGTGCTGATGTTTTTCTCCCTCAACCGGGAATGGATGGTCAGCACGAAGGATTATGGCGTGGAGGCCATGACGGAAGTGTATCCGCTGGCCTTTGCCGTCAGCTGCATCTGGTCGGTGGTTGCTGCTGTGGAGCTGATCAAAAACCACCGCGTGATGCCGCTCAATGAGCTGCTGCTGATGCTTGGCTACATCATCGTGCCGACTGCCTTCTTTGTGCTGGATGTTTTTTGCGATTTTTCCAGCGGCTGCATCGTGTCGGGTCTGGCGTTTATGCTGATCTATACGCGCATCGACAACGCGCAGGGGGAGCGCCTGCTGGAAAACAAGGCGCTGCTGGCCCGCAGGGAAGCCGAGATGACCGAGACCAAAATGGAATTGATGATGTCGCAGATCCAGCCGCACTTTTTGTACAACGCGCTGTCCTCCATCGCCTTTCTGTGCACCGAGGATCCTGCCGAGGCGGAGCGCGCCACCAACGAGTTTTCCAATTTTTTGCGCGGCAATCTTAAGTTTATCGGCAGCAAGCTGCCCATCCCCTTTGAGATCGAACTGAACCATGTGGAGCAGTACCTGAACATTGAAAAGCGCCGCTTCCCCAACCGGCTGAACATTGTGTATGATATTCAGACAAAGAATTTTGTCATCCCCGCCCTGACGTTACAGACGCTGGTGGAAAATGCCGTGCGCTACAGCGTCAGCGCCAAATATGAGCCCACCACCGTGCGTGTCACAGCGGAGGAAACGGCCAGGGAGCATGTGGTGCGCATCATTGATGACGGCCCCGGCTTTGACCCTGCGGCCAAACATACAGACGATCGCAGACACATCGGGCTGGACGGCGCGCGTTACCGCCTCAAGGAAATGGTGAACGGTTATCTGGAAATTGACAGTGTGATCGGTCAGGGCACGACTGTGACCATCCACATTCCGAAGGAGGAACAAGTATGAGGATCATTGCCGTAGATGATGAGCAGATGCAGCTGAAGCTGCTGGAAAAAGCCATTCTGAAGGCGGTACCGGACTGTGAACTGACCTGCTTTGATAATTCAGTCAAAGCGTTGGAATGGGCAGGCAAGAATCAACCCGATGTGATGTTCGCGGATATCCAGATGCCGGTGATGACGGGCATTGAGCTGGCCAAGGCAGTCAAAAAGCTGTATCCCCGTACCAACATTGTGTTTGTGACCGGTTATTATGAGGATTACGCGGTCGAAGCGATGGCGCTGCATTTCAGCGGCTACCTGCAAAAGCCCGCTACCGCCGAGGCGGTGGCGCAGGAGATGCAGAATCTGCGCTATCCGCTGCCTGTGAAGCAGCAGCCGCAAAAGCTGAAGGTGCAGTGCTTTGGCAATTTTGAGGTGTATGTGGAAGGGCGGCCTGTACACTTTGAACGACACAAGACCAAAGAACTGCTGGCTTTTCTGGTGGACCGCCACGGCGCGCAGGTGAACAGCAACGAGATCTGTGCCGTGATCTATGAGGATGACAGCAACGAGGTGAACAACAAAGCCGACCTGCGCAAAAGCTGCGCCGACCTGAAAAAAACGCTGCAGAGCGTGGGCATGGGCGAAGTGTTCATCAAGGGCTTCAATACCTATTCGCTGGATGTTAACCTGCTTTTCTGTGATTATTATGATTGGGAAAAGGGCGAGGCTTATGCCATCCGCGCTTTCCACGGCGAGTACATGAGCCAGTACAGCTGGGCGGAGGATACTCTGGCGGATATCCTCGGCTGATCGAAGAAAAACAGCTGAAAAAAAGAAGAACTTATTTTGCTATTTCTCCTTCTTGGTACACTTTTGGTGCGATTGGCAGTGTATGATGGTTGTGGAAGGGAGGGGAGAGCATGCAGGACCAATTTACGCTGGTTGTGGACAACGTTGCCGAGCGGCAGCACAAAGTGGTCGACATCCTCAAGTATCTGAGAAAAAAGCAGCCGGAATTACCGGAGCCCAAAGCGTTTGAGTCGCCGGGCGAGGCCATTGCTTTTTCCTCGGCACATGACTGTCCTGTGGTCTTCACCGCGATACCGCTCTCCGGTACCAACAGTTTTGCGATGATTGAACAGATCCGCAGGCAAAACAGCCATACCAACTTTATTCTGCTCGCCAACCAGAAGGAATACATCGTTCAGGCACTGATGATGAAGCTGCGCCCAAGCGGCTCGATCATGGGCATGCCGGATGTGGAAGCGATCCGCAACGAACTGGACAATCTGTGGTATCCGCTGCCATCGTGAGCCATTTTTTTCCGAGGAGAAGGCCTTCTGCTGCATGAAGCGCGGCGGAAGGCTGTTTTATAACAAAAAGGAGTGTATATCATGAACCGTGCCGAATGGAAAACCCGTGCCAAAGGCCTGCTCAAGCCTCAGTTTGCCACGGTGCTGCTGGCGCTTGTTGTCTCCCAGCTGCTGATGGGCCTTTTGACCTCTTCTCCGCTGATCACCCTGACCCGCAAAGTGCCAAGCAACATCCATGCCGTGACACTTACCGTTTCCACGAATCTTTCCAACACCTCGCTGCTGGGGATCATCGCTTCGCTGCTGCTCAGCGGCCCGCTGGCGGTGGGAGCCATGTACATCTGCACCACCATCACCGCCGGAGGAAAGGCGCGGGTGGAGCAGCTGTTTGACGCTTTCAAAACCCATTTTGTTACCTGCTTCCTGGCCCATCTGATCAGCAGCCTCATCATTGCCCTGTACTCCCTGTTGTTGATCATTCCCGGTATCATGAAAGCATATTCCTACGCCATGGTGCCGTATGTGCTGAGTCAGGAGCCGGAATGCTCGGCGATGGATGCCCTGCACCGCAGCCGGGAGCTGATGCGCGGTCATCGCATGGAGCTGTTTATGCTGCAGCTGTCCTTCATCGGCTGGTATTTGCTGTGTGTGCTTACGCTGGGCCTGGCCCTGATCTGGGTGAGCCCCTACGAAAAGATGAC